>JADFXB010000139.1 GCA_015233935.1 Magnetococcales bacterium | reverse complement strand
TCGACTACCGAATTGTCAATGAACCTTCCGCTTATCCTCCGTTGAGGGGCGGTCCTTCGCGGTTTTTGCTGCCAGAAATGCTGAACAGTTACCCGTTCAATTTTCTGTCGCTTGGGAGGTACAAACTTATCATCCTCCAAACCCCCTGTCAATCCCTTTTTTTACTACCTTGTCACTTTTTTCGTGACGTTGCCGGTTTTGCCAGGTTTCCATTTCGTCGGCTTGCTTCACTTTCCTGCCAGCCCCGCTAAGGAGGTGCAAATGTATCCAATCCGCCCTGCATTGTCAAAGCACTTTTTTGAAGTTTTTCATTTTTTTTGGCCAGCATTACAAACTCATTCAAAATCAACAGGATAGATCTAACGCTGCAAGAAAAGCTCCGACACCATCTTCACCCCAAAATAGCCCAACCATAAAAACACGTATCCAATTAGGATATAGCGAACCGCCCGCCTGCCCCGCCAACCTTGAAAATGATGCCCCAGCAACAATACTCCAAAAACCAGCCAGGTGGCCCACATGAAGATCACCTTGTGGGAAAAGGCAAAATAGACCCCCTTCACCTGATAGGAAAAGACCCCTCCCGTGATCATACTCAACGTCAACAGGGCAAATCCCCACTTGATGGTGAAAAACAGCTTTTCCTCCAGCCGGTCCAAAGAGGGCAACTGGCCCAGGAAGGTCACCTGACTCTTACTGCGCAGAGCGCGCTCCTGCACCCCATCCAGCAACGCCAACACCGTCGCCAGGCTCAACAGTCCATAAGAGGCCACCGAACACAACAAATGGCCCACCAGCAAGGGATCCGCCATCTTGCGCACATGCCCCTGCCCTTCCGGCAGCACCTGGGCAATGATCAACAAGACCACCAGTACCGGCAACAGAACCATCCCCACCGAACGATTCATGCGCACACTGTGACGGCCTCCCAATAAAAACAATCCCGCCGTCACCAACACCATCAATTGCAGGGAGGGCCCCAAACTCACCTCCAGCAGGCCAGGCCCTACCAATACATGGTTGACATAGACAAACCCCAACACCAGACCACCCAACGCCGTCAACCACCAGGTCAAAGTGGTGGCCCGCTCCACGGGTCCATAAGCCTCCCGCAAGGTCACCACCGTTGCCAGGGCGAACAGGACCACCGCCCCCCAAGAAATGGCTTCCATCATGCCTGCCTCTCCCTAACTTCTGCCATTTTTATGTGCCTCACTACTCCCAATCTTCCAACCTCAACCCCGGAACACGAGAGAATTCGCCAACATTGTGGGTTACTAATACTAACTCGTTCGCTAAACCTATTGCCGCGATCAATAAATCATTTGCTCCAATGGGTGTTCCCCGATGAGCCAGAAATGCTCGCAATTGCCCATAATATTCCGCTGCCCGATCATCAAATGGTAAAGACGGTAATGTTGAAAAAAAATCTATCAATAATGCTAAATTTCTTTCCCTTTGATTGCTCTTATAACAACCATACAAAAGCTCTGCCTTTACAATACTACATAACACTGGCGGAGAACTACACAACTCAATTCTATCAACTACGGATTTCCTCTGTTTAAGAAATGCTATACATGTATTTGTATCTAACAGGTATTTCATTCAACCCAATCCCGCTCCTGAATTGGTCCTTCTTCTTCGATATCTGGAAAATCTGGTATACTACCAGCAAACTTCTTTACAAAAGCCTTGGCATCCCATGGCATAGAACCATCTTCAAAACTTACCCTCTGTACAGAAGAACCCACATAGGGAAACTTACCCAACTTCATCCACAAGTATCCGATAAAGTCAAGCACCTCTGCCACAGCCTCTTCTGGTAACTCTCGCACCTGCTCATTAACCTGCTCAATGAGAGTCATAATCAATCTCCATTCTTCATTGGACAACCTTGCCAACATTCTATCACAACCCATCGTTGGGTAGCTACAATGGATGCCTAGCATCCTTTCCTACACAAAAATCGGTTCCAAATCCTTTCGATAACCAACTCTGCCCATTATCCTTCCTCCAGGGGGAGTAGCCTTATTATGGTCTCCCCCCCCAGAACATTCTTTTCCCACAATTCTCCCAAACTATAATCCTGCAACCACTCTTGATACTCCTCCCCAGACAGACGATGAAAAACTGTCGCACCTCCCACGTTTTCCGTGACTATGACATCTTCAACAGCAAAATGGTCAAGCAAAGTAACGGATTGGGTAGCCAAAAGGATCTGTGTCTCAATAGACGCTGAATGGATCATCTCGGCAAGTATATGGATAGCCGAAGGATGTAAGCCCAATTCCGGTTCATCCAACACAATGAGAGGCGGTGGTGCTGGTTGCAACAGCAAGGTCGCCAGACAAATAAACCGCAGAGTGCCATCTGACAAAGAATAGGCATCAAAATAAGCATCTGAACCTTTTTGCTCCCATTCCAGTTTAATCCTGTTGGGATTAATAGCCATGGGAGCCAATTTAAATTTTTTAAATAAGGGCATTACCAGACGAATGTGCTCTTCAATATAGCGAAAATGCTCTGGATGATTTATCTCAAGCATATAAAGAAATGCTGGCAAATTGGCGGCATCTTTCCTGAGAATCCGATTGTCTGCAATATCGCTGGGATGTCGCGCTGGAGATGATTCTGAGACATCGTGAAAATGATATGCTTTAATTTTTTCTAAATGTTTTATTGCACTTCTAAATGGATCGTCGTATTCACTTTCCTTAAATATTAAACACACACTACTCTCATAAGCACCAGAAGCTCCAAATCTAGCATTACTGTCATGCAATAATATACACTCATCTCTAAATATTATAGTCCCACGAGATTCTATCAACCCTATCCCATAAGAACATTTATCCATCTCTAATATTATTTCACATAAAGGAGTAACCTTCCTGCCATGATGTAATATACGATCTGGTTCCCCTCCAACATACACCTGTAAATTTCCAGAAATCACCTGCTCAAACAATGTAAATACGCCAAGCAAGTTGGATTTACCAGAACCATTGGCTCCGATAACCACATTCCGGCTTCCCAACTCCAATTCTCCACTGGCAATGGATTTAAAGCCAGCTATGGTCAACTTTTTAAACAAAGTCATTTCTTCTGCTCATCCAGTGGTGAAACATGGCCCCGTAGGTTACTTTACCACATATAACAGGCAACCGCTTGCAAATCCAGTAGCCAACCTGCAAAATTTCTCCTCTCGCCTCTCCTGCCAACGGGAATCCCCTGCCATGAGCCATGCCCCCCACACCTCTGCTGCTTCCTCCCCCTGTGCCATGCTGGTGGTGGCGGCGGGGCGTGGGAATCGGTTTGGGGATAGCCTGCCCAAACAATATCACCCCCTGGCCGGTCAACCCCTCCTCTTTCGCACCCTGGAAGCCCTCCACCGCCATCCCCTGGTCTCCACCATCCAGGTGGTCATTGCCAGAGATGATGAACACTACCATCAAGTGATCACCCCTCTCCTCCACCTTTTACCCAAAGTGCGACCACCCGTCTTTGGCGGTGCCGAACGGCAAGACTCGGTGCAAAAAGGGCTGGACGCCCTGGAGTTACCCCAGGATCACTGGGTAGGCATCCACGACGCCGCCCGCCCCCTCCTCTCCCTCTCCCTGCTGGATCGACTGTTGGCGGCCCGAGATGGGGTGCAAGCCCTCATTCCCGCCCTTGCCGCCCAGGATACCATCAAACAATCCGACGGCTCCCATTTCATCCAACAAACCATCCCCCGGCAAACCATCTGGCTGGCACAAACCCCGCAACTTTTCCACCTCGGCCTGATACGCCAAGCCCATGAGACATACGACCGCAATCTGCCCGCCACCGACGATGCCGCCATGGTGGAAAAACTGGGATTCCCAGTCCTCTTGGTGGAAGGCGAAAGCCAAAACATCAAAATTACCCGTCGCCAGGACCTGGCTTTGGCCGAATGGTATCTTGCCAACCCTCAATCCTGACCATCCAACCATTTGCCCAACAGGGTTCCCTGCAAGCCCGTAAGGGCGTTGGTAAGCAAATTTATAAAATGCAAGCCGGTTGCCAACAACATTCCATCGCTTGCCGACAGACCCAAAGCCGAAAAGATCACCACAAACAGGGCGTGAAAGCTTCCCACTCCCAACAGTCCATGAATGGGCAGTTGGGAGGCCAGTAAAAAGAGCATCTCCCCAACCACCACCGTCTGCCAGGGAACAAGAGGTGCCAGATCGCCAAAAAAAACAAGCCAAGTCAAAGTATTAAAGGGTCTTGCCAACAGGGAAACCAACACCACCCCAACCAAAGAGTCCACCCTTTCTTCCATCAGAGCGGTCTGAAATATTTCCAGGCGGTCCTTCAACCAGGAGGATTGGGAATACTTCCTTAAAAATCTCTCCTCCAGCCAGGCCATCCCCTGTTGACGATAGGCAAACAAAACCACCACCCCCAACCCACTGCCCAAAATTAAAGCCAAGATACTCCACCACATCTCCTCACCGACAAATGGAATCCACTCCTGGAACACAATCCAAACCACAATAAAATTAATCAACAAAGCAACCAGTTCCGCCCACTTAAAAACCACCACCACCGCCAGGGAGTGGGCCATGGCCACCCCGTACTGTTTCAACATGGGCAGTAAAGAAATTTCACCGCTACGAAAGGGCAATGTACTGGTGAACCATTGATAGACCATGACCACCGACCAAGCCCGCACTTGTCCTACAGAAGAGCGCAACAGCAAGCGCAATCGCCAAGCCCTCATATAGAGGTTGCACTGATAACTGGCCCACATGGCCAACAAGGTCCAGCCCGAAATTCCCGCCACCCCTTCCAGACCCGCCTGCCAATCCATGTCCACCATGGTGATGAGTGCGGTCAGCAAAACCGCACTAATCAGCAAGCCATGGAAGAGGGATTTTCCCTTCATGCAACCATCCTGTTGTGATCCCCAACAATGAAAAAACCGGTGGCCAACAACCGCCACCGGTTTTTATTCAACCCTTACTAACCCGTGAGGTCAAGCCATCCTCAATGGGTGCCACTGCTTTCGTAGTCGGGAATCTTGTCAAAGCTCAAGTAGCGGTAGATATCCTTGGCCTTGGGATTCACCTTTTCCTTCATGATTTCCAGGTACTCTTCCACCGTGGGGATGACCCCTTTGAGGGCACAGATGGCGGCCAGTTCGGCGGAACCCAAATAAACCCGCGTATCTTTACCCATGCGGTTGTCAAAGTTGCGGGTGGAGGTGGAGAAGACCACAGATTTGTCTTTCACCCGTCCCTGGTTACCCATGCACAAAGAACAGCCGGGAACCTCCATACGGGCACCCACCTTGCCATAGGTGCTGTAGATACCCTCATTGCGCAGTTGCTCTTCGTCCATGCGGGTGGGAGGAGCCACCCACAGGCGGGAAGGCACCTGAGCAGGATTGTCCAAAATTTTGGCCGCAGCCCGGAAGTGACCAATATTGGTCATGCAGGAACCCAGGAAGACTTCGTCAATCTTGTCACCGGCCACCTGGGAGAGCAGTTTCACATCGTCGGGATCGTTGGGGCAGGCCACGATGGGTTCGCGAATTTCGCTCATGTTGATTTCCACCACGGCGGCATATTCGGCATCCGCATCCGGCTCCAGCAGAACCGGGTTGGCCAGCCAGGCTTGCATGCTGTCGATGCGCCGTTGGATGGTTTTGGCATCCTGGTAGCCTCTCTTCAACATGTTTTTCAACAGAACCACATTGGACTGCAACAGCTCGATCACCGGTTCCTTGTTGAGACGCACGGTACAAGCGGTGGCGGAGCGTTCTGCCGAGGCGTCGGCCAGCTCAAAGGCTTGTTCCACCGACAGGTTGGGCAGCCCTTCCATCTCCAGGATGCGTCCGGCAAAAATATTTTTCTTGCCCGCTTTGGCCACGGTGAGCAGACCCCGTTGAATGGCCACATAAGGGATGGCATTGACCAGATCCCGCAGGGTGATACCGGGTTGCATTTCACCCGTAAAACGCACCAGCACCGATTCGGGCATGTCCAAAGGCATGGCACCGGTTGCGGCAGCGAAGGCCACCAGACCAGAACCCGCCGGGAAGGAGATACCAATGGGGAAACGGGTATGGGAGTCACCACCGGTTCCCACGGTGTCGGGCAGGACCAAGCGGTTCAACCAGGAGTGGATGACACCATCACCCACCCGCAAAGCCAAACCACCCCGATCGGTGATAAATTTGGGCAGGGTGTGGTGGGTTTGAATGTCCACCGCTTTGGGATAAGCCGCTGTGTGGCAGAAGGATTGCATCACCAGGTCGGCAGAAAAGCCCAGGCAGGCCAGTTCCTTGATCTCGTCACGGGTCATGGGACCCGTGGTATCCTGGGAACCCACCGTGGTCATGCGGGGTTCGCAATAGGTGCCGGGACGCACGCCGGGCAGGCCACAAGCTTTACCCACAATTTTTTGCGCCAGGCTGAAGCCTTTGCCCGAATCCACCGGATTTTCCGGCATCAGGAAGAGGGTAGCGGGAGGCATGCCCAGGGCTTCCCTGGCTTGCGCGGTCAATTTGCGTCCGATGATCAAATTGACCCGACCACCAGCACGAAATTCATCGGGCAGGGTGGAGGGCTTGAGGCTGAACTGGGCAACCACCTGACCACCTTTGGTGATGGTGCCTTTTTTGGTGTTGATGGTGATCACATCACCGGAATTCAACTCACCCACCGGGCATTGAATGGGCAGCATGCCCGAATCTTCCGCCGTATTGAAGAAGATGGGGGCGATGGTGCTGCCAATAACCACACCACCGGTGCGTTTGCCGGGAACACAGGGAATATCAGAACCAATATGCCAGATCAACGAGTTGGCCGCCGACTTACGGGAGGAGCCGGTTCCCACCACATCGCCCACATAGGCCAGGGGATGACCTTTGGCCCGCAAAGCAGCGATTTCTTCCAGGGAGCCGGGTTTGCGGTTGATCAGCATGGATTTGGCGTGCACTGGGATATCGGGACGGCTCCAGGCTTCGGAAGCGGGGGAAAGATCGTCGGTATTGGTCTCACCATCCACTTTGAAGACGGTGACGGTCACCTCTTCCGGCATCTCCGGGCTGTTGGTAAACCAAGTGGCATCGGCCCAGTTTTGCATGACCTGACGGGCATTGGCGTTGCTCTTGGCCTTTTCCACTACTTTGGCGAAGCTATCGTAAACCAGCAAAATTTTGGAGAGGGCGGCTACCGCATCGCTGCCCATGGCAGCATCGTCCAATAGACTAATGAGGGGGTCCACATTGAAGCCACCCACCATGGTTCCCAACAGACCCACCGCCTCCTGCCGACTGATCACCGAACAGGCTACCCGCCCATGGGCCACGTCGGAAAGAAAGGCCGCCTTGACGGCTGCTGCGTCATCCACGCCGGGAGAAACCTGATTGGTAATCAGATCAACCAACACCGCCTCTTCACCAGCGGGGGGATTTTTCAACAGTTCAACCAACCCTTTGGTCTGTTCTGCCGACAAAGGACGGGGAGGAACACCCTCCTGGGCACGCTCTGCAACATGTTGACGATAGGCTTCAAGCATCTTTTCGCTCCTTGGGTTTTTATATCGGTTGGCACAACAACCTGCTTCTTGCATGGACTGTGCTGTGCGAGCTGGCAAGCCAACCGGAGAGGATAGGTAACCCTCTTGTTTTGTGCAAGGAAGTTCTCACTCCCTGCCCTGTGGGAAGGAATGACCGGGGCAGAAGACCACCGGGCATCCATGACACAAAGGTTTGCTTCGGCAGTGGTTTTTGGCATGTCGAACGATGAGGGCATGAAATTCTGCCAGCATGTCCGCCTCTGGCGGCACCGTCCCCATGACCAATTGTTGCAATTGATCATAGTCGGCTTTGGCCGAACTCCATCCCAAACGATGAAACAGGCGACGGGTATAGGCATCCACCACAAAGATGGCGCGGCCCCCACCGTAACAAACGATGGAATCTGCCGTTTCCTTGCCGATACCGTGCACCTTCAACAGGGCATTGCGTAGTTCAGTGGTTTCCAGTCGGAACAATCGCTGGCAGTTATCCCCATAATCTGCCAGAAAAGTGGCCAATGCCCGCAGGCGTTGACCTTTGACCCGAAAATAGCCCGCTGGTCTGATACGCTCCCACAATCGTTCATCGTCCACCTGCCGCAAGGCAGCCGCCTCCAGCAAACCCGCTTCCGCCAGACGCTGTACAGCTCTGGCAGCACCGGTCCAGGCGGTATTTTGTACCAGAATGGCCCCCGCCATCATGGCGAGGGCACTATCGGCAGGCCACCATTTTTGCCGACCATAGGCCGCCAACAGTACCTGGTACAACTCCATGGCTCCACCATGGGACATACGTCACCCTACCCGATTCTTATAAAAAACCCCGCATAAAGCGGGGTTTTTCCATATCTGCCACATTTCCGTAAATCAGACGATCTGCACCACGATGTCGTGCAGCACCGTACCGGCGTTGGCCATCTGGTCAGCGGCATTGGACATGTGACGATAAATTTCACGCCGTTTGAAGGTTTCCATCACATAGGCCATGGCATCGGCCTGGGCCTGATTGTCGGCCATGCCCTA
>JADFXB010000138.1 GCA_015233935.1 Magnetococcales bacterium | reverse complement strand
CACCCGCAGGGTATGGCCTTTGATGCGTTGTTGCAGGAGGACGGGGCAGAGGGCAATTTCATCCAGGAATCCCAAGTCTTCATGGGTGAGAAGACGGGTGGAGCCGACGCCAATGGCGGGTTTGACCACCAGTTCGCCGCATTGTTGCAGGAAGGCTTCAGCCCGGTTGGGATCATTGGTGGTGAGGGTTTCGGGGACGGGGAAGCCTGCTGCCCGCAGGCGCATATAGAGTTGTCCTTTGCTGTCGTGGTCGATGTAGCCAACAGTCAAGGGGTTAACAACGAGTTTTCCCATATGGATCAAATGGTTAAAAAAACTGAAAGTGGTTGCCTGATATTCTTGTTCCCGCAAATAGGGGGAACGCCATTCGGCGTAGGAGGCGGCATTCATACGTGGGGGGACAGCGGGCAGGGTATTGGGAGCGGTGCAGCGAATATGGACAGCTTGAATGGCACCGAAGTCTACGCCGTCCCAACGGGCTTCGCCGGGAGCCATGAAGACGGAGGGTTTTCTGCCACCGCCCAATTGGATATCGAAGACCACGGGGGCTGCCCCTTCCTCAACCAATGCATCACGCACAGCCATAAGTTGCGGGCTGCCATGATTGGCAAAGAGTGCGATGGTTGGAGAGTTCATCAATGTGGTCTTTTAGAAATAAAAAAACCGGGCGGGGGAAAAATTCCCCCGCCCGATTTCCGGATACAGCTTACGAATTGATGTTGATATCACCAATGGAGGTGTTATCGCTCACATCACCACCGGATTGGCCAGCCATGGCACCGGCACCGGCACCACCGCCCAGGCCGACACCGGCACCATCGGCATAGCCGGAGGAAGCATCGGCATAACCGCTGCCGAATCCACCGCCGCCCATGGCACCGGCATCAGAACCGGCCATACCGGAAGCATCACCACCGCTTTTGCCACTTTGATTCACACCAACATTCGCGCCACCATAAGACATTGTCGTTCTCCTTGAGATTTTTTATTGGGAAGAGAGCAGAGTCAGGATCAGGAGTTGATGTTGATATCACCGATAGAAGTGTTATCGCTCACATCACCACCGGATTGGCCAGCCATGGCACCGGCACCAGCGTCACCGCCGACACCCATACCCAGACCAGCAGCACCACCGTAAGAGGCATCGGCATAACCGCCACCGAAACCACCGCCGCCACCGGCACCAGCACCAGCACCGGCCATACCGGAGGCATCACCGCCGCTTTTGCCGCCCTGAGAGATACCAATATTGGCAGCACCAGAATTATGATGATCATAGCTCATGGGAAACCTCCAGCATGCCTCTTAGGCAAAGATTAGGAGTTGATGTTGATATCGCCGATGGAGGTATTGTCGCTCACATCGCCGCCGGATTGACCAGCCATGGCACCAGCACCGGCATCACCGCCAGCACCACCGCCAAAACCGTAAGCACCACCGGAGGAGGCATCGGCGTAGCCGCTGCCGAATCCGCTGCCACCCATGGCACCGGCACCAGCACCGGCCATACCGGAAGCATCACCACCGCTTTTGCCACTCTGACTCACACCAACGTTTGCGCCACCGAAAGACATGATTTGATCTCCTTGAAGGTAAAGTAAAAAAACGTGTAACCGAACAGATCGGATTACGAGTTGATGTTGATGTCGCCAATGGAGGTATTGTCGCTCACATCACCGCCGGACTGACCAGCCATGGCACCGGCACCAGCGAAACCGCCAACACCTTCACCGAAACCAAGGGCATCACCGGAGGAAGCATCGGCATAACCGGAACCGAAGCCACCGCCACCGCCAGCACCAGCACCAGCACCAGCCATACCGGAGGCATCGCCGCCGCTTTTACCACTTTGGGAAACACCGATGTTTGAAGTTCCGAAAGACATTTGCTTCTCCTCAATAAAAATGGGTTGGTTGTCATCCATAGTTGCGGTTTACTGTTTTTACAGAGACCGCTGACAAAGGGAGCCATGTGCATTTTGTGTGAAAAGTCTGCCATCTTGGCTTTGTCTTCCACCCTCCCGTTTGTTGTCCTATTAAGAGCAACCATCGTGCCAAGAAATGATTTTTCCTTCAACTAGCGATTTATCAAGGATTTTTTATCAATCTCCCAACAATCACCATCCATTGACCACGAATATGTAGTATTTTTATAGACACGCCGTCCAACATGGTAGACAAGGTTCAGCAATACAAAAACGGGGTTTAATTGCGGTATTTGCTGTTCTCAAACTCGTAGAGGATACGGGTCATACGACGCAAAAAGAGATTGGGGCGTTCCAAGGGAAGGGGATCGTAGGAGATGGGAGGGAGTTGATCATCGGAGAGGGCCGCCGCCAGGGCAGTGGTCAAGGTTTGGCGATGGGGGGCGGGAAGCCAGGAGACAATGGGGTCTGGGTCAACGTCGTAGAAGGTAACCCGCTCGCCATCGTGGATGCAGGTCATCACCCCCCATTGCAACCCTAAGGTGGCAGCGGCTTCTTCCACTGCGTCGGCTTGCGGGATGTAGGGGACAATTTGCATGCGCTCCAGACTTTCATGGGGGGCGTGATCGGCAGGGGCAAACTGACGCATGGCCAACAGGGGACGACCGTTGAGAATCCAAATACGCAGCAATTCTCCTGGTTTGACTTCTGCCAACAAAATGGGAGTTTTGCCGGGATCGGCCAGGGCCAGCATTTGTTTTTGCATAAACAGTTGCCAGGCCCCGCGCCCGGTGGCGGGACGCCACACCACCTGAAAATCCTGGCGACAAAAGGCTTCTGCATCCTGCAAAGTGTTTACACAGACCATATCCGGGACAGCCAGCCCTTTACGTGCCAGCAGGGACAATTGGGAATGTTTCATGAAGTCCAACAGGTAGAGTTGCGGACCATGCCAGACTTCCACCCCACGGCGCACCAATTCGGTCAATAAACTAAAGGTGGCACTGAATTTTTGTTGTTCGGCCAGGTAACCAAATTGCCAGATACTCCAATCGGTCCCCTCCTCTGGGGTGGGAATCACCGGATTGGTATAGTGAAAACCGTGCACCCACACCTTTTCCAGAGTGGACAACTCTTCACCCTGCCAGGAAAGGGAATGGGCATCGATGGATAAACGACCATGGGGATCGGAAAGATCCATGGCAACCACCTGGCCGGGAACCCTTTTTTCTACCTCAGCCAGGACTTGGCGGGCAAAGGGTTGACCAAAATGGAGGATGCCAACTTTCATAGGGGTAGTCCTAAAAAAACAGCCATCCGGCAGCCCCGGATGGCTGTTCATGAGATCTGGTCAAGGCTTGGCGGTGTCGCTTTTGCCGAAGGAGAAGGAGGAGAAGAAGGGAGTCGCCTTGCTGTCCGCCAGCAATTGAATGCGATAGCGGTCAAACTCGTCGATGGCGGTCTTATCCCCCATGGTTTCTGCCAGAATACCCTGGGCCATGAGCAAGCGGGTTTCTGCCCGTTTGGCATCCATTTGAGCCAGAATGCTGGCGGTTCTTGCCTGCAACAACTCCCGCTGTTTGAGGGTCAGCTCCAACTCGTTCACATCCCCCACCGATTCGGAGCGAGAGCGCAATTTATTTAAGGTAAGGGCCGCCAACTCTTCGGTCCGCTTGGCTGCCTTTTTCCGCAAACGGGCACTGCTCACGCTGGCCAAGGCATCTTCCACCTCTTTGGCGATATCTTTTTCGGTGGATTCCCTGGACAAATCGCTTTGTTGGAGATAGCCCCGCGCCTGCTCCACCCCTGCATTGGCCGCCCGATTACCAATGGGACGTACAAAGGCCATACCGGTACCATAGCTGCGGGTGTCCGGCTTGTGCAAATGGCTAAGAGAGCTGGGATAACTGCCGTAGCCATACTCTTTGTTGCTTTGTCCCTGGCTGAAGTTGCCTGTAAAGGAAACATCCGGCAGGGCCTGATTTTCCCGATAGCGTAAGTTCAGCACATTGGAGGCATAATCCACTGCCGCCAGGTTGAGTTCCATGCGCCGTTCCATGGCCTTTTGATGGGCAACCTTACCGTCAATCGCCATTTCAGCGGCCAACCGGTCATGGTAGCCTGCGGGCAAAAGAATGGGGGCGTTGCTCACATCCTTACCCGATTCAAGAGCCAGGGACATACGGTAGGAGGCATTGATCAAGTTATCCCGCGCTTGTTCTTCTGCCACTTTGGTTCGGGCAAACTCGGCGTCCCGCTGATTTTTGCCATACTGGGTGGTACGGCCCAAATCCAGCATTTTGTCCGCATTCTTGGCCTGTTCCTGGGAGGAGCGACGGATTTCGATGGCTGCCAGCAGGTTTTCCAGGCTTTGCACCAAATCCCAATAGGCCAAGTCTGCTTCCAGCAGGCTCTGTTCGATCACCAACCGTAAGTTTAAATCTCCCCGATCACGGGTCAACTTGGCTTGCTGGGTGGCAACCTCCTGGGGGGCAAATTTGCCAAAGTTTTTCATCCCCGGCAAAGGCACCAAAATGTTCAGTGCGATGCTGGAGGCGTAGGGCATATCGTAGGAGTGGCCCAGTTCATCATAGTCCACCAACCGGTAGTTGATGCCGTGGGTCAAACGCAACTGGGAACCCCAGGGCAATTGCTGGGTCACGCCCAAGGTGCCGGAATAAGACTCACTGGGGCCTTTTTTGGGGGCCTTGCTGAAATAATATTCTTTATTGACCGTACCCGATGCCTGGGGTCCCAAGTAACCGATTCGATTGATTTCCGGTTCTGGATCCCCTGCGGTCATGATATCCAGGTAGGGTTGCCCATTGGTGGGGGTGGCGCGGAAGTTTTTCTGATAAACAGGACCAAACCCCTTCCGATTATAGGTGGTGCTATAGGTGCGACCAAAATCTACCAAAAAGGTGGGGTCAAAGACGGCTTCCGCTTGTTGCACAGCCAAGGCAGCCTTGGCAGCTTCTGCACTGCTTACCTTGACCGTCAGGTTATTGCGCAAGACGCCTACCATGGCCTCTTGCGGCGACAAGTAGACCACACCCCGATCCCGCAGATGGCCCCAGGCTCCATCAGAATTTTCACCCAAAGTTTCCTGGACGATTTTATAATTGGCCCGGTCCTTTCCATCGGGGATGAAATCCAAAGCCAACCCCTTGGCAGCCAGGTCCACTTTTTGTTTGCCCGTTTCAGTAGCATCCGCACTGCCAGCGGCAGCCAAGGCCAACAGGGTCACGAGAACCGATAATTTTCTACTCAATGTTGGTTGCGTGTGACTCATTGCTTGCTACCTCCGGTTGCCACCTGTGCGACTTGTTTGTCCGCACCAGCCGCGCTGTATTTACCCTCCAGAGCACCCATGGCCGCATTGAGGGCCGACTCATTGCGCTTGGTATCCACCATGGCCTTCAGATAACGCAAGCGGGCGTTGAAGACTTCCTCATTTTTGACCAGCAGTTCATACTCGGTCACCCGTCGTCCGCCATCCAGTTCCTGCATGGATATGGCCTTGTTGTAGGCGGTCTCGGCCAATTCCAGATTGCGGGTGGAAATTTTGGCCTGTTCTCGGGCACTGTTCAAAGAGGCGAAGGCGTTCAGGATATCCCGATCCACCCGATTCCCCGTCTCCAGCTTGGCAGCCTGACGACGAGCATGATCGGCTTGTGCCTGTCCCAGATAGGCATTGGCGGCCCCATTGCCCACCGGATATTTATAGGCGGCGGTCCCGGCGATGGAGATGGCATCGGGATCGCTCAAATTCATCAGCGATTCGGTGACATCTTTGTAACCAAACTTACTGTTATTTTGGGTTGCATTTACGGCCAGGGTAAAGTTCAGGTCGGGACGGGTCTGTTGTTGCCGCTGCCGCAAGGTCAAGTCGGCTGCCGACAAGGAGTTTTCTTCCAGACGGTTTTGAATATTTTCCTTACGCCCTTTTTCCAAGGTTTCGTCCAAGGAAAATTCCGTCGCCTTTTGCAAATCGGCCACATAGCCAACCGGCAAGAAGAGGGTATTGCCCTGGAAGTTCAGGAGTTGATTCAACCGGTTGGAAACCTGAATAAAGGCATTGGCCGACTGGATCTCCTTTTCCATCGCATTGGCCAGCCGGGCTTCCACCTGTGCCTTATCGGAGGCGGTGACCCTGCTTGCGTTGAACATGCGGTTGGTCTTGTTGAACAGGGCTTCCACCGTCTTGCGGTTACGCAGGTTGGCATCCAGGTCCCCGATCACGTTGACCAGATCCCAATAGGCGTTTTCCACCTTGTTGATCAAATCGTTGGCCCGATACTGACTGTTGATGGAGGCCCGTTGCCGCCCAATGGACGATTGTTCCAGATTGACCTCACGGGCAGCCAGGGCACCAAAATCCTTGGTTCCTGGAATCGGGGTATTGAAGGCTACCGACAAGTTGGAGATCCAGGGGCGTTTATAGCTACCATATTTGGGATCCGTGGGACCGCCATCCAAAGCGTAATAAGTCGCCTTATAGACGGTGGATTCGGTTACATTGACACTCATGCCCCAGGGCAATGGATCGTTCAAGCCCATGGAAAAGGTACTCACCGAAACCGGTCCAAACTTATCCGACTTACTCGCCTGAATGGTGGTATCATAATAACCAGCCGCCCGATAAGAGTCATAGCGCAGATAAGAAACCGGCGAACCCTCATCATAGACCACATAAAGATCGTCAGCCGTATTGTTCACTGCATTGGGCGCATCATCCGCCACGTTGTTGATGGCTGCCCAATCGGGATCGTTACATCCGCCAATACACTCGGTGGTGGCCTTTTTGAACTTCTTATCCTTTTCCACACGGGAGTAATTTTTGGTCATGGAGGTGTTGAGATTGGCATTGAAAACCGGGTCAAAAGCTGCACTGTTTTCCACCATAACCTGTTCGGCCACGTTTTCCTGAATCCGATCCTTTTTCAAGGAAAGGTTTTCGGCGAGAGCACGTTCAACCGCCTGCCGCAGGGTGATTTCCACCAACTGACGGCTGCCCAGCAGGGAACGTCCCTGTTCGGTGGCGAACCAATCCCGCACCCCGCGATTGAACTGACTCTCCTGCACCAGGAGATCATTTTTTTCACCTGGACGGGCGACCATATCCATGGGAGAAATGGCCAATACCGCCGCCACACTCAACAGCAACAGGCCCCGCTGGCCACCCAAAGAAGCGATGCATCCTCTCATGGCCGTTCTCCCACCGGTTTACTGCCACCACTCCGGCCCAATTCACCACTGGCAGCCTGCAAGGAGACTTGGGCAACCCTTTGATCCAGCAAGGAATTGACATATTCCACCTGGGCTTTGAACACCTCTTGATGACGCTGGAGAAGTTCAAAATCGGTGACCATTTCCAGTTCAGATTGACGCTCGGCACTGGCCAAGGCACTGTTGGCCAAATTCAGATTGGTCTTGGCCAACTGTTCCCGCCCTTGTGAACTTTGAAAGCTGGCAATGGCTCCATTGGCCTCTTTGGCAACCCGCACCAACGATTGCTGCTCCCGGTCCATGGCTTGGGTATGGGAGGCACGGGCCTGGTGATATTCGGAACGCACCTTGTTGTCCCCCCAGGGCACAGTCCAGGTAAAACCCACATAATAGTTCATGCTGTCGGGGTCGGTGAGTTTGGACCAGGAATCGCTCATGGAGCTGTAGGCAAAGACGGATGAGGACTGTCCTACCCCCAGAGTGGCATTGAGGGTGATATCGGGCAGTAATTGGTTTTTGCGATAGGCGAGCAGAAGATTCTGGTAGTCCAAGTCGCTTTTGGCCACCAATATTTCTGCCCGTTCCCGCATGGCTTTGTCCAACAAGGCGTTGGCGTCCACTTTGCTTTTTTCCAGCAATCCTTTTTCAAACCCTTCCGGGACCACCACTACTTTGGTGGGAAGATTCAAGAGATCACTCAGATTATTTTCTCTGGTCACCACGGTGCTCCAGGCAATTTCTTCCTGGTTATGGGAGTTTTCCAGATTGGCGCGGGCCTGCAGCAAAGCATATTCCGTTGCCTGGCCAGCATCGTAAAGGCGTTGTACCCTGGCAAGATTTTTCACCAGGGTCTGCCGGTATTTATGAGAAACTTCCACCTGCATCAGGGCGCGCACCAGTTCCCAATAGGCTTGCAGGGCATTACGCACCACCGTATTGGTGGTCGCCTCCTGATTCAACTCGGAGCGATGCATGGTCAGACGGGAGAGATTGGTCTGCACCGCCGAAAAATTACCCTCACTGCCAAAATTTTTACCAAAGGGCACGGGGGTTCTCATTCCCACGGTGGCAGAGCTGGACCATTCCACCTGGCCTAAATTCTGCGCCACTTCCAACGCCCCCACGGTGGCGGACTTGGAAGGCTTATAGGGGGGAAAACGGGTGGTGGCTACCTGGGCATTGACACTACCGCCCCAGAAGAAAATCTTGGAAACCCGCGCCATGCCGCTCCAGGTATTGGACCACTCTTCCGCCTTGAAGCTTGCATATTCATCTTCCACCGAGTAGCGCAAGGTCTGACCGCAGGAGCCGTTGCCATCCATATCACTGTTGACGGTGACCCCATCCACGGTAATACATTCATCGCTACCCGAATATCCTGGGGTGGTATAACTCCCCCCCTGCTCCCCATAGGCCCAAATAGTGTCTGGCCCCTGTTGGCCCTGTTCTTCAGCCTGTTGGGCGGCCTGGGCGGCGGCTTCCTGGTCTGCCAACGGCTGACCATTCTCATCCA
>JADFXB010000137.1 GCA_015233935.1 Magnetococcales bacterium | reverse complement strand
GGCTTTCAACTGGCGACCCGCATCATCCCCTATCTGGTGGCTATTCTGGTAGCGGTGGGTATGTTTCGGGCAAGTGGCGGCATGGATGGCTTGGTGGCGGTGTTGGCACCCATTACCAGTTTGATCAATCTCCCTGCCGAAGCCCTGCCCATGGCCCTCATGCGTCCTTTATCCGGTTCAGGGGCGTTTGCCGTTTTGGCTTCCACCATTCAAAATCCCGCCATCGGTCCCGACAGTTACACAGGCATTCTGGTAAGTACTCTGCAAGGCTCCAGCGAAACCACCTTTTATGTTTTGGCAGTCTATTTTGGTGCCGTGCAAGTCCACCGCATCCGTCATGCCCTGGCTGCCGGGTTGGCAGCGGACTTGGCTGGGGTATTGGGGGCGGTGGCCATTTGTTCGTGGTTGTATTTGCCTTGATCTGGCAGCCTGTTGGGTTATCAAGCAACCTGGCCAATGGATACGGGTTGAAGCCTGTGATGGATACGTCCTTGGAAGGGATTGAGGAAGGTTTGGTCCAAACCAACTTGTTTCAGAAGGCTACAGTGAGGTGCTTTTTTTATAGACTTTTTGCAGGCGACTCAATATACTTCGCCGACTAATAAAATAAAGTTCGGCTATATCATAGTACACAGTAGAAAAACAGCCGAAAGAATGGCCATCATCCCGTTATTCTTGCGGTGCACAAGGTAAGGTGTAAGGCAATAAAGGGCAAAATTAAAGCCCTTAGAAGAAAAATGGGTGAGTTCAAGATGTGAAATTCAGAAAGGCTCTGCGATGAAAATTGCCATTGCTGGCACAGGCTATGTTGGTTTATCTAATGCTGTCTTGCTTGCACAGCACAACCAGGTGGTTGCGGTTGATATCGTTCCAGAAAAAGTTGCCCTGCTTAACCAGAAAAAATCACCCATAGAAGATAAAGAAATTGAAGAGTACCTTGCTCATAAGTCCCTGGACTTTCGAGCAACACTTGATAAGCAAGATGCCTATAAGGAGGCAGAGTTTGTCATTATTGCCACGCCCACAGATTATGATCCCACTACAAACTACTTCAATACCAAGTCCATTGAGTCAGTCGTTCAGGATGTGAAAGAGATCAATCCGAACGCTGTGATGGTTATTAAATCAACAGTACCGGTAGGCTACACGGCCAAAACCAAACAAGTAATGGGCACCAGTAATCTGATTTTCAGCCCGGAATTTCTGCGCGAAGGCAAAGCCCTTTACGACAACTTGTATCCAAGCCGCATCATTGTTGGTGAGCGGAGTGAACGTGCCCAAAAGTTTGCAAAGCTCTTGCAACAGGGGGCCATCAAACAAAATATTCCAACTCTGTTTACAGGTAGTACAGAAGCTGAGGCAATCAAGTTATTTGCCAATACCTATCTGGCCATGCGGGTGGCCTATTTCAATGAACTGGATACCTATGCAGCCACCCGTGGGCTGGATTCCCACCAGATTATTGACGGAGTCTGTTTGGACCCGCGTATTGGCAACCACTATAACAATCCATCCTTTGGTTACGGTGGATATTGTCTGCCCAAAGATACCAAGCAGCTCTTGGCCAACTACCAGGATGTTCCTCAAAACCTTATCCATGCCATCGTCGAGGCTAATACAACACGTAAGGATTTTATCGCCGATGAAATTATCCGTCGTCACCCAAAAGTGGTTGGTGTATACCGATTAATCATGAAGGCGGGGTCGGACAATTTTCGTGCCTCTAGCATCCAAGGGATTATGAAACGTATTAAGGCTAAAGGCATCCCAATCATTGTCTATGAGCCTGCTCTCAAGGAAGCTGAATTTTTCAACTCAAGGGTGGTCAATGACTTGTCAGTCTTTAAGAAAGAATCTGACATTATTATTGCGAACCGAAAAACCGATGTCTTAAGTGATGTTGCCGAGAAGATCTACACTCGTGACTTGTTTGGGAGCGATTGATAATGAAGATTCTAATAACAGGAGCTGCGGGTTTTATTGGCTCTGCGCTTGCTCTACGTCTTTTGGAGCGTGGTGATTCGGTTATTGGTATAGATAACCATAACAACTACTATGACCCGATCCTGAAAGAGGCACGTTTGGCCCGGCACATAGATCATCCGGGTTACACCCATTTGCGGATCGATCTTGCGGATCGAAAGGCTATTGAAGACGCCTTTGCCAACCACAAGCCACAACGGGTTGTTAATCTGGCCGCCCAGGCAGGGGTTCGTTACTCCATTGAAAACCCGATGGCCTATGTCGAAAGCAATATCGTAGGGTTTGCCCATATTCTTGAAGGGTGCCGCCATAATGGGGTAGACCATCTGGTTTATGCATCCAGCTCCAGTGTTTATGGGGCCAATACAGGGATGCCCTTTTCTGTGCATCACAACGTGGATCACCCCCTTTCCCTCTATGCGGCCAGTAAGAAGAGTAACGAACTGATGGCCCATACCTACAGCCATCTTTACGGATTGCCAACCACGGGGTTGCGCTTTTTTACAGTTTATGGACCTTGGGGGCGTCCCGATATGGCCCTGTTTAAATTTACCAAGGCCATCCTGGAAGACAAGCCTATGGAGGTCTTCAACTATGGTAAACACCGCCGTGACTTCACCTATATAGACGACATTGTGGAAGGTGTCATCCGTGTATTAGACCGTCCTGCCCCCCCCAACCCCAAGTGGAGCGGCGGGCAACCCGATCCTGCCACCAGCCAATCATGCTGGCGAGTCTATAATATTGGTAATAACAAACCGGTAGAACTGATGGATTACATCGCTGCCATAGAAAAATCACTGGGTCGCAAGGCAAAAATGGATCTGCTTCCCCTGCAACCGGGCGATGTGCCAGATACCTATGCTGATGTGGATGATCTTGTCGAGCAGTTCGATTATAAGCCGAATATGCCTTTTGAACAGGGGGTTGCTCAGTTCGTGGCATGGTATTGTGACTATTTTAAGGTGCAATTATGACAACTTGGGAATATTAATAATAGTAAAATTGAGCCGCCTAGCACAATGACACTCTTTGTATTGTATCTATGCAAAAATCACATCCCGAAATGACGCGTTTATAATGCGTTATTTCGGTAAACACTACAAAGAAGGGCGCGTAAATGTTGAGTTTCGCACTTGTAGGGTGTGGGAGAATTGCAAAAAGGCACTCTGAACTTCTCGGCCTGAATATTATCGAAGGAGCACGGTTAGCTGCTGTATGCGATATTGTTGAATCAAAGGCCAGGGCAATCGGGGAAAACTTTGCTGTCCCTCATTACACAGATATGCATCAGATGATGCAAAGCGAAACTATTGATGTGGTCGTTGTACTAACCGAAAGCGGCAACCACGCAAAAAATGTGGTCGATCTTGTAAAGTACCGAAAACATATCGTTGTCGAAAAACCCATGGCTTTGACGCTGGACGATGCTGACAAAATGATCCACGCTTGTGATCGAGCAGGCGTTAAATTATTTGTCATCAAACAAAACAGATTCAATGTCCCCATCGTTAAAGCCAGAGAGGCCTTGGAACAGGGGCGATTCGGAAAAATTGTACTGGGAACTGTTCGAGTTCGGTGGTGCAGGACGCAGGACTACTACGATCAAGCATCCTGGCGTGGCACTTGGGCTATGGATGGCGGGGTCTTGACAAATCAGGCCAGTCATCATGTAGATATGCTGGAGTGGATGTTGGGGGAAGTGGAAAGCGTTTTTGCCAAAAGTACCACGGCCCTGGTAAAAATTGAGGCAGAAGATACCGCTGTTGTAACCCTCAAGTTTCGCAATGGGGCACTGGGAATCATTGAAGCCACCACCGCCACACGTCCCAAAGATTTAGAAGGCTCGCTTTCAATATTGGGAGAAGGTGGTACAGTTGTTGTTGGTGGTTTTGCCATGGATAAAATAAATGTGTGGGATTTCGTCGATAAAATTCCTGATGATGAAACTGTTATTGAAAAATTTTCCGTTAATCCACCAAATGTCTATGGTTTCGGCCATCAGGCATACTACGAGCACATTATTGACTGCATCAACAATAACCACAGGCAATTGGTGGATGGTCTGGAAAGCCGAAAAAGTTTGGAGTTGATAAATGCCATTTATGAATCAATTGAAACAGGGCTGGAAGTTAAATTAAGATTTCGACCCGAACGCTGTAAGCTCGGTATTATGGACCTGAAAATTTGATAATAGGATAAGCTTTGGACATCCTCAACGCCGGCCTCTGCCATGGTAGGTTTGCCAGGAAATTGGATGCAAGTAATAGTTGTTTTGGTTCCTGGCTTGCCGCGATGGAAAATGGTCTTGACGAGGGGGTTCCCTTCAGTTCCAGACAGGAAGAAGGAGTTATCAAGTGAAAATTCCCCTTGTCGATCTTAAAGCACAATTCATCAATATCAAGGATGAGATTTATCAGGCCGTTCATAAGGTTATGGAAGAAACGGCATTTATTGGTGGCCCGGCGGTAAGTGATTTTGAACAACAGTTCGCCCAATATTGTGAGGTGGATTACGCTGTTGGTTGTTCCAGTGGCACCGATGCCTTGTATATCGCCCTCTGGGCACTTGGAATCGCTCCTGGCGATGAAGTTATTCTTCCAGCCCATACATTTATCGCTACTTCGGAGGCGGTACGACTGTTGGGTGCGGTTCCAGTTTTCGTGGATATTGAGGAACATAGCTTTAATCTTGATCCCTCGGCGGTGGTCGCTAAAATCGGTCCACGAACCCGTGCATTGATTGCGGTGCACATTTATGGACGACCCGCCCCCATGGAGCAACTGGCGGCCATTGCCCAACAGCACGGTCTGGCTCTGGTAGGGGATGGGGCGCAAGTGCATGGTGCGCGCCTTGGTAACCGGTCTGTCGCACAGTTTGGCGATGCCACAGCTTTCAGTTTTTATCCTGGTAAAAACCTTGGTGCGTATGGTGATGCCGGTGCCGTGGTCACCAACAATCCACTGCTGGCCGCTAAGATGAAAAAATTGATCGACCATGGCCGCAGCAGTAAATACCTGCATGAGAGCCTTGGCACCAACGCACGTCTGGATGGTTTGCAAGCAGCCATATTATCCGTAAAGCTGAAGTATCTGGATGGCTGGTGTCGTGCACGAAGAGCGCACGCTGCATCCTATTCAACCGCGTTAGCAGGGGTGGAGCAGGTGCAAACACCAGAAGTGCCTGTGGGGGATCGACAGCATGCCATGCATTTGTATGTGTTGCGGGTGCCGAAGGCCGATCGCACTCCTCTGTTTAATTACTTGAAAGATCATGGCATTGATGCTGGAATCCACTATCCGGTGCCACTGCACTTGCAACCATGCAACGCTGATCTTGGGATTGGAAAAAATTCCATGCCGGTGACAGAACGCATCGTTGATGAAATTATCAGCCTGCCCATGTACCCCGAACTTAGTGAAGCACAAATTGCCTACGTAGTGGAAAAAATTAAGGCATATTTTCATTGTGGTTCGGTATGAAAGGATCAATTGTTCAAATTTCGTCAGTATGAACTATACCCCCGCATCCATCCTGATCTCCCCAGGTTGGGTTTGGAGCTAACCCAATGGTAGAGAGATGCCATGTTGGACCTCATGGTTCAAAGTGGCGGGTTCTTTATAGGCAAATAAGTTGGTCAGAAGCAAGAAGCTTTCCCGATAGATGCCAGGGTTGTCTGATTCACGGGGGCCGGCCATGTTCACGACCTGGATGCTATGGTCTGTCACCCATTGGTGAACCGCCTTGTAATCCACCTCGGTTTGTAAGGTGACCGTAAAACATGGCCGACCGATGGTTTTAGCCAATCGCCAGGTCAACGCCGTTCCCCCAGACAAGATTGCGCCCCGAATAATCAATGTGCCATGGGAATCCAGAATGTTCCAATGGGTGCGTTGGTTGTAGCGGCTAAGGGGGGTTTCCGTCAGTTTATAACGAGGGTGGAGGATTCCATCTTCAGCCAAACGACCTTTTGGGCACCATCCCCCATGGTCTATGCCATGCTGGATGGCAAAATCCAAGGCCGCCCGATCTACCCCTGTCTGTCCCCCGGAAATAATTTTTTGGATCATCATTGCAGATAGTTGTCAAATACCTGTCAGGCTTTGCGATACATAAAACGCCCAGATTTTTGTATCTGGCTTTTACCCAAAGTGGAAGCGCGTTGGTTTTCTTGATAGAGCAAACGAGAGGTTTCCGATAAATCCTGATTCAACCGATCTTCTGCCTGGGGAAGATTGGCTAGCAACTGTTGCAAACGTTGTTTGCAGTGGGCGCGGGTGGTGGGGCTTAAAGAAGAATCGCTGCTGGCTTGTTCAAGCTGCCCCAAGCTTGCTTGCCAGCCAACTTGAAATTGATCAAGAAACGCCTCGTCCATTTCCTCTTGCAAGAGGGCGTTCATCAGGGATTCCAACCGGTCCAGAATTTCTTCCAACTGGCTCATTTATGTTCCTTTGTGGTCATTGGAACAAAGCCGCGTTTACCCTTGCAGCTAAGGTCAAACCCCTTCCAACCGCATACCGAGGGGATTGAGATTGACTGACCCGCTCTTGACCTGTTTGGCCGCACCTCGCCAGCCATCCAATAAAATTTCCAATACCCGTATGACACTGCGCACATGTTCCATATCGCGGGTGACGTTGGCCTGGGTCAAGGCGTAAAGCATGTATTCATAAAGTTCAAACAGATTGGTGGCAATTTCCATGCCCTTTTCGAAATCCAGGGTGTTCTGGAACTCTTCAATGATGGAGCGGCCCCGTCCCAGCAAGCGTTTATGCTCGGCCAGATTGCCCTTGTCTTCAAATTCCACGATGGATTGATTGAGAAAGCGGATAGCCCCCTCATACAACATGAGGAGGATATCCTCCCGTGATGTGGTCTCCGCGCGGGCTTTCTGATATCTTTGCAGCCCGTATGACATGGTTTACAATCCTCCATACAAGGGTCAACGCAGGTAAGAGACGATCAACCTTCCTTGGGAACCGCGTTACGCCATCCGTCCAGTAAGGTGTTCAATAATTGCACCACATGGCTCAAAGGTGCGGTATCGCCGGTCAACTCCCCTTTGTCCAAATTATCCAGCATAAAGTCGTACAGGTCGTCCAACTGTCGGGCCAGTTCGCCGCCATTTTCATGATCCAGGGTGCGTTTGAATTCCTGAATAATGCGTCGGGTACGCTCGATGAGAGGTTTGGCCACCGACTCCTGCTCTTTTTGCATGGCCTCGACGGCGGTTTGTAAAAAGCCGATGGCCCCTTCATACAGCTTGATCAAAATTTCCAGTTGACTTAACCCTTGCAGGTCTGTTTCGGAAATGGAACCGGTGTTGGTCATGATGTGCTCCCACCGCTGTAACAGCCTGCCATGCATCCGTTCAAGACACGAGGTGGCTAATAAGATAGACTTTACCCTATCTCATTGTAGGACCGTTTCCATGTTGATGCAATGTTTCCTGGTTGGGGAAGCGGAATGGGAGAAAAAAAGCCGCCGATTTTACGGCGGCTTTTAACTTTCAGGCTTTGGTGTTGAACAAAAATCCCTTCAACTCTCGTAAAGCATCGATACGTTTGGACAACTCCAGGACATGTTCCGAGGGAAACTGGCGGATGATCTTGTTGTCGTTGGCTTTATCGATCACCTGAACCACCATTTGATTGTTTTCCCTGTCCAGACTGATGTGCAACGAGGTAATGGCAGACAAGGATTGATTGGCATCCTTTACCATTTTTTCCAGGTTGCCCGCCGACACTGGTTCAGTTTTGCCGGAGGGGGGGCTGGCCTCATGTTGATAAGCCCGTTCTGCCTGAGTACGTTTGATTTCCGATGAACCACCAGCCTCTCCCCCCGTGGGAGGAGGGATGCTGGCTGGCATACCAGCAATCCCGGTCATCTTGGTTCTCCTCTACTTGGTTCAGCCTTCCTATGGCTATGGATTCATCAAGCCGTCAGGTTAACCCAGCAACTGCAAGGCCAACTGGGGTTGCTGGTTGGCCTGGGCCAAAATGGCCGTACCAGCCTGCTGTAGAATAGAGTTCTTGGTCAGTCGGGAAGTTTCGTCCGCCAGGTCCGCATCTTCAATCCGGGAGCGTGCGGCGGAAATATTTTCCACCACATTGGCCAGATTGGCGATGGTGGATTCAAAACGGTTTTGTACCGCACCCAGATTGGCCCGTAAGTCGCTCACGCTGGACAGGGCCTTGTCAATCTGGGCAATGGCTGTGGATGCCGCACCATAGGTGGAAACGTCAATGGTGGTGTTTCCACTGATACCTAATGCTGCATTGGAAGCTGCCAGGATGGAGAAGGAGATCACCTGCCCGGAAAAGGCACCCACCTGGAACATTTTGTTGTCGAAAGAACCGGTCAACAAGGCCATGCCATTGAACTGAGTCTGGGTGGCAATGCGCTGAACTTCGCTCAACAGTTGTTTGATTTCCTTTTGCAGATTGGAACGGTCTGCCGAGGAATAGATGTCGTTGGCAGCTTGCACTGCCAGTTCGCGCATGCGTTGCAGGGCGGTGGTGGTTTCTTCCAGGGCACCTTCTGCTACCTGCACCAGGGATACACCATCATTGGCGTTGCGTTGAGCCTGGTTCAGACCGCGAACCTGAGAGGTCATACGCATGGTAATGGCCAAACCAGCTGCATCATCCGCCGCAGAGTTGATCCGCAGTCCCGATGCCAACCGATTGAAGGTTTTACCCGTGATGTTGGTGGATTTTTCCAGGTTCCGCCGTGCATTCAAAGATGCCACGTTGGTGTTGATGTACATGGCCATAATCGGAGTCCTCCATGTTAAA
>JADFXB010000136.1 GCA_015233935.1 Magnetococcales bacterium | reverse complement strand
TGCGTTGGCGGGTACGAATATCCACAGGTGAAGAAGCTTCGCCACTTGCATTGGGTAGCGAATCCAGGGTCACCAACTCCTTCAACCATTGCTGGTAAGGCTGGCGTGAAATAATCCCCTGTTTCACCTCCGCATCATCGATAATGCGCCCTTGCTCCAGATCGATGACAAACATGCGTCCTGGCTGCAAGCGACCGTTTTTCACCACCTCTTCATTGGGGAAGACGATGGTGCCCGCCTCGGAGGCCATGACGCAAATGCCGTTTTTGGTAATCTGATAACGGGCCGGGCGCAAACCGTTGCGATCCAGGGTTGCCCCGATCACCCGTCCATCGGTGAAGGCCACCGCTGCCGGACCATCCCAGGGTTCCCAGATGGTGGCATGGTATTGATAGAAGGAGCGACGGCTTTCGTCCATGTGCTGATGGTTTTCCCAGGCTTCTGGGATCATCATCATCATGGCATGGGGCAGGGTGCGACCGCTCAATACCAAAAATTCCACCGCCCGGTCGAAAGAGGCGGAGTCGGACAATCCTTCCGGCACAATGGGCAGAAGCTTGCGTAAATCCTCTTTCCAACGATCCGAAGAGAGAACCGCTTCCCGTGCCCGCATCCAGTTGATATTGCCCCGCAAGGTGTTGATCTCACCATTATGGGAGATCATGCGGAAAGGATGGGCCAACTCCCAGGCGGGAAAGGTATTGGTAGCATACCGCTGATGGACCATGGCCATGGCCGATTCATAGCGAGGATCGGTCAGGTCACGATAGAAGGCGGGCAGTTGCTCCGCCAGAAACATACCCTTGTAGACAATGGTACGGGAGGAGAGACTGGCAATGTAAAACGACTTCAAATCTTCCGTCTTGTAGCCTTGCACCATGTTTTCGATACGGTGCCGGATGACGTAAAGTTTACGCTCAAACCAATCCTTGTCCGCCCCGTTGGGGCAATCCCGCATACCGATAAAGACCTGACGCATGACCGGCTCGGTGGCCTTTGCTTGGTAGCCGATGCGGGCTTCCACCCGGATAGGCACATCACGCCAGCCCAGCAGCATTTGCCCTTCCTCGGCAATCACCTGGGCAATCATGCGCTGGCAGGAGGCCTGCAAGGAGCTTTCCTTGGGCAGAAAGATCATGCCCACCCCATATTCACCTTTGGGGGGAAGATGGGTATTGCTCAACTCACTCCGCAAAAAGCGATCCGGGAGCTGGGTGAGAATCCCCGCCCCGTCACCGGTCAAGGGGTCGGCTCCCACCGCACCCCGATGGGTGAGGTTTTCCAGGACCTGAAGTCCCATGCGCACGATTTCGTGGGAGGGTTGTCCATTGATCTGGGCTACGAAACCAACACCACAGGCATCATGTTCAAATTGTGGATCGTAGAGTCCCTGTTTTTGCGGAAAGCCAGTCTGGGTCATAGGAAGTGTCTGTCCTGGTGGTTAAGACTCAAAAGACAAGGAAGCCCTCCCCAAGTGACGTTCTTATAGATCGTCTTATGGGGAAGAAATTCCGCAACCAAGCCTATAAGTAAAAGACCATCCCACCCCTACTGTCAACGGATTGCCCGTATTGGACCATGAATCTTTGTGATAAACACCCATTTTTGCCGTTAATGTCACGATTCGGGAACCACAACTCCACCGGTTTTCCATTGTTGTGCCCGACTGCTGGCCTCTTCACGAGAGGGGAAGGGACCCACCTGAACTCGATAGGCCGGGGTGCCATTTTGCTGGGTGCGAGCAATTTGGGCATTGATCCCCTGCCGTTGCAGACGACCCGCCAAAGCGGCGGCTTGTTCAAATTCGGAAAGTACGGTCACCTGAACCACATAACGCCCCTGGCTTTCCGGGCGACTGTCCACACTTTTTTCACTCACCGGCACAGTAGAAGCGACCGGGGTAGCCCGTACCGGTTGAACCAGGGGGACAGGAGCGGAGATGGGGGCAGATTGTTGGGCTGCGACCATGACAGGTTTAGCCAGGGGAGCCACCACTTTGGGTGTTTTACTGGCATCCTGGGAAACCACGACCCCATTTTTTGGCGGCAGAACGGGCAGGATCATGCGCCGATCTTGAAATTCCCGATAGAAGGTCAAATCCATGCCCTCTTCCAGGGCAACCTCTTCATCTTTGGGCTTGTTTTCAACCACAGCCTTGGCCACGGTTTTGGCAGGCTTGTTTTCTTTTTGTTCCACCACCGGTTGGGGTTTGCTCTCCACCGGGGGCTGGGGTTTCGTCTCCACCACGGCAGGAGGAGGTGGCGGCGGTGGGGGGGCTGCCTTGGGCTGTTCCCGTTGAGCAGGCAATTCCACCATGGCCAACACCGACTTGGGCTTGGCGGGTGGTGTCGATTTGGCCACCGGTTGGGAAGGTGGGGGCGGAGCAACGGCAGCAGGGAGTGCTTGAGCAGTGACAGGGGCAGGGGCCGTTGCCTCGGCAGGATGGTTGGCAGATTTTTCCCGCACCACCGACCAAACCAAACCAATAGCCATAACCACAGCCACCACCACCCCACCACGGAAGACCCCTTGCATGGCCCGTTGGGGATGACGACGAAATTTAGGATCTGCAGGATATCTGGGAGTCACATTCGTTCCTGTGGTTCAATACCCATCAATTGCAGGCCATTGGCCAGCACCCGACGCACCGCTTCCCCCAGGGAAAGGCGGGCATTGCGCACCGTTGCATCCTCTTCCAACAGTCGATGACCATTATAGTAGGTATGAAACGCTGCTGCTACCTCCAACAGATAGTAGGTCAAGCGGTGGGGTTCGTGGGCAAGAGCAGCCCCTTCCACCACTTCAGGAAACTGGGAGAGCAAACGGATCAAATCCATTTCGTCACTTCCCTGCAAAGGCTCCAGGGAATGGTTGACGCTGGAATCGAACTGCCATCCCTTTTCTTCCAGTTGCCGCCATACCGAACACAGGCGGGCATGGGCGTATTGCACGTAGAAAACCGGGTTGTCGTTGCTTTTGGAGACGGCCAAGTCCAGATCAAAATCCAGATGGCTGTCCCCTGCACGGGTGAGAAACCAAAAGCGCACCACATCCCGTCCCACCTCTTCGGTGAGATCCCGCAAGGTGACAAAATTGCCCGAACGTTTGGACATGCGCACCGGCTTGCCACCCCGATTCAGGTTGACCATTTGCACCAGTTTGACATCCAATAAATCCTTGCGCCCGGTCAGGGCATGCAAGGCCGCCTTCACACGGGGCACATAGCCGCCATGATCAGCCCCCCAGACATTGACCAACTGGTTGAAGCCCCGTTCCGCCTTGTTCAAGTGATAGGCGATATCCGCAGCAAAGTAGGTATAGCTGCCATCGGATTTTTGCAAAGGACGGTCGGAATCATCCCCGGAACGGGTGGCCCGGAAAAGCAACTGGGGTTTGGCCTCCCAATCGTCCGGTACCTTGCCCTTGGGGGGTTCCAGAATGCCTTGGTAGATCAAATCCTTCTGCCGCAGAAGGTCGATGGCATGTTCAATGCCCCCCTGACGGTGGAGCTGTTTTTCTGAAAAATAATGGTCAAAATGGATATCCAGCAGGGAAAGATCGTTACGGATCCAGCCCATCACCTCTTCCACAGCAAAGGCGACCACCTCTTCCGGGGGAGTATCGGAACCCTGGGCAGCCTGGACAGCCTCTTGCTGCCATTTTTCCCCATCCCGCTGCATCAGGGCGCGAGCGATATCGATCACATATTCAGCGGGATAACATCCTTCCGGAATGGTAACCTCATGGCCCAGCAATTCGTGGTAGCGCAACAGGACCGATAAACCGAGAACCCGTACCTGGTTTCCCGCATCGTTGATGTAATATTCCCGCTCCACATTTACACCAACAGCTTGGAGCAGACGGCAGATTACATCACCGGTGACGGCACCCCGTCCATGGCCCAAATGCATGGGACCGGTGGGATTGGCAGAGACAAATTCCACCTGCACCTTTTGCCCTTGTCCCACCGTGCTATGGCCGAAGTTGGCATCGTGGCGGATATCTTCCACCATGCGCAACCAGCGTTGGGGTTGCAGGAAAAAGTTGATAAAACCGGGGCCAGCCACTTGGCATTTCTGGATAAGACCCTCTCCCACCGGCAGGGCTGCCAACAAACGCTCCGCCAGTTCACGGGGATTTTTACGGGCATGACGGGCCAGAACCATGGCCGCATTGGTGGAAAAATCACCATGACTTTTTTCCCGTGGCCGTTCCACATCCCAAGCCACACCCACATCCCCTGGAATGACCCCTTCCTGCTGCAACTGTTCTACAGCCCGGCCTACCAGCAGTGACAATGTGTGGCGCAACGACGTATCCGACATCTTCCCTCGCTTGTGCGACGACTTTTTGACCATCACCGCCATGTGGGTGACGTTCCAGGTGGACGATTCAACGGGTTGCTCCACCCCAACTCTTGCTAAACAGGCTTTAGAACCAGCACAATAACCTGTATGGACAGCGGGGCATGGCAAACCCTCCTATGCAATCCCTGTTCCAACCCCGACGGAGTTGAGGATAACAGGCACGGCAAGGATACACCCATGCTCCTTCCTCTGCCATCCCTGAAGTTTGCCGAAAGCGGTATTCATGAAACATTTGATCCTGGGTGGAACCCGTTCTGGCAAGAGTGCCCTGGCGGAGAGACTGGCGCAGGAGAGCGGGCTTGCAGTGGTCTATGTGGCCACGGCCCGTTCTTTGGATGGGGAGATGGAGCGTCGTATTGATGCCCACCGGCAGCGTCGTCCCAGCCATTGGCAAACGGTGGAATCCCCCCTCCTGCTGGCCAAAACTTTATTGGAATCAGCCCAACCAGACCGCTGCCTGCTGGTGGATTGTCTTTCCGTATGGATGAGCAATCTTCTGGTGGAAACCAATGAAGAGAGATTGCAGCAGGAGAAGAGAGATTTTCTCTTGGCTCTTTCCCAAATAACGGGGAAAATTATCCTGGTGAGCAATGAAAGCGGTTTGGGTATCCTCCCCTTGGGTGAGTTGACCCGTCGCTATATGGATGAGATCGGTATCTTGCATCAGCAGACAGCCACCCTTTGCCAGCAGGTTACCCTGGTGGTGGCTGGCTTGCCGTTAACCCTAAAAGGAGAAGGTCTGTCATGACCCCCCATTGGTTTCGCGATCCTTTGACCACCCTGTCCCCGGAATGGTTGAAACGGGCACAAAACAGACAAAACCAGTTGACCAAACCCCCTGGTTCCCTGGGCATTCTGGAACAACTGGCCATTCGTCTGTCGGCCATGCAAAAAAGTGATACCCCAACCCTGGAAGGTGCCCGTATTGCGGTGTTTGCCGCTGACCATGGCATTGCCGCCAGCGGCGACATTTCCGCCTTTCCCCAGGCGGTCACGGTGGAGATGATCCGCAACTTTTCCCGGGGCGGTGCTGCCATCAGTGTCATGGCCCGTCACTTGAATGCGGTCTTGGAGGTGATCGATGTGGGCGCGGCCACTGATGTAGGCCCCCTGCCGGGGGTGATCTCCCGCCGGGTGGCCAATGGCACCGCCGATTTTCGCAACCAGGCCGCCATGACCCCGGTGCAATTTGAACAAGCCTTGATGGCTGGGCGGGAGGCGGTCTATCGGGCGGTCCAGTCGGGGTGCAGTATTTTTATTGCAGGGGAGATGGGTATTGGCAATACCACGGCCTCGGCAGCCGTCATCTGCTCTTTACTCTCTCTCTCGCCAGAACAGGTGGTGGGACCGGGAACCGGTGTCAATGCCGACGGCATTAAGCGCAAGCAGGCAGCCATCCAGACCGCCTTGGATCGTCACGCCCGTTTTCTTACCTCCCCGTTGGAAATTTTGCGCTATCTGGGGGGCTTGGAGATTGCGGCCATGTGCGGAGCCTATGTAGCCTGTGCCCAGGTAGGCATGCCCGCCATTGTGGATGGATTTATCGCCTCAGCCGCCGCCTTGGTGGCGGTATCAGAGAAGAAAGGGGTGCGGGATTGGTTGTTCTTTTCCCACCGCTCCGCCGAACCGGGCCAATATCCCGTCTTCCAGGCTTTGGGTGTGCAACCTTTGCTGCAAATGGACATGCGCCTGGGTGAAGGAACCGGGGCGGCGGCGGCGTTGCCCTTGTTGCGGCTGGCCTGTGCCCTGCACGGACAAATGGCCACCTTTGCCGAAGCAGGAGTCTCCCAAGGATGAATCCCTCCCACCTCCCTCCCCCCACCTTTGCCGATCTTTTGCGTCATGGGGAACCACAAGGCGGGGAACGTTATCGGGGTTCCCAGGATGATCCCCTTTCGGAGCTGGGCTGGCAGCAGATGAACCAGGCGGTGGGAAATTTCAATGGTTGGCAGGTGATCATCACCTCCCCATTGATCCGCTGCTCCCATTTTGCCCACCAACTGGCAGGCCGACTTTCCCTTCCCATTGTGGTGGAACCCCGCTTGCGGGAGATGAGTTTTGGTCAGTGGGAGGGACACAGCAGCCAGGAGATCCTCTCCTATGATGGAGATCGGTTGCGCAATTTTTGGCGGGATCCCCTCAATAATCCGCCACCGGATGGGGAACATTTGGAAGATTTGGCCAAACGGGTCGGGGAAGGATTCAACACCTACATGGAGCGTTATGATGGCTCCCACATGTTGTTTGTGTTGCATGGCGGGGTGATTCGCACCATCTTGGCGTTGACCCTGCATCTTCCCTTGCAACATTTATCCCGCTTGTTGGTGCCTTATGCCTGTTTAAGCCGCATTCGCCGGGATCGTTTTGGCAACGAAGAGATGCCGCGCTTGGTCTTTCATGGGGGATCTTTGCCATGATAAATGGCTTGCGGCTGGCCTTTTCCCTGCTCAGCCGCTTGCCGGTCACCTTTCCCCAACAGGCCACAAACCGGGATTGGGGCTTGGCGGTATTGTTTTTTCCCCTGGTGGGTTTGGTGATCGGTTCGGCTTTGGCGATACTTCACCAGACATTACCCACGGGGAATGCCGTGACCGCCGCCTTGCTTGTAGTGGTCTGGGTCTGGTTGACGGGTGGCTTGCACCTGGATGGTCTTGCCGACACTGCCGATGGCTGGATCGGTGGCATGGGCAACCGGGAACGCACCTTGGCCATCATGAAGGATGCCGCTTGCGGCCCGGCAGGCGTCACCGCCATCACCTTGACCTTGTTGATAAAATTTTCCTGCTTGCAAGAGTGGTCCCTCCCCTCCTGGTCTTTGCTCCTACCCCCTCTTGCTGGTCGTCTGGCCATGGTGGTGATGATTTTAACCACCCCTTACGCCCGCGAGCAGGGTATGGGCAGTCAATTTTGGCAACACCTTCCCCGCCGGGAGGCGGTGGTTTTCTCTGTTGTGTTGACTATTTTCCTCTCCCTCTTCCTCCCGTGGCCTACCTTTCTTCTACTTCCCCTTGCCTTGTGGTGGTGGCGGCGCGCCCTCCTGGATCGTCTGGGCGGTTCCACCGGTGATACCACTGGAGCGGTGTGTGAAGGTGTGGAGGGGTTGGTCTTGGTGGTGTGTCTTCTTGCATGGGGGGGGAATTGATTTTACCAGTGGTGTATCACTCAACAAACGTCCATACCATCGACATCAGCACCTTTTGGTCTGGGAAAACCGCTGCGTAATCCATCGATATGTTCAAAAAGGGCAGACTCCACTGAACGCCACATGGGATCGAGGATGATTCTCACCCCTTCACGGCGGGCTAACTTTGCGGCGGGTACAAAATCGCTGTCGCCTGCTACCAAAATAATAGTATCTGCCTGTTTTTTGAGGCTTATGGAGGTAATATCCACCCCAATGCGCATATCCACCGCCTTTTGCCGAAAACCAGGAATGAAGTCGGTATCGGCGAGAGAGTCCACCGTTCTTTTTCTCTCCAGTAGATCCTTCTGCGCCTGCTCGGATAAAATCCAGCCACGCTCGCGTCGTACCTCACCAAGCCGAACAGCAAAATTTGCCCGTCTGCGCAATAGATCGAAGAGACTCAATCGAAAGCTCGCCTCGTCCGATTTGGCATAGTCGATGGCGCGATGGCTGATGGGCAGGTGCCCTTTTTTGACATAAGGCCGGGCATCGTAGTAAAAACAACGATAGAGTAGAGAAAAAGGGTGGGCTGCACAGGCGATTTTGTTGATTTGCAAAAGATGATTGCCCACCAGTTGGCCTATGGCTTTATCCACCTGGGAGGCATCGTAGGCTTGGATATCGGACGAACGGCATGGATGCGCTTGAGAAAATAACCACCATCAATCAGGATTGCCACCTTCATGATGCACCATCCCCTACAAAGAAAAAGCCCCAGGGGATCAGCCAGCTCAGGATTCCGAGGAGCATGACTTACTGCCAAGGGGCGGACGTTCCGTCGGAATAGGACAATCCCCGGCAAAAGTAAAGATCTCATTTTGCCCATGGTATACATCACATGGAGGGTTCCCACTGGTGCGCTACCTGGTTGATCAATTTGGGGAGTGAAACATGCATCCCCTCCTTGTCTTTGCCCCTACCCCCTTTGGCCGGTCGTCTGGCCATGGTGGTGATTCTGGCAACTTTCCCTCATTCCCAGCAAGGTGTTGCAGGGAATGAGGGAAAGGGGTGAAATTTTGCAAGCCGATTCCGAGTTGTAAAAACCTACTTCCGCAACACCCTGGCAGGAATACCTGCCACCGTGGTAACCGGGGGAACGTCACGAATCACCACCGCACCCGCTGCCACCACCGCACCCGGCCCCAAAGAAATCATGGGCAAAACCGCCGCACCGATGCCCACAAAAACATCATCCCCACACCGCACCTTGCCCGCCAGTCTGGCACCAGGAGCCACATGACAACCCTCTCCCAACAAACAATCATGATCCACCGAACA
>JADFXB010000135.1 GCA_015233935.1 Magnetococcales bacterium | reverse complement strand
CTTCCTTGATCAAAACGCCATGTTGGGCAATCGGTTGGGAACGCAACGAAGCAATCAGTTGGGTGAATCGTTGTTTGCCAAATCCACGTTTGGGGGTTCCGCCGACTTGATCGATCAAACCGTCGGAGGTCATATAGTAGCACCAATCCGGGTTTAAGGGAACTTCATGATTTTTAAACTCCACATTCCAATCCACCCCCCGATAACCAAGTCCTGACTTTACCCCTTTGATCTCCTGCACCTGTGTCTCTTCCATCACGAACAGGGAAAAGCGGGCACCGGAAAAGGTGAGATTGGGTTGATAGGGGTCCAGATAACAGGCTCCCAACTCCAGGCCATCGTTGGAGGCCCCCTCTTGGTGATCCTGTCCCAAAGCAGCCTGGATTAATTGATGCATGCGCTGCAATAAGGTGGCGGTGTCGCCGGGTGGGGTTTCCAGCAAGGCCTGGTCCAGGGCACCGTTGGCAATCAGGGTGATGAACGCACCAGGCACCCCATGACCTGTGCAATCTCCCAACAGTAAGAGGGTGCCGGAAATCCAGGGACGATACCAATACATGTCGCCGCCCACCACATCCCGTGGTTCCCACAGGACAAAGTGCTCTGGCAAGGTTTCCGCCAGCTTATCGGTGGGGGTGAGGATGGAACGTTGAATACGACTGGCATATTGAATGCTGCTGGAAATCAGGTTCAGGGCCTTTTGCAATTGCTCCTCAGCAGCCTTGCGAAGGGTGATATCCTCTTTATTGGCCAGATAGTGTTTCACCCGTTTGTCCTGGTCCAGGAGGGGTGAAATGGTGGTGGATTCCCAATAGAGTTCGCCGTTTTTTTTGCGGTTGAGGAGTTCCCCTTCCCAGGTCTCTCCTTTAAGCAGGGTCTCCCATAGGTGTTGATAGACCTGATCATCCATTTTGCCGGATTTGAGCAGACGAGGATTTTGCCCCAGAACCTCATGGGGACGATAGCCGCTGTTTCTGGTAAAAGCGGGATTGACATATTCAATCCTGGCTTCGGGATCGGTGATGATGATGGAAACCGGACTTTGCTCCACGGCACTACTCAAAATGCGGATGCGCTGCTCGCTCTTTAACCGTTCGGTAATGTCCTGAAAAATCACCACGGTCCCCACATGTACACCGTTTTTCAGGATGGAACGGCTGGTGTATTCCACCGGCATGGGGGTGCCATCCATGCGTACAAAGTGTTTGTCCGTGCAGCGTGAGGTTTCCTGGCGCAGGATGGACTGTCGTAAGGTGCAACGCTCTTTTTGGCAAGCAGCACCGTCGAAATCGTTATGGTGTTGCAAAAGACAAAATCTTTTGCCGATAACGTCCTCTGGCGTGACCCCCAGCAGGGCGGCACCACTGGGATTGATAAAGTGAAAATGGCCATCCTGGTCTACGCCGAAAATGCCCTCACCCACCGATTCCAAGAGCAGTCGGCTGCGCTCCTCTGCGGCTTCCAATGCAGCCTCCGCCTCTTTGCGTTCCACAATCTCCCGGCCCAAGCGACGGTTCCAAGCCACAACAAAGCTGATGATGAGCGAAATGACCAGCAGGGCAGCTCCACCCCAGGCAAACAGTTGCTTGAGATCAACCCCGATTTGAACCTGCATGGCCATCCAGGTGTTGCGGATGCTGTTTTTTTCCCGCGTACCGATTTGATCCAGGGCCTTTTGCAGAATGGAAACCAGTTCCGGCCAATCGGGGCGCACCGCCAAAAAGAGTCCTGTCTGGTAGGCCGTAGGGGCGGCGATATGCAAGCGATCCATTTGCAGTTGGTTGAGGGCCTGGCTGACTTTGGCCAGATTTTCCACCAGTGCATCCACCTGCCGGGCATTCACGGCTTGCAGGGCTTCGGTGGTGGTGTTGAATAAAACTTGCTGGAGTTGGGGGTGATGCTTTTGTAACAGGCGAATCTCTGGACCGTTCTGTACCACAGCCACTTTGAGACCAGCCAAATCTTCCAGCCCGCTGATGAAGGCTGCATCACGACGGGTGACGATCACCACCGGAAAGGTGATATAGCCCTCGGTCAGACGCAGTGGATCGCGGCGTTCCTCCGTAAAAAGAAAGGCGGAAGCCACATCAGCCTGTTGCTTTTCCACCATTTGGCTTCCATTCGAGCCGCCAACCACCGGAACAGGTTCCAGGGTGATCCCGGTTGTCTTGGTCAACAGGGCCATGAAATCAGCGGTCAGTCCTGTCCATTTACCATTCTGCACCATTTCAAGGGGGGGATTGTCTGTGGCCACCGCCAGGCGCACCTTGGTATGATCTCGCAGCCAACGGGTCTCCTCCGGTGTCAGATGCAGACGTGTCTGCGGGGAGGTGTTCTCTAAAGCGGCAGCGGTGGACTCTTGCTGGAAAACTGCGGGCCATTTTTCCTTAAGTTGTTTCAACTCCTCGGTGGTGACCCGAGACATGGCTTTTTGCAGCAGATCCCGCAAGGGGGTCATTTTTTCTGGCAAGGCCATGCCGGTTAGATTGCCGGGATAGGGTGAGGTAAAAATGAGGGAGGCTTGTCCACCGGCCTCCGGGGGTGGAGTCAGGACAATATCTATCTCGTTATCTTGCAACTTTTGTTGAAAATCCGAGCCGGAGGAGGGGATATATTTTAGGGGCAGGGCCATCTTGGTGGCCAATAAATCCATATAATCGATGGCAAATCCTTGGGGAATTTGGTCACGGGTGAATTGGAACGGGGGGCGATTGGTTTCATAATGAACCCGGAAAGGTCCAGGATTTTCCGTCAGCCACTGGCTTTCTGCCGGGGTTAAGCGGGAGGAGGCACCCGTGTCGGGAGGACCCATGAAACTTTGTGCCAGCAGGGTATCCACTTCCCCTTTGGCTTGCATGGTTTGCAGTTCCTGTTCCAGGGCGTCGGCTGCCTGGAGGTGGGCGGAGGCGCGGGAGAAACCGTAATTCAATTCCAGATTTTGAATGAGTCGATATTGGGCATAACCGTAATCGGTGAATCCCATGCCGGCCAGTGCGCTGTCCATGGCGCGGCGATCCAGGATGATTATGGTATCCACGGCACCGGAAATAAATTGATTGAGCAATCCGTAGTCATCCCCGGCAAATGGCTGTTTGTTCAGGGTGGTATCCTTGTTGAACCGATCAAAATAGGCGGTGCCTTTTTTGAGACCGATGCGTAAATTTTTTAAATCGTCATAGTTGCGAATGGTCTTTTCCTGGCCTTTGCGGGTCAGAAACAGGATCTCTTGCTGTTCGTAGCCTATGGGGGGAAGAAAGCGGACAAATTGTTGTCGCTCAGGGGTAACCACAGTGCGGGGTACCAGGTCCACCTCACCGGTTTTCAAGGCTTCAATGCTTTTTGTGAAGGGAACGTCCTGCCAATCCACCCGATACCCTGCCCGCTGGGCTGCCAAGTCCAGAATTTCTTTGAGAGAGCCACCAAGATATTGGCCCTGGACGATCAGGTAGGGGGGGCGATGGCGGATATGGGCGGTCAGTCGTTTTTCTTCGGCCCAACTTGATCCGGTGAAAAGCAGCATAAAAAACACAAAGAACCAAGTAGAATAGAGTTTAAAAGAGCGAGACGGATATGGAGGTGGTTCGGCCAATGTACTATCCCCATCAAAGTTGAAGAAGCATTTAGTTGAATAGGATAATTTCTGGCTATCCCGTGGGCAAAAACAATGAGGCACTTCCAGAGAGTGTATCCACGACATGAGACCAGGGTAAAAGTGATTCAAAGCCAGGATGTGGAATTATGCGAAAAATGGGAAAAAGAGACAATAAGAAAGGATGCCGTGCAGGGGGATTATCCCGCTATCAAAAGAATATTCAAGGAAATTTTTTCACATTATGCTCTGAAATGTGAAAAAACGTGGCTGAAATTTGACCGATGGGTTGGTTGCCATGGCTGGGTAATGAGATGTATTGATAAAAATTATGGTTGTATCTTTACTGGAAGTGTGGACATGTTTTCTCTACAATGCCAGCTCGCGTTGGTTCCCCATCTTTTCCTGCTTTTTTTCGGACCCCTGCTCCATGAAAATCAGTACCAAGGTCAATCTGGGATTTGGCGTTTTGGTTTGCCTGGCCATTTTCATTTCTGGTCTGGGTGGCATCATTATGCAACGTGCCACGGCCATGGAAAGTTTATTGACCCATTTGCATCAGATCAATGAATCGTTGTTGGAAACCCGTCGTCATGAAAAAAACTATCTGTTACGTAAGGATGATCACTATTTGCAATTGGTGGATCAGTGGTTGCTGCGGTTGGATGGTTTGCTCAAAGAGACCATGGATGACTTCAAGGAAAAACCTGTCCTGGTTGCCAAATTGCAGGAGGTGTTGCACCTGAAGGAAAATTATGCCAACCAGGTAAAGCTCCTTGCCCAAGCTCCGCAGGAAAGTTCCTCTTTGGTGGAGTCTGCTCGTAAAGTTCACCAAACTTTGGATACCCTGTTACAGGAAGAAAAAAAGCGGGCAGAAGAAGAGTATAATGAATATAATTCAATGTTTATAATTCTTATGTTTGTGGTAACTATAAGTTATGTTATACTGCTGCCGTTGGTGATGTATTCGGTCAACTCTTCTTTGCGGGGAGGTATTCGGTTTGTGCGGGAGGTGGCGGCAGGCAACCTGAACGCCTCCATGGAAGAGCATAATTATGATGAAATTGGCTACCTGCTGGAAGCATTGCGGGATATGGCCAACTCTCTGCAAGCCAAGGAGGATGAAAATTTGCGGGGGCAAATGTCCAGGCTGGCCTTGAGTGGCTTGTTGGAAACCTCCCTGGAACCCCTCTCCCAATCGGATCAGTTGCGGGCGGCCTTGCAAATTATTCTCACCATTCCCTGGTTGAAGGTGCGCACCGGGGCCATTTTTCTCACCGATGAGGAGAGTGGAGATTTACACCTGATAGCCTCGGAAGGTTTGTCTCCCCATTTGCAGGAATCTTGTGCGCGGGTCAAGCCGGGACAGTGTTTGTGTGGTTTGGCTTTGATGGAAAAGCGAATGGTGGTTTCTGCTCCAGGGGATGATCGTCATTCCATTCAATATGAGGGGATGGCCCCTCATGGCCATTATTGTGCCCCCATCCTGTCCCGGGGCAAGGTGTTGGGGGTTTTAAACCTCTATCTGCATGAGAAACATGTCCCGGTAGCCGAGGAGATGGCTTTGATGTCGGCGGTGACCAACACTTTGGCGGGGATCATCGAGCGTAAGCGGGTGGAACAAAAGCTGCAGCATTTGGCCCATCACGATATTTTGACCAGCTTGCCCAATCGGGTATTGTTCCATGAGCATTTGGCCCAGGCTTTAAGCCTCTCCTCCCGGCAGCAGAAAAAAATGGCGGTGATGCTTATAGATCTGGACCATTTCAAGCAGGTCAACGACACCTTGGGCCATCAGGCCGGGGATCAGCTTTTGACCGAAACCGCCCAACGCATCAAGGGGTGTTTGCGTGCCTCTGACATGGTAGCCCGTATGGGTGGGGATGAGTTTGCCGTCATTTTACTGGAGGTGGTGCAGATGGAGGATGCCGGACGGGTGGCGGATAAAATTATCCAAAGCCTGGTGCAACCCTTCCACATTCAAGGGGAAACCTGCCACATTGGAGCCAGCATCGGCATTGCCATCCACCCGGACCACGGCAACAAAGAGGCCCTCCTGGCCAGGGCCGACGAAGCCATGTATCAGGTGAAATTATCAGGCCGGAATGGTTATCGATTTTGGAGTGAAGGTGAGGGGGAGACAGGTTCGCCACGGGCATGACCGCTCTCATGACCACCTCCCCATTTTTTCATACCGATCCAGCAAGCCCAACTGGCCCAGGGTGATGAACTGGTTGCGGGCTTGCCCGTTATCTGGCACCCTGGAGATCGGAGAGGATTTTCAAGCTTTACTGGTTCCCGCCAACTATCGTGGTTAATGCCAATGAGACCGTGAACTACCAAGGTTGGCCACCACCAGGGAGACCACTAGGTTATCCTCTCGGCCATGGCAATGGAGAACACCACTCGCCCTCTGGATGCACCCCAGTACCGCCGATCCAGGGATGATTTATGGGTGTGGTGGAAGATTTGGCGAAAGCACTCTATATTGGAAACAAACAGGAGATTAAGCAGGCCAACCTGCGGTTGGAAAAAACCTGGCTACTCCTGTACTACTGCCATGCGGGGAGTGGATGAAACGAGTAGAATGCTGGGAGTTTCAAGAGCAACGATGTGAAAGCGTTTGGTGAATACCGCACTGCCCGGCTGGTGGCGGCGTGGGACCGGTCGGAGCGAGGGGAATGGCAATGAGTGAAGCAAAAACCCCAAGAGCTGGAACTTCTCCTCTGTTGGCTAATGCAGCAGCCTCCATACGCATTGGCATTGAAGACTATCAAGCCAGTGATGATGATAAAGGTCGCGTCTTGTCAGCCGTCCGAAATGTCTACGCTGGTGTTCTCCTATTGTGCAAGGAGGTTTTGCGACGACTTTCCCCGGGTGATGAACTGTTACTTCATTTGGAAGTTGTCCCAAAACGAGGTGAAAACGGAATCCAATTCAAACCAAGGCATGAAGGGCGGGTAAACCGAACAATCGATAAACAAGAGATTGTTGATCGTTTCAAGACACTAGGACTTCAGATCAACGACAGCAAAATCAGTAGTATTTCCAAAATCCGCAACGATATAGAGCACTACCACTCTCGTCACACCCCAGCGGAAATTGACAGAGCCTTATCAGACGCCTTCATCGTAATTTGGGAGTTGACCCGTAACCATCTTCATGAGGATCCAGAAAAGCTGTTCGGGCAAGATGCCTGGGAAACCCTCGCCGAGATCAAAGCTGTTTTCGATCAGGCCATGAAGACCTGCAAAGATAGTCTATCCGGCATCAACTGGAAAACAGGAACCCTTGTGGCCGCGCTGGAATATTTCCAGTGCGATGCATGCGGCTCCCCGCTCATCAAACAAATTGATCCTGCATACACCGACTGGCGATATGCCAGATTTCAATGCCACAAGTGTGGTGAATCGATAAACTCGGAAAAACTTGTTCGATCCGCGATTGAAGAAAGTCTATTTGCAGAATCCTATTTGGCAATGACGGACGGTGGAGATCCGCCATACGAAGATTGCCCAGAGTGCGATGGTGTTTATATTTTTGAGGAAGGTCGTTGCTTGATGTGCGGTTTTAAACTTTCTGGAGAGTGCGCTGTTTGTTGGGCAGGGATAACACTAGAAGACTATATGGCAGGAGATGGTAATTTGTGCAGCTACCATCAGCACCTTTCGGATGAGCTTTGTGATGAGCAATGACCATGCAGTGTTATATATTGCCTTTGTCTTTCTGGAGGGGCTAGATGGAATTTGATGTCTATTGCGACGAAAGCCGCCCGGATTTGCTGACCTCCACCCATCCTGGGGGCCAATTCGTCGTTATTGGCAGCCTGTGGCTGGCATCGGACCGCAGGTTGGAATACAAGCAAGCCATTCACGCCCTGAGGGATACCCACCGGGTGGGTGGAGAGTTCAAGTGGCAAAAAGTATCCCCATCCCGCATCCAGTTTTACGAAGCTCTGATGGACTGGTTTGCCGACCAAGGGCAGGATGTCCGATTCCGTTGTATATGCATCCCTCAAAACCAATTGAATTGGTCATTGCTTGGAAAAGACAGGGAACTCGGGTTTTACAAATTCTACTACCAGATGCTCCATCACTGGATTCTGGATTTCAATCGGTATGCTGTTTTCTGTGATTACAAGAGCAACCGGGTGATGAGCCGCCTGTCTACCCTGAAACAATGTCTCTCCTATGCCAACCTCACCTCCGAGATTGCTCAGGTCCAGGCAGTGCGTTCAGAGGAATCGGTATTGATCCAGTTGACCGACGTGTTGACTGGTGCGGTCAGTGCCAAGTTCAACCAAACCGCGACGCCAGGCGGTGCCAAATCGGCCATCGTAAAGCGACTGGAAACTCGATTGGGACATCCCATGCAGGCTACCAGCCGTGGCGAACAGAAGTTTAATATATTTGCCATTCACCTGGGTGGGGGATGGTAAAGTGCCCTATCCGCCGTTACTCAAGTTGGCAACCGTGGACGCATACCGGCAGTACTTTGAGAATTTGTATTGTCTGGGACCAATTATCACATTCGACGGGATTGCCGTCAGGTTCCGAAAGACGGACTTTGACCACTGCGGCTTTGAATCCAGCATGCGAAATAATGTAAAGGATACGTTCTCCCTCACAAGGGCCGAACGGTTGGGCTGGATTGGCGAGGCATTGCGGGATCCAAACAGCGACCGCTTTGTCGGATGGGACAGCAAAAATAAACGCCACGACCGCAACCGGCGTGTCACCGTGGTGATGGGGGATTATGTGGTCGTGATCGGACTGTCAGGCATGAAGACCGCCAGGTTCATCACCGCCTATGTGGCCGACACCCCGGCAAGCTTGGCAAAGATCAAGGCGGGGCCGCGATGGGCATAAAAAAACCGCTGATTCGCCAGGCTGGCTCAGCGGGGGCCTTTGCAGGTTCTGCTGCCACTGGCAGAGAACAAGGTTAATGTTAGAGTTTTTGAACAAATTGTCAATTATTTTTGCTGTTCAGCCAAATAATTCTTGAATCAAGCTATAGTAAACCCTCCCGTCATGACCATTTTTTCATAGTGATAAGCTCCGAGTCTGGTAAACTTTTATTATCAGATGTTTAAAATTAATCGTAAAAATATGCTCCCAAATAGATCACCATATCCCCCCACTGCTTTTCTTACAGACGAGAGCCTGCCAGCCTACCCCAGGTAAGCCGCACTCCTCGCCTGGTGGGCTGGAAAAATGTGACAAAGTGGAACGAATGAATCAGCGTGGTGCGAGCTTGATTTCCAGTCGGCATCCTACAGCTTCTGCA
>JADFXB010000134.1 GCA_015233935.1 Magnetococcales bacterium | reverse complement strand
ATGAGATACATCAAACCCTGGATTTGGCGCGTCAGTTGAAGGAAGATAATCCCAAGGCCCTATTTGAATCGCTTGCCATTTACACGCCCATGCCAGGGACGCCGTTGTGGAGTATGGCCCAGGAGCATGGATTGGTTCCACCCCAAGATTTGGAGGAGTGGATCCTGTGGAATGTGGAAGATCGGGATGTGGATGGCAAAAAGAGTCCCTGGTATGATTATCGGGATCGCATGGCTTTATGCAATGTTTCCACCATGTTTACCACTTTGAATGCGGTGCGTAATGTGGTGGCCGGGGTGGATAATATCTTCTTGCGTCCGTTGATGCAGGCTGCGGCCTTTTTGGTTTTCACCGATTTTAACTATCGGTTGCGCAAGAGGTATTATCATCGCGTCCCAGAGGCGATGATTTTGGAAAAGGTGCGTGATTTACTCTTCCGCAGCGACATTTCCGTCATCCGCTAAATCATCAAAACAGGGGGGAGTTGTTGCATGAAATTTTCGCTTCTGGTGCCTACGTTGAATGAAATCATAGGCATGCAGGCCATTATGCCCAAAATTGATCGCTCCCTTTTTGAACAAATATTAATCCTGGATGGCGGTTCCACCGATGGAACCGCCGAATATGCCCGTGAGCAGGGTTTTGAGGTGGTGGTACAGACCACCCGTGGTTTGCGGCAAGGATATATGGAAGCGTGGCCCCATTTACGGGGGGATGTGGTCATCACCTTCAGTCCCGACGGCAACTGTATCATCGACCTGTTTCCAGAGCTGATGGAAAAAATGCGGCAGGGTTATGATATGGTCATTGTCAGTCGGTACAAGGATGAGGCCAAGAGTGCGGATGATGATCTTGTGACGGGTTTTGGCAACTGGTTATTTACCACTTCGGTCAATACCCTTCATGGTGGCTCTTACACCGATTGCATGGGCATTTACCGGGCCTACCGCACCCCATTGATCTATGAATTGGGGTTGGACCAGGACAGTGCCTATGCCACGCCGGAGCGTCTCTTCAACACCACCTTGAGTTGGGAGCCGTTATTGTCGGTGCGGGCGGCACGGCGCAAGTTGCGTATTGGTGAGATTGCTGGTGATGAGCCGGCGCGAATTGGTGGGGAGCGTAAGCTGCAAATTTTTCGTTGGGGGGCAGGATATATGTTTCAGATTCTTCGGGAGGCCATTACCGGCTGAGAGTTGTTGCCATTTCGTGAACAATGAAGTTCCATTTTATGGGATTGTCAAACTCCTGTTGGTGGGGCAAACTGGAAGGGAAGTTTGAAACAATTTTTTTCTTACAGAACGGGAGATGAGAATGGCAAAACCTTTGGTGGTCAATCTGCCTGCTGGCAGCCACTTTGTTTGCATGTGTGGCAAGAGTGGCAACAAGCCTTACTGCGATGGCTCCCACAAGGGGGGAGATCGCACCCCCCAGAAAGTGGAGATGGCAGCGGATGGTGAAGTGGCCATCTGCACCTGCAACCATTCGGATGCCATGCCCTGGTGTGATGGCAAGCACAAGGCTTTATAAATAAACGACTCCTCTGTTCCAGCCTTGACTGGAACAGAGGAAAAGTTCAGGCAATGCGGGTTTGAATAGCGGCATTCAAAGCCGAATTGGCATCTTCCAAGGATTGAGAAATTTCTTCCAGCAAGCGTGGTGTTGCCTGAAACTGGCGTTGCCCCAGGGTTTCCATACTATTGGCCAGGCGGCCCAGGGCATCCAGCATGCCGGGGGCGGCAAAGATCAAGCGGGCCATGCGGGCACTGGGTGTCATGGCCATCACCTGTCCGTTACTATCCTCTACGACATAAATTTCTGGTGAGCCATCATGACGTACAATGCGCTCCGGCCAGGAAAATTTACTGGATACAATGCTGTCCATGGATTCTTCTCCTTATGATGTAATTCGTCTTATGGACGATCTATGATCTGTCAACAGGTATCAGCTTCCAGAATGAAGTGTAGTCATTCATTAAGACCTGATTTTTGCCTGCATGTTCCCCAACTGTACCATTTCATTGAAAAACAGTTTGGATTACCATTACAGCACTCAAGATTCGTGCCATGGATGAAAATATTTTTTTCATCTGAATAACAACATGATAGATAAGGAGTGCTTTTTTTGGGAGAGAGAAAGAGGGATGCGCCAGGGGAAGACTCTAGAATAAGTCTATAAAGAACAACACATTATGCCATGACACAGCTTGTGACACACTGTATCAGTTTGTAACAGATGGATGATGATCTGGGGAAGGTTCTTTCAAGTTTTGCAAGGAATGGATGGCCTCCAAGAGGTCGGAGCGTCGCACGGGTTTGCGCAAATAGTGGTTGCAACCTGCTGCCAGGGCATTATCCAAATCCTGGCGAACCGCCGTGGCAGTGAGGGCGACAATGGGGGTAGGCGGCAGATTTTTATGTTTTTCGATGGAGCGAATGAGACGGGTAGCCTCCAGACCATCCATTTCTGGCATCATCAAATCCATGAGAATGAGGTCGAAGCTGATTTTAAGGAATAATTCCACGGCTTCCCTGCCATTGTCGGCCTGCTCAATTCTGTGGGGCGTGTTTTCCAGGAAGGCACGCACCACCATGCGGTTATCTTCCCGATCATCCACCAGCAGAATGGCGATGGGCTTTGTGGTTTTGGGAGCAGAGGTGGTGATTATGGGGGAAGCGATTTGATTGGGGTCTTCTGCCAACCATGGCCATAGGACGGAAAAGCGAAAAATGGTTCCATGGTCAACAATACTTTCCAACCACATTTTCCCGCCCATGAGGTTTACCAGTTGACGACAGACATACAGGCCCATGCCTGAACTACTGAATCTGGAAGTGCCCTGACCAAAGGGTTGAAAGAGAGCCACCTGTCTTTCTGGAGAGATGCCACAACCAGAGTCGGCCACAGTGAAGAGTAATTTTTGATTCTCTTCAGGTTTAACAGTCAAGGTAACACTGCCCTGCTTGGTATATTTGATAGCATTATTGAGGAGATGCAGGAGAATATGGCGCAAACGTTGGGGATCCCCCACAATTCTGGTGGGTAATCCGGGCATGAGTCGGCAGTTCAGAACCAGCCCTTTACGCTTGGCCTCCTCCTGGAGTACATGGACGGCATTGCGGGATTCTGCTGTCAGATCGAAGGCCTGGGAATCCAATTGCAATTGACCGGCCTCCAGTTTGGCTAAGTCAAGGATGGTTTGCATCATGGCCAAGAGGGTTTCTCCTGCCCTGCGTGCCACTTCCAGGTAGGTTTTTTCTTTGTCGCTCAATTTGGGGGAGTTGGCCAACACCTCCCCCATGCCCAGAATGGAGTTCATGGGGGTACTGATTTGATGGCTGATGGCTGCCAAAAATGAACTATTGGCCAAAGAGGTGGACTGGGCAATTTTACTGGCTTGTTGCAGGGCTTCCTGCAATCGTTTGACCTCACTATGATCCAGGGCAAAACCACTGGTTCCCATAAGTTTGCCATGATCATCCAGCAGAGGAGTGACGGTTACTCGGAATGGTGCGGTGGTGCCGTGGTGCAACAAGGTCATTTCAAAGGAGTGCTGACCATTTTCCTGGCTGGCCCTTTGATGGGCGGTTTGCATCAGCAAAGCCTCTTCGAGTGGCCAGATTTCCAGGTCGCCCTTGCCAATGATCATGGACGGGGAAGCCAAACCAATGGCATGGGCCAACACCGGATTGGCCGCCAGAAGACGCCCCTCCTTGTTTTTGATCCAGGCCGGGAAGGGGAAGGTATCCAGCATGGATTGGAGATGACAGCGACTTTGTGCCGCCTCTTCCTCCATGGTGTTGGCCAAATTTTGTGCCCTCTGTTCTCTTCCTGCCAGAGAAAAGACCAAAAGAAAGAGCAGCATATCCACCAGCAATCCACCTGCCAGAATGACCATGGGTTGCATGGTCTCTCCATTGTTTAAAAAACCGGGACGACTTAAAAGAATAAGGGTCCAGGTTTTACCCCCAAAGGTAAGGGAAATATTGCGCTCAAACTGGGAACGCGTTTCCAGGAGGGTGTGCAGGATGCCATCTGGGAGAGAGTCATACATCAGGTTATGGCGGAAGGGTTGGGGACCGTCGAAAATTTCAAACATGATCCCTTGGGAGATACCGTTGCGTAAAATTCCTTTCATCAGGTCACCCATGCGAAATGGGCTGTAGATAAAACCATCCAGGGCAGCCCGTCTTTGATCTACGGTTTCCAGAGGTAGGTTTTTTTTATAATTGGGGAGATAGATTAAAAATCCAGGTTGTACGTCCACCTGGGTTTCCTGGACCAGGGTTACCATCCCGGAGGTGGCCAGTTGTCCTGTATCCCTGGCCCGTTCCATGGCCTCGCGGCGAATGGGTTCGGAGAACATATCGTAGCCGATGGCCCGCAGATTGCGACCGGTGAAGGGTTCCAGATAGATGATGCTGGTATAGATTTCCCGTTCACCCATTGGCCATAAGCGATAGGCGGGGAAACCTTCGCTACGCACTTCCCGTATATGGGATGCCTTCTCCTGCGGAGGCACCACCTTACTGTAACCGATGCCTTGAATTCCTGGAAAATATTGGGACAGGCGCAGATTTTGGATATAAGTTGCAAATTCCTGGCGGGAGACATGATCAGAGGCTTGGAAAACTCCCAGGCAACCGTACAACAGGGCCTGGTACTCCACCATACGGCGTTGGATGGCAGAGGCGATTTCTTCGGTTTGAAAATGAAAGCGATCCCGTCCCCGATGGATCACATAGTGATCGGTCAACCACCATGCCAAGACCGTCAGAAACAGGGAGGTAACGAGGATGATCCAGGCGGTAAAAGGTTGGAAGAGCCAAGGCCGGGAGTGTTTCATGGAGAGTCACCTTCCCGCAACATGGTGTTGATTTAACTTGGAAAAAAACTCATTTTTGCAATACATCGGCAAACCAGGTTAATATTTTTATTAAAGTCTTTCATAAATAACGTTGAAAAAGCAAGTATTTTGCATACATTCCACCATCCGGGGACCGGTTTTCCCGTTATAATTCTCATTCCCTTTAGAATGACTTTAACAGGTGGAGGATTTTTGCTATGCTTGTAAATAATTTCATCAAATCAAAAACTTGAAAATAATACCATGCCCCTTGTTACCTTGTTTAGCGTTCGTCTGAGTAGACCAATTTTTTGGCTGGGTCTGTTCGCCATGGTGACAGGCGTGGTTGTCCTGCTGGCATGGCAGGGTTTGGTTTCTGCCTGGCACCCCTTGTCCGCCACCTTTCCTACCCTCTCGTTCAACAGTGGATTGTCTTTTTTTCTCTTGGGTGGCGGGTTGCTTATGACCTACGGCCAACACGAGAAAGGTGCCATGGTTCTTGGGGGAATGGTCTTTTTGCTGGCGGGTTCGACCTTCCTGGAAGGGTGGCTTGACCTGAACTGGCAAATGGACCACCTGATTTTTCAACATACTGGTGGGCAAATTCTCCACGCTTCCTGCCATATGGCCAATCATACAGCCCTGACCTTTTCAGCCTCGGCACTGGCCCTCATGGTGCTGAACGGTGGACAAGGAGTGATCCATCGCCATGCCATCGTCGGTTTATTGAGCGGCCTGGTCCTGGGTATCTCCCTGGCCGACCTTCTGGATGCAGGCAACATTCGTCAAGATTGGGTATTCGAGGCACGGATGCCCTTGCTGCCAGCAATCATTCTTACCTTGCTTTCCAGTACCCTGCTCGCCCTCTCCTGGCAGCAGGAAAGACGACGGCTGGGTTCTTTTCCCTATTGGGTTCCTTTCCATTTGTTTCTGTTGATCATGGTTTTTACCTTTACCATTTGGTATGGGGTTCCCCATGCCAAGGAGTTTCAACATCATTTTCATGAGACTTTGCATGCCTTTGGTCCCGCCTTTGTGGGTGTGGTTGCCCTTATGCTGGCGTTGGTAATGTATTTTTTCCAATCGGCCAGGGAGCGTGCCTTTATCGCAGAACAACGCAACCAGGAGTTGCAGGCCAGTGAGAACATGCGCGGACTACTGGTTGCCCTGGTGGAGTCCTCCGAAGATGCCATTATCAGCACCTCCCGAACAGGCAAGATTACCTCTTGGAATCGGGGGGCTAATAATCTTTTTGGCTATGAGACCAACCAAATATTGGGACAGGACATGTCCATGATCCTGCCACAGGAGCATATTTCACCGGCACATGGTTTGATTTCCAGTCTGGGGGCCTATTCCATCAGCCATTTAAATGGCGTTGGACGCAACAGGGATGGCAGAAATATTCCCCTTTTTATTACCCTCTCCCCTATTCGCAATGACTTGGGAAACATCATTGGCCTCTCACGCATCATGCGGGATCAAAGCCAGCATTTGGAGTTAGAAGCCCGCCTCCATCAACAGCAAGAGCAATTGACTCGCCTGGCCCAACTGGGCACCCTGGGGGAAATGACCGGTATGTTGGCCCACGAATTGGGTCAACCCCTGGCCGCCATCTCCATTTTTGCCCAGGGGTGTCTTGAACTGGTAGCGGGAGAGCATGGCCACTCCAATGCCCTGCGTGAAGGATTGACAGCTTTGCAGCAAGAGTCCAAACGGTTAAACGAATTATTTGCCAATATTCGCAAATTGATTCGCCGTCGCCCCGTGGAAGAGGACTCTGCCAAGGTGGACATCAAGGAAGTAATTGAAGATATTTATAATTTAATCTCGCTGGAGTGTTCCCGCCAACACATTCCCCTGCAACTCAACCTCTGCAATCACCCTCTGTGGGTGCGGGCCTCCCCGGTTCAACTGCAACAGGTACTCCTTAATTTAATCAAGAATAGCGTTGATGCATTGACTTGCACCCCTTCATCCTATCCCCTTATCAGGCTGTCCACAGCTTTCAAAATGGAGCAAGTCTGGTTGACCGTCACCAACAACGGTCCCCCCATTCAGCCGGACGTGGTTGCCCATATGTTCGACCCCTTCTTCACCACAAAGCCAGGGGGCACCGGTCTCGGCCTTTCCATCTGCCGCACCCTGGTGGAAGGATTTGGGGGTGCCATATGGGTTGAAACCCCTGTTCAAGGCGAAACCAGTTTTCATATTACCTTTCCCCCATGGAAGGAGGAAGATCATGCCCCTTAGTAATGCCAAAGTTTATATCGTGGATGACGACCTTGCCCTATGCCAGGCCCTGATCTGGCTCTTCAAGACCGTCAACCTGAACGCAGAAGCCTTTCAGGATGGTTTGGATTTTTTGCAGGCGTTGGACTCTTTACCCTCCCATCCAGCCTGCCTGCTATTGGACTTGCGCATGCCTGGATTGGGGGGCTTGGCCATTCAGGAAAGGTTGGTTTCCCGTGGCATCCGCTTGCCCATTCTCTTTTTAACCAGCTTTGGAGATGTGAAAACCGCTGTGCGAGCCATGCGTATGGGCGCGGTGGATTTTCTTGAAAAACCATTTAATAATCAAGAGTTGCTGGATAAGGTACAAAAGGTGTTGGCCCAATACCCCCTCTCCGACCAAAAACCGTTTTCAGCCCATCAGGAAGTACTGGAGCAACTCACACCCCGGGAGATGGAGGTGATGGTCCAACTGGTTTTGGGCAAAAGCAACAAGGTGGTGGCTACAGAAATGGATATCAGTATCAAGACGGTTGAATATCATCGGGCCAATTTAATGCGCAAACTCAATGCCAAAAGCCTGGCAGATTTGATTGCTTTGGTTCGTTAGGGCTGGAAACAATCCACAAGGCTAGGGTTTAGTACTAGGTTAATTGGTGCTTTATAGAATGAAACTAAATTTCTCATGCTAGATTTTTAAACTTGGTTAAATTCTATCACAATAAAAGTTATTGTTACACTTGTTGCAAAGCCATAGTAAAACTAATATTATTTTGCCGACCGTGACATTCTATTATATTACCTAATAGTATATAGATTGGCACTCCAATCTAAACATTAAATTTTTACATTATTTCTTAATGATGGATTAAGCAGAAGATTCGGTTACGTGTCAACATTCCTATTTAGGAATATTCCCGGCTTTACAGATGGTTGATTATCCCGTACCTTGCATCACACGTAAACGAGTAACTATTTTTTCAAATGATTCTTCGACTTAGAACTATGATTTTTTTTGAATTATTAAGTGAACTCGCCGTCAAGTTCTCAATAAAGCGCAAGGATATATCCACAAGGAGGATGGAATGAAATTAGCTGACGTTAACATGCGGCCCAAACTAGTAAGTTTGTTTTTAATTGTAGGGCTTTTTCCCATGCTCTTCGTCGGTTGGTACTCCCAAAAGTCGGCTGACGCCGCCCTCATGAAAACAGCCTTTGCCCAACTGGAAGCCGTCCGTTCCATCAAAAAAAACCAGATTGAGAAATTTTTCGCCGAACGCTTTGGAGACCTCGCTGTTCTGGCAAAAAATTCTGATGCCATCACCGGCCTGGAAGAGATGGAAAAAGCCTATGAAGCAGAAGGCAACAAGGTTAACGGCCCCCTGTGGAATAAATGGGCGAAAGAATCCACCCTTTGGCTTAACCATTTTGTCAAAGAATACGGCTACTATGATCTCTTCCTTATCGCCGAGGATGGCGATGTGGTCTACAGCTACGCCAAAGAACCCGACCTGGGACAAAACCTGATTCATGGCGAACTAAAGAACAGCAGTCTGGGCAAAGCATTCCACAAGGCAAAAAATACCAATACCCTCGCCATGGCCGACTTTGAACCCTACGCCCCCTCCAAAGGGGAACCCGCCGCCTTCATCGCCGCTCCCATTATGAAAGGTAACCAACGGGTGGGGGTCATCGCCCTGCAAATTTCCTTGGAAGCCATCAATGCAGTCATGCAAGAGCGTAGCGGCATGGGACAAACCGGCGAAACCTACTTGGTAGGAAGCGACCGGCGCATGCGCTCCGACTCCTTCCTGGATAAAGTCGGCCATACAGTGAAAGCCTCCTTCGCTGGAAGCGTGGAAAAAAATGGCGTGGACACCCAAGGCTCACGAGAAGCCCTGGCAGGAAAAACCGACAGCCGCATCATCATCGACTATAACGGAAATCCGGTTCTCTCCTCCTATGCCCCCTTGAAAATGGGCGATACCACCTGGGCCATTC
>JADFXB010000133.1 GCA_015233935.1 Magnetococcales bacterium | reverse complement strand
AGGGGGGAGGAGGTAGGGGCTGTCGTCGGGTTCGCCCACGCGCATGCTTTCGCTGCGAAAGCTGGTATTGACCATACCGCTGATCATATCGCCCCGTCCGGTTTCCAGCCAGATGGGATCCACGCCGCAGGCGATGGCGATGGCGACGGTACGGCGGGAGGAGCGTGAGCGTCCGCATTCCAGTTTATGGATGGCGGTTTGGCTGATGCCCACGCGGTCGGCTAACTCCTTTTGGGTAAAGCCGGCATTTTTACGGGAAGTTTGGATTCGGTCGCTCAACTTCATCATGGTGGTTACTCTTTATGGGTATGAGGGTGGTTGGTTTCTTATCGCCGATGGGGGGTGATAAGGGATTGTGGCTCACTCATGGTCTCGTTAGGGGCAACGATTGAGAGAAAGCGGATGTCAATATTGAAAACAAGATTCACCTCCGTGAGGTATCTTGGGAAGGTGCAAAGGGCAGTGATCTTTGAAAAAATAAATAATAAATATTCCATGAGTTAGGCAATTAGACGGCAGAGTGTCATAATGGGCTGTCTTCATTTGGGGTGCAGAGGGGTTTATCATGGTGCGGCCTGTTTCATGGTCAGTTCTGATGATAGTTATAATAGAGTTATCCCATATGAGCAATAGTTTTTTGCTGATTCATCCATTTTCCTACAGATTGATTTCTGCCGTTAACGTGGGTAGAAAGGAAAAACCTGAACTATTGTTAGAGGGTTTTCGCACCTCTCTGGTTGTAGCCTGGGAAATGCCTCGGCGAGAACGGGTGTTGGGTGGGGATTGGGTAAAGAGTGGGATATCCATCCTGGTAAAATTCCTGGCAGAAAGAGTTTGGAGGCGGGGGTAGCCTGCTCCGGTGTTAAATATTGGTTTGGTGTTGAAAGAGGGATGCTGCATTGGGTAGTTATCATTCACTCATTGAATGGCTTTGGACAAGGGTTAACTGTATCCATAATTGACAGATTACTGTTGGAAATCGAAAGGGTACTGAAGATAAGGTGGGGTATCGATAAAATTAAGGATACACCCTTAGCTGTTTACAGCCATTATCATTGCACCCACATCTTTCCTTTAACAGACAAAATAACCGAATTTGGATGCTTTTGCAACTGTATAATATGATCCAGAAAGCAGATTGCCCAACCTAAGCATCAGGATAGTAATATTTTCCATTCATTTAACTATCATGCAGACGATTATTTAGGGCAGAGAAGCAGAATATTTGATGATGTGTGTGAGTTACAGTATTGTTATTCACATTTATTGGGAGGTTATTAATGGCGTTAACCTTCAATAAAATGTCAATATTAGCAAAAAAAGGACGGAATGGAAAAATAATAGCTAACATTGAATCATGAAGATGAATAAAAATTACCTGAATTTCTGATATGTCTTGTTACATTACTTAATAGTTAATGTCGAAATTTTCCGTAAAGAAGGCCCTGCCAAACTTGGTAAAACGCGTGCAAAATATTTTAATTCGATAATTAGTATTCATGGGGCTTCATTTACTTTTTTGCCATTCCTCTCTTTAAATTTGAATTTGGTGTGAATTAGAAAAACAGAATAAACTTAATTTTTCTTCCATGTTATCCATAGGCACGCTTTTATGACTAATTGAAAAAGAACCTTGCCATCACTCACCAACCCTATCCTCCCCTCTCCACCACCGCACCTTTGCTCACCTTCCAAAGAGGTTAAATGAACTAATGTTCATGACTAGTCAGTCATAACGATCCTTGCCCAAGCAGGGGCCAGTTATGCCTGATTGGAAAAAAGATGAAAATATATTAAATTTATAATAATATTTGCATGTGTAATAGTAAATATTAGTTGTGTGTGACCGCAGGGTGTTTTTTGCCAGCAAGTGTGCTTTAATGTTTCATTTAACAGTTTCTCCAGAGGGAGTCTTGCCATGGCCAATACCTCCTATCGCCCTCCACGTCCCAAACCTGGAAAAAATCGTCCAGAAGTCCTGGATCAAATCGCCAATCAGGCCATCAACCAGGCCGAGGTGCGCTTGCAAGGATATCGAGAACAATCTTTGCGCCTCTTCCCATGGGTCTGTGCCCGCTGTGGCAGGGAATTTAGCAAAGAAAATTTAACGGAATTAACAGTTCATCATAAAGATCATAATCATGACAACAATCCGCCGGACGGATCTAACTGGGAAAATCTGTGTATCTATTGCCATGACCAAGAACATGAAAAATATGTGCGCCACGCCGCCCTCGGCCCCAGCAAACTTCAGCAAGAGGAGGTCAATCATTCCACTTACAACCCGTTTGCCAACCTGCAAGCCCTGCTGGCGGGCAAAAACACAACAAGCAAATAATTCGGGTGGTCCCTCCTTGATCTTCTCGACAGGTTCCCCATGAATACCGACGAAGATAACCGTTTGCTCTCGGCCCAGCCCGACGCCATGGAAGCTCCCGCCGAATCCGGGCTGCGACCCAAAAGACTGGCCGAGTTTATAGGGCAGGAACAGTTGCGGGCCAACCTGGAAGTCTTCTTGAACGCCGCCCGGCAGCGAAGCGAATCCCTGGATCATGTCCTGTTTTTCGGTCCTCCCGGACTGGGAAAAACCACTCTCTCCCAAATCATCGCCCAGGAGATGGGGGTGGGATTGCGCACCACCTCCGGGCCAGTCATCGTCAAGGCTGGGGATTTGGCAGCCTTGTTGACCAATTTGAATCCAGGCGATGTGTTATTCGTGGACGAAATTCATCGCCTCAACCCGGCGGTGGAAGAGATCCTCTATCCCGCCATGGAAGACTTTCAATTGGATATTCTCATCGGGGAAGGACCGGCTGCACGCTCCATACGCATCGATCTGCCCCGTTTTACCCTGGTGGGGGCCACCACCCGTGCCGGCATGCTCACCTCGCCTTTACGGGACCGTTTTGGCATTCTGGCGCGTCTGGCCTTTTATCAGGTGGAAGAGTTGACCCGCATTGTCCATCGTTCAGCCCAATTGCTGGGCATCGCCGTGGCACCTGAGGGGGCGGAAGAAATTGCACGTCGCTCCCGTGGCACCCCGCGTATTGCCAATCGGCTGTTGCGAAGGGTGCGGGATTTTGCCCAAATCTATGCAGGCAACGTCATCACCCGCGAGGCGGCAGATCGTGCCCTTTGTCTGTTGGAGGTGGACCATAGGGGATTGGATGGCATGGACCAGCGGTTTTTGTTATCCCTTATCGATAAATTTGCCGGTGGTCCTGTGGGGCTGGATACCCTGGCGGCTGCCATCGGGGAAGAGAAGGACACCATCGAAGATGTGATTGAACCCTACCTGTTGCAGGAGGGATTTATTGAACGAACCCCCCGTGGCCGCCGGGCCACCGCCCTGGCTTATGCCCATTTGGCTCGTCCCCATCGTCGCGTACAAGGAACCCTCTTTTGAACACCTTTCACTGGCCCATTCGCATTTATTACGAAGACACCGATGGAGGCGGGGTGGTCTATCACAGCCGCTACCTGAATTTTTTTGAACGGGCACGTACCGAATGGTTGCGCCATTTGGGAATCAACCAGGAGCACTATTTCCAGGAGACGGGCTTGCGCTTTGCCGTCTCCACCATGGAGATACGGTTTTTGGCTCCGGCGGTGCTGGATGATCTGCTCTCTGCCACCGTTACCATTTCTCGCCAGGGCCACGCCAGCTTGCATTTTCATCAAGCGTTGTTGCGGGAGGGGAAGGTGTTGATTGCAGCGGAAGTACGCATTGCCTGCGTGGATGCCACGTTTCGTCCCAGCCGCTTGCCGGAGCACCTGACCAGAATGATTCGCCAGTGGCAGGAAAATCATTGAAGGGGGAAGGCCAGTTAGGGGCTAGCCTGAACCTGCTTTTGAACCAATTGCCGTAATTGTTGAAAATCGGTGGGCTGTTGGTCCAGGGGCAGGTTTAATAAATTTTTGATGACATATTTGTTTTTTTCTTTGCCTTGCAAAGCGTTGCCTTCAATGTTGTGCACCTTGAAACAATTGCTGATGACGGTTGCCAATACTTTTTTTCCCCTTATCCGATCCTGCCAGCATCCCACGCCAAAACTGAGTGCATCCTTACCACTCCCTCATGAAGAGGGTTGGTCGCGTTGTAATAAAATACGCCTATCTTGATCCACCGAGTCAAAAACATCCTCGGAATGGGTGGCCAGTATGTATTGGTTTTCCGGGACCAGTTTGACTAATTGCTGAACAAAATGCCGGTGCCACTCCAAATTAAGATGCAACTCCGGCTCATCTATAAGAACAATTCGTGGTTGATCATGGGTGTAGTACCAAATCAGGAAAAGGGTGGAAATAATCTCTTTTTGGCCAGAGCTTAAACCGTCAAAGGAATAAGAAGGACCACCATGGGTGGGGGAAATGCGAAATTCAAGGGTGTTGTCTGCATAGGGGCGCAATTTATCTATTTTGCCGTCTGCATAAAAATGGATCAGACTGTTTAACTTATCCACAACGTTTGCTGACAGGCTTTGGTCTGGGACATCAAAAAGATTTGCCTGATTCATTAATGCATAGAGAACTGTTTGTTTAAAAACGCTAATTTTAGATGCTTCGGTTGCTTTCGATCCATTAATCAACATCCCCATTTCAAGATTTCCTTCAGCCACTTTACGATAGCTGTGAAAATATAAGCAATAAGGAAGAATCACCGGTTCAGTATCGTATCCAAGAAAGCTGGAGAAAAATTTTTTTAAGCTCCTCAATAATGGAATGATTTCGGAAGGAAAACATTCTTTCATATTATCATTATTAATAATGATGGAACCACTCAGAAGAACTTTAATTGAATACTCATAAATCTTATTATTGACGAATAGTAGGCTTTGAATAAGCGCAAATTCGGCACCAGCACGTACCAGTAATTCAGATAAAGGTGGTGGATGATCAGACTTTAGTTCCATTTCCTTCACGCTAGAAAAAATTCCCCAAATCAATACAGAAATAGCTTCCAAAATGGAGGTTTTACCCACTCCATTTTGACTTCCCATGGCAAAAATATCCGGTTCATCGGCCATGTTGGGTTGGGGAAAATCCATGACAAAGTGATTGATGGCCTTGAAATTGGTTATTTCAAGCCTGCGTAGTTTGACGATCACCGGATTGGTTGAATGATTGGTCATTGCCATCCTTTTTTATATATGCAAGGGCCAGGCTTAAACCTTCAAAAACCTGGAAACAGATATCAACGCCCCCGTCAATCCCAACAGTATACCCAGGGCCAAAATAAAGGCCAAGTGGGGATAGGGTAAAGGATGAAGAAAGAGGTTCAAGGCGAAGGCGCGGCCCAGTTCGATCACCACCTCCCTTGCCCCCAGCCACAACAGGGTGGTCAAAACCAAAGAGAGTATGGCACCCAAAACCCCTTGCAGAATGCCTTCATAAATAAAGGGGGTCTTGATGAAGGCGTCGGTTGCCCCCATAAAACGCATCACCTCCAACTCGTTGCTGCGGGCCATGATGGTGAGTTTTATCGTATTGGAAATAATCAAGGCCACCACAGACAATAGCAAAAATGAAAACACCATCCCGCCATAACGAAAGACCTGAATTACCGCATCCAATCGTTTGGCCCACTGCCGGTCATAGGAAACCCCATCCACCCCCTTCCACTGATTGATCTCCCCCATCAATTTTTCCAGGGCCGGGTTATCCTCCAGGGACATTTTAAACTCAAGGGAGTAGGGCAAAGGATTTTCTTCCAATTCGGCCAATACATTGGCCTCGGAACTGAGCATGTTTTTCAAACGACCCATGGCCTCTTCCGGGGGGACAATCTGAAGGGTTCCCACCTTGTCGGCTAATTTTTTCCGCACCTCTTCAATCTGTTCTGGATTGGCCTTGGGCTGTAAAAAAACGGTCACCACATTTTCCCCGCGCCAGCTTTCCATCAAGGTTTGCACATTGGTGAGCAGCAGGGAAAAGGCCCCATAAATGGTCAAGGCCAGGGCAATGATAAGGGTGGTGGTCCAATGAGAGAGGGAGCCTTCATGAAACTGTCGCCAGGCTCGGCGCATGGATCGGCGATGAAAACTGCCCGTGGGCACCGGGCTGGAATCCCCGGTGCGAATTGCAGATACCTCCTGCTTACGCAGGGAACGTTTAAAAAAACCCAGGCTACTCCGTTTTGGCGGTGGCGGCGGTGGCGGGTCACGACGTTTGACAATCCAAACCCGATCTTTCACGCTTCCCCCTCTTGGGCAGGAAAGGGTGCCACCACCCGTCCCCCTTCCATGACCATCCTGGGATGGGCCATCTCCGATACCAATTCCAAATCATGGGTGACCAGCAGAATGGTGACCCCCTGCTGATGCAAACCCGTAAATAAATCCATGATCTGACGTGCTGTCGTCTTGTCCAGATTACCGGTAGGTTCATCGGCAATCACCAACGGGGGGTGGTTGACCACTGCACGGGCAATGGCTACCCGTTGTTGTTCACCACCCGATAAGGCCACCGGATTATGGTGAATCCGATCTTTCAAACCCACCTTTTCCAAGGTTCGCACCACTTGTCCAGGGATGCGGGCCGGTTCATGACCGGCAACTTCCATGGCCAGGGCCACATTTTCAAACACCGTGCGATCATACAAAAGTTTATAGTCCTGAAAAATCACCCCGATGGAGCGGCGCAACAAAGGAATTTGCCGCCGGGTGAGTTGTTCCACATTGCGCCCATCCACCACCACCCCACCCTCCACCGGCAGTTCTGCCCGATAGATCAGTTTGAGAATGGAGGTCTTGCCCGCCCCCGAATGGCCGGTGACAAAGCGAAAGGCTCCACGGGGGATGTGAAAGGAGACCTTATGCAAGGCCACATACCCGGTGGGATAACGCATACTCACCTGATGAAATCGAATCATACCCTTCCTCAATACCAAATCTGCACTGCCAGTTCCCTCATGGTAGCCATTAGGCGGACGATGCACAAGAATTCCATTTAAAAGAGAAAAAAGGTTCAACGTGGATCTGGAGAGGAAGGACAATGGCTGTTATAATAACATTGGCTGGCGTCTCATATCCGCCGTATGGCCACTTGGACCAGGCAATTGAGGAGGGGGTATTATTCGGTGATTGTCCATTGCCCGCATTGTAGCAGTCGATTTGACGTGGCTGAAAAGCTTTTGCTGCCCAGTGGCAAAAAGCTGAAGTGCTCCAAGTGCAAAAACGTTTTTTTTCAGGAGCCTCCCGCCGCTAAACCGCCGGTGACCAACCCACCAGCGGTCATGGAGGAGGATTTTGATCAATTTGAAACCAATACCGTCATAGGCTTTGCCGATGCGGAAAAACCTCCCGTGGATGCCCCACCACCCGCTCTTGCCAAGCCCGTTTCAGATAAATCTCTGGAAGCCACCGTCTTCAATTTTGGCATGGGGGACGACTTTGAACAGGAGGAGGAAGAGGCCAATACCCGCCTGTCAGAAGATGATCTGGATCGTCTGTTGAAAAATACCGCCGAAGCGGGGGCTGCCCAACAGGCGAAAAAAAATGACTTTACCAAGGAAATGGGCATTAGTGACGAAACCCTCATGGCCCTGGAAGAGCAGGAGGCCATGGAAGAGGAGGATTTGCCCCCCACAGCCCCCCGTGCCAAGCCACCTGCCAAAGCCAACACCCTCATCTCCATGCTGGAAGAGGCCTATCCCGATGAGGGGGACAAACATCCCACCAATCCATCCATCATCCTGGAAGAGGTTGACCCCTCCATGGATGATCTGCCCACTTTAATTGCCAATCCTAAAAAGGACAAAAAGGAAAACAAACCACCAGCCAAATCGTTAACTCCCCTGGAACCCGATCTGGACTCCATTTTTGCCGAACTGGAGAGCAACCGGGAAGGAGATGAAATCGACTTGGATGCGGAAACCTTTGTCGCCTCCCGCAATAAATCGTCGGGGGGAGGGGGTGGGTTGTCCAGCGATGAAGAGGAGGCACTGGCCTCTCTGGGCTTCAATCCCGGTCTGAGCCACGATGAAGAGGAGGCCCTTGGCAGTCTGGGTTTGCGGGGCAACAACAAACCCATGGAGCGTCTCACCAGCGATGATGACGATGAAGATGAAGATTTAATTCCCGCTCGTGCCCGCAATCCTGAACCGCCGCCCTCCATGTCCAGGGGGGCCTCCTATCAGGAAAAAAAATCCCGTCCCTTAGGCCCCATTCTGTGGCTGGTGGCGGGTATCCTGGGGGTGGTCTTGATCGGCAGTGTTCTCTATACCCATACGGGCATGCGGGAGTGGCTGGAGTTTAAGAGTTTTGATATGGATAACTCTTTTCGCATTGTCTCCTTGGAATCCCGCTGGGTGGAAAAGGATTATGGCCAATTATTGATTGTGGAAGGGAGTATTCTCAATACCACCAGTATTGCCCATGTGGTGCCACTGGTGAAGGTGATCATTATGAATAAGGAAAACAAGCCGGTGGCAGAAACCATTGTGGTTCCAGGGCGATTGCTCACCGACAAGGATATGGAGGGCACCCAGGACACCTTGCGTACCATCATTACCATGCAGGGGGATACCAAACGGATGAAGCCTCCCAAGGTCTATCCCAAAAAAGAGCTGGGCTTGGTGGCTATCTTCATCAATCCCCCTGAGGGGGCCGAACGCTTTCAGACTGAATTTGTCTACGCCAACCAGGAGTCATCACGTTCTGGTGGCACCAAAACTTTTCAGTCTATCTTCTAACCGGGCATCAAGAGGGGTTGGGTAGTTTATCAAAGGAGACTAGACGGCCACCCTGTTGTTGGATAAAGGCTTCGGCGGCCTGCTTGTTGGCAAAGGGAATCCACTCCCCATCCCCCATGCTGCTCTGTTGGCGGCTGTCCACCACAAAGGAGGCGGTGAAGCCATCCATCCAGGGGCCGGGTTTTTCCCAGGCGGCCTGGCTCATGTCGTTGACGTAAAAGGCACGGATACGACGGGTGGAGCCTTCACCCTTTAAATAGGTCACCGCATCCCGCACATTGGAAAACCACAAGGGGTCTCGTTCCCCAGCCACATGCACCTGTCCTTTGGGGCCGTCGTGTTCCACCAGAGCCATACTGCAATAGTAGCCCATGGTATCCCTGGTAAAATCCT
>JADFXB010000132.1 GCA_015233935.1 Magnetococcales bacterium | reverse complement strand
GGAGTTGCTCTACAAGGACGGCATTTCCAATGAGCGTCTCCAGACTTTGGGCATCCTCATCGATCCCGATATGGAATATGTGCAGGGGGCGGGATGTCGTCATTGCCGGGGAACCGGCTATACCCGGCGGCAGGCGGTGTTTGAACTGTTTGAAATGACCGATCAATGCCGTTCCATCATCATGTCCGCCGATTTCAATGCCGACCATCTGCGTCGCCATGCCAAGGAAAGCGGCATGACCACTCTGATATCCCATGGATTGAAACTGGTGGAGGAAGAGGTCACCACCTTCCAGGAAGTGATTCGGGTTCTGGGTGAATAAGTCCCTAGTTGCTCGTCTTCTTTGACGGGCGGCGGGCCACGCTGTCGAAAGAGTTGCCATGGCCGGTGTCGATCTGACCAATTTGTTGATTTTTACCAATCAATTCTCCTCCATGTTGCGCAGTCACTTGGCGTTGGTGGATGTTTTGCGCAATCTGGGCGATGAAACCCCCCACAGGGGGTTGCGGGAGGTGATTCAGGAAATCACCGACGATGTGGAACATGGTATCGATCTGGGGGATGCCATGGCCCGGCATTCCAATATTTTTGATGATGTGTTCGTCAACGTGGTACGTTCCGGAATGGCCTCCGGGCGGTTGGGTGAATCCATTCATCAAATGTCCGGTTTTCTCACCAAGACCGACCAGGTGCGCCGCAAGGTGCGCAGCGCCCTTTCCTATCCCATTTTCATGCTGGTGGCCTTTTTCCTGGTCTTCAATGCTCAGGTTTTTTTCATCCTGCCCCGCTTCCAGAAAATGTTTGAAAATTTCAAGCGGGAGTTGCCGGGTCCAACACAGATTTTGTTGGCCATCGGTGATTTTTGGAAAAGTTATTGGTGGTTGATCTTCATCGTCATCGGGGTGCTTGTGGCTGCCGCCATCAGTTGGTTGGCCACCAAGGATGGACGTTATCTATGGGATAAATACAAACTGGATTTGCCCTTTGTTGGACGCTTATGGCGCATCGGTGCCCTTGCCCGCTTCATGCGTACCCTGGGGGTGCAGGTGCACAACGAAGTGGATTTGTTGAAAGCCTTGGAACTATCCGCCCTTTCCTGCGGCAACGCCTATGTGGAAGAGGTTCTCTTCCAGATCATTGATGATATTGAAATGGGACGCGGCATCTCGGAGGCCTTTCGAGAACATCAAGTTTTCAGTGGTATCGTCCTGCAAATGATTTCTGCTGGCGAGGAGTCGGGCAATCTGTCGGAATTGCTCATCTCGGCGGCTGAATATTTTGAAAATTTGCTGGATAATGAAATTGCCGTGGTGACCGGGTTGATCAACCCGGTATTGACCGTTTTTATCGGTGTTGCCATCGCAGGCATGATGGTGGCCACCTTCTTGCCGGTGTTTGAAATGGGTAAGGCCGCCGGACATTGACCTTTACCAGGGGGTGGGCATGGAAGTTGTCCTATTGATCACCGTCGGTTTGTGGGTCTTGTGGGGTTGGTGGCAGCGCAACAGTGGCCCATTGCCCACTATGGATCAGGTCCCCCCTCTTGATTTGGCCTGGTTGCGGGGTGGGTGGCCATCGGCGGTACAGGTGGCACTGTTTGGATTGTCGAAACAAAATTTAATGGAGTTACGCCATGAGCCTGGCAGCGGGGTAGTAGCAACCAGTCTGCCGGGGCAGTTGCCTGACCATACCCCTTTGCTGGTCTCCCTGCTGCATCGTCATTTACGCACGCCCACCCCCGTTTCCCAACTGTTGAACGATAACACCCTGCAAAAACAAAATCGTTCCTTGTTGTTGAGCCAGGAGCAACCTTTGGTGGCTTGGGGATTGTTGCGGGGGGCCTCCGGTAGAGCCACCCTGCTGGCCCAGACCGGTCTTGCTGCCCTGGCCATCGCCGCTTTGCTGGCCTCCTCCTCAGAGAGCAAGCAGGAGTTGGGATCCGTTTTGTTGATCGTCGGCTTTTTCTTGCTACTGGTTTTGAAGCCTTGGCAACGGCAGGTGGTCACCTCACGGGGTAAGCGTTTTTTAAGGTCGGTGAATGAAGAATTATCCATTTTTGTTCCTTCGCTAAAAGAAGGAGATATATCGGATGTGTTGGTGGATCCCTTGTTGTTGGTGGCTGTTTATGGATTGACCGCCGCCCTTCCCTGGTTGCCTTTTGCCCTTCCCTGGCAGGAACTGCACCTGGCCATCTATGGAACTATTTCTTCTTTGTACAACTCTACACCATGGGATTATGACCGGAGCAGCAGTTGGTTTGGCGTCGGTGATGGGGGGAGTGGTGAGGATGGGGATGGGGGTGGTAGCGACGGTGGCGATGGTGGTGGCGGTGATGGGGGAGGGGACTGATTTTCAGGTTTTGCGAATTTGATTGACGGGTTGGTGAAATAATTGTAGAATTGGAAAATATTTAATCTTCATAAGCTTATATTTAAGCTGTAGTAAGACAGTCTAAAGTACATTCAATTTTGTTATTTTTCGTTCAATGTAGGGGGGAATTACCCGAATTGCAATCAGGAGGTGGTATGATCAAGAGTGTTTTGAAACGCGGTTTGGCCGTTGGTGTGCTTTCCTTGTGTGCTGGCGCGGGCGTTGCCCTGGCCAATGATTGGGTGCAATGGCATCCTCATGCGGGTGATCGTGGCATTTCCGCCATGGGTACCCAGTGCTATTTCTGCCCGCAACCCGCCAAGCCTGCTCCTGCGCCGGCCCCGGTGGATTCGGATGGTGATGGCGTTTATGACGACAAGGACAAATGCCCCGGCACCCCTCGTGGTGTCAAGGTGGATGCGGTGGGATGCCCCTTGGATAGCGATGGCGACGGCGTCACCGACGACAAGGATCAATGCCCCGACACCCCCAAAGGTGCCACGGTCAACGCTCAGGGTTGCTGGGTTCTGAAAGGTGTCAACTTTGACACCGGCAAGTCTGTGATCAAACCCCAGTACAGCTCCATCCTGGATGGCGTGGCCACGATCCTCAAGAACAATTCCAATGTGAATGTGGAAGTGGGTGGTCATACCGACGACGTGGGTGCCGATAACGCGAACCTGAAACTGTCGGACAGCCGCGCCAACGCCGTGAAAAATTACCTGATCAAAGCCGGTGTGGATGCCAAGCGTCTCACCGCCAAGGGTTATGGCGAAACCAAGCCGGTTGCCAGCAATGACAACGACGCTGGCCGCGCCGAAAACCGCCGCGTGGAACTGCAAACCTCCCGCAAATAATCTTGCGGTGGTTTGGGAAGTACAAAAAACCCGGCCTCTGGCCGGGTTTTTTTGTGAAAGATCATGTTATTACATGGATGGAAAGGATAGAGAAAAAAACAATTATTTCATGTCATTTATGCCGTAGAAACAGACCCAAAGGCAATGACAACACGAACATCCTCCAGTGTCAGAGAAGGAAAAGCTGCCACAATTTCCTCTGGGGAGCTTCCTTCTGCCAGACTGGCCAAAATGGTACGCAAGGTCACCCGCGTTCCCTTAATAACGGGAACACCGCCGCAAATAGAAGGATCACGAATAATATGGGTGTTGAAATCCATGGGACCCCCTTCATGTCAATGGTGGACCAGGTTTTGATGAGGGAAATCTTGCCTGCCTTCCACTATACAAGCACCTGCCTATTCTGACAATATTTCTTTACCATGGCTGCCAGCCGTCCAGCCCTGCCCCAGCCCGGATTCCCCACCCGCCATAAAGCCAGTTTGATCTTCCAAATAATAATTTTTTATTGAGAAATGCATCAAGTGGGTTGCAAGTTGGCGTGGCTACCCCTACAATTGGCCTATTTTAAAGGTTTAGAGTATTAGTAGATTCTAAAATTGGCTGCGGTTGGCCGTTTATTTCTTAGAATACAAAGAGATACATTCCCAAAAGGGCCATCGATGCCGATGGTGAGCGGGATGAGGGGTGTGTGCATCGGACTTGTCCGCAAGGACGATGCCCTTTCATGGGTGGTTCCTATTACAGGAAATCGACGACCGGAGGTGAATCATGGCGGATGGCAGAGCCACAAGCCAAACGATCCTGGTGGTTGGCGGCGGAATGAGCGGCTTGACCGCTGCTCTCGAAGCTGCCGAAGTGGGGCACGAAGTGCTCCTGTTGGAGAAAAACCCGTACCTGGGTGGACGGGTTGCCCAACTTAATAAATACTTCCCCAAACTCTGTACCCCGGCCTGCGGGTTGGAAATCAACTTCCAACGCATCCGCAACAATCCGCGTATCAGTGTTCTTACCATGGCGGAAGTGGAAGAAATCACCGGTCAGGAAGGGGATTTCCGGGTTCGTATCCGGCAAAACCCCCGCTTTGTCAGTGAAAAATGCACCGGTTGCGGCGATTGCAGCAAAGCCTGTGAAACCCAGGTGGACGATCCGTTCAATTTCAACCTGGGCAAGGTAAAGGCCATTCGTTCCGCCTACGAATCCGCCTACCCCCACCACTACATCATGGATGCCGACTTCGCCAAAAGCGATGAGGCCAAAAAGCTGGTGTCGGTGTGTAAAGTGGGGGCTATTGAACCGGAAATGACCAGCAAAACGGTGGAAGTCCCGGTGACCTCCATCGTCTGGGCTACCGGCTGGCAACCCTACGATGCCGAAAAGATTCATCCCTACGGTTTCGGGCGGTTTGCCAATGTGACTACCAACATGCGCTTCGAGCGTCTGGCCAGTCGTTTCGGTCCCACCGGTGGCAAACTGGTGCGTCCCTCCGATGGCAAAGAAGCCCGGCGGGTGGCCTTCATCCAATGTGCCGGTTCCCGTGATCACAACCATCTGGCCTACTGCTCCCGCATCTGCTGCCTGGCCTCCATGAAACAGGCCACCTATGTGCGGGAACAATATCCCGATGCAGAAGTCACCATCTACTACATCGACCTGCGAGCCATGGACCGTTACGAAGGCTTCCAGAAAAAGGTGGAAAAGGATCCCGGTATCCGCTGGATCAAATCCAAACCCGCCCGTATCGATGAAGATGCCGCCACCGGCAATCCCATTGTCATCGGTGAAAATACCTTGACCGGCATCCGTTACGCCGACGCCTATGATCTGGTGGTGTTGGCCACCGGCATGCAACCCTCGGTGGACAACGTCCCCGCCCAGGGCATGCAGTATGACGATTACCGCTTTGTGGTCAATCAGGGCAATGGCATCATCGCCAGCGGTTGTTCTGCCTCTCCGCTGGATGTGGCCAGTGCGGTACAATCCAGCACGGCGGCCAGCCTCAAGGCGATTCAGTCGATGGCCAAAGGGAAAGGATGAGTGACCATGGAACCTAAGAAAATCGGTTGTTACATCTGTAGCGGCTGTGGCATTGGCGAGGCCCTGGATGTGGCCAAACTGACCAAAGTGGCCGCCAAAGAGCAGAAGATTCCAGTGGTCAAGGACCACAACTATTTATGCAGCCCGGAAGGGGTTGCCATGATCAAAAACGACATGGCAACCGAAGGGGTCAACTCCTTGATTATCGCCGCCTGTTCCCAACGGGTCCATGCGGAAACCTTCCGTTTCGGCACCCCGGTGATGGATCGGGTCAACCTGCGTGAGCAGGTGGTGTGGGTGCAGGAGATCAAGGCAGGGGATGCCACCGCCAAGGAAGATCGGCAAATGCTGGCCGAAGACTACCTGCGCATCGGCAGCACCAAAATTAAAAAGATGAATCCCCCAGAACCCTTCCAGGATCCCGGTTTCTCCAAAACCATCCTGGTGGTGGGCGGTGGTGTCACCGGTCTGAACGCCGCCAAAGAGGCCGCTGATGCCGGTTATTCCGTGGTCCTGGTGGAAAAAGAGGGAGAACTGGGCGGCAAACTGCGCAATATGCACAAGCTGGCCCCCATGCAGGCCCCCTATCGAGATCTATTGGACAATCCGTTGGAAAAGTTGGTCTCTGCTGTTGAGTCCAACGCGCGTATCAAAGTCTACAAAAATGCCCAGGTGGCCGATACCCGTGGTGCCCCTGGTCTGTTTGATGTGAACATTTCTGTCAATGGGGAAATTACCGCAGAACGCATCGGTTCCATCGTTGTCGCCACCGGTTATACCCCCTACGATGCGGAAAAACTGGGCCATCTGGGACGCGGTGCCTCTCCCGACGTGATCACCGCCATGGAATTCGAGTTGATGGCCAAGGCAGGTAATATCGTCCGCAAGTCCGACGGTCAACCTGCCAAAAAAGTGGCCTTCGTCCTCTGCGCCGGTTCTCGCGATGTCAACCATCTGGAATACTGCTCCGGTGCCTGCTGCACCTACACCATGAAGCAGGCCATGTATGTCATCGAACAGTATAAGGAAGAAGCCTCCAGCGTGGTGATCTACCAGGAAATCCGCACTCCGGGTCAAATGGAAGATTTCTATCGCAAAGCCCAGGATGAAGGGGTGGTCTTCGTCAAAGGGGATGTGACCAAGGTGGCTGCGGGTTCTTCTGGCGGTGTCTCCTTGTCGGTGAACGATAAACTGCTGCGGGCTGAAGAGACCATCGCCGCTGACCTGGTGGTTCTGGCCACTGGCATGGTGCCCAATATCGACACCTACGATCCCAACGAGGCTTCCGCCATCAGCCATGATCGGGAAGCCACCCGCTTTAAAACCCTGTTGAACCTCTACTATCGGCAAGGCCCCAGCCTGCCTTCCATCAAGTGGGGTTTCCCGGATTCCCATTACATCTGCTTCCCCTACGAAACCCGCCGTACCGGTATCTATGCCGCTGGTCCGGTGCGTCGTCCCATGGGGATCGATGGCTCCATCTCCGACGCCACTGGCGCGGCTCTGAAGGCCATCCAGGTGGTGGAATCCATCGCTCGTGGGGCAGCGGTTCATCCACGGGCCGGGGATCTCTCTTATCCCTCTTTCAATATCAATGGTTGCACCCAATGCAAGCGTTGTACCGATGAATGTCCCTTCGGGGCCATCAACGAGGATGAAAAGGGCAATCCCCAATTCAATCCCACCCGCTGTCGTCGCTGTGGAACCTGCATGGGGGCCTGCCCCCAGAAGATCATCTCCTTCGCCAACTATTCGGTGGATATGATCGGCTCCATGATCAAAGCGGTGGATGTCCCCTGCGAGGATGATGAAAAACCCCGCATCCTGATCCTGGCCTGCGAAAATGATGCCTATCCAGCTATGGATATGGTGGGCTTCCAACGCAGCAAGATGAACCCCTACATTCGGGTGATCCCCATTCGTTGTCTGGGTTCCACCAACCTGGTGTGGATCGCCGATGCCCTCTCCTCCGGTTTTGATGGCGTGATGTTGATGGGCTGCCGTCATGGTGAGGATTATCAGTGCCACTTCATGCGTGGTTCCGCCCTGGCGGAAATTCGCTTGAGTAAAATTTCTGAAACCCTGGGTCGTCTCAAGCTGGAACCCACCCGGGTGAAAATGGTGGAAGTCAACATCATGGATGCCGACAGACTGCCCGGTATCGTGGATAGCTTCGCCAAAGAGCTGGAAGCATTGGGGGCGAACCCCTTCAAACCCTTCTAACGGGTCTTGCACCCTCCGGGCCGCACTAGTGTCCCGGAGGGTCTTACCAGGTTGGTTCCGACAGGAGAGAAATCATGGCTTACGACCTGTCTTTTGCAAAAAAGGTCTACAAAAATTCGGAGATGGGCCACTGGATCAAAATGTGCATGCAGTGCGGCGTCTGTGCCGGCTCTTGCCCCCTTGGCCCCTACTGGGAACACTCTCCCAGACAACTTTTCCAAATGGTGCGTGGTGGCAAGGAGGATGAAATTCTCAAAAGCTCCTCCATGTGGATGTGCACCTCTTGTTACAACTGTATCGTCCGTTGTCCTCGTGGGCTGCCCATTACCCACATTGTCCATGGTTTGGCCCGCTATGCCATCGAAAAAGGCAAAGTGGATCCCAGCCAGCCCACCGCCCGTTTTGCCTCCCAGATTTTCTGGGATAACATCACTTCCACCGGTCGGGTGGGGGAGGCGGGTTTGACCATGCGCTTGTATTTTGTGGATGGTCTGGGCAAGGGTATTGAAAACGGCTTGGCCATGAAGGACCAGGCTTTGGGCATGCTGAAAGCCGGTCGCCTCAATCCTCTTCCCTTCCGGGGAAAGATCAAGGGCTACGCAGGTTTTGCTGCCATGCTGAAAAAGGCCCGTGAGTTGGAAGAGAAAAAAGGAGGCTGACCCCATGAAAGAATATGCATTTTATCCAGGGTGCAGCTCTGAAAAGCGCGCCTCCGCTGCCAACATGGAACATTCGGTGCAGTCCATGTGCCGCATGTTGGGCGTCAAGTTGAATGAAATCGACGACTGGAACTGTTGCTCTGCCTCCATCGGTTATGCCGGTGGTGGTGAACTGCCCCGCATGGCGTTGACTGCTCGTAACTTTGCTCTGTCCAAGCAGCAGTTTGGCGACAAGACGGTGGTGGCTACCTGTGCCGCCTGCTGGTTGGCCCTGCGGGAGACCAATGAGCGGTTGCATGAAGAGCCTGCGGTCAAAGATGATATCAACATCGCCCTCAAGGAAGCCGGTCTCAATTATGACGGCTCTTTGAAGGTCAAGCATTTGGTGGAAATTCTCATCGAGGATGTGGGCTTTGATGCCCTGAAGGCCAAGGTGACCAAGCCTCTCACTGGTTTGAAGGTGGCGGGTTATGTGGGCTGCCAGACCAACCGTCCTTTTGGCATCAACGGCGAAAGCTTTGAAAATCCCCTCTATCTGGATGAGATGATCAAGGCCGTGGGTGCCACAGCGGTTCCCTTCCCCAAAAAGGTGGCCTGCTGTGGGGGTGCACTGGCCTTTTCCGAGAATGAAAAATCCTGTGCCCTGATCAAGGAAATTTTGCAATCGGCCCAGGAGAATGGGGCGGATTGTGTCATCACTCCCTGCCCGGTGTGCCAGTTGAATCTGGAAGTTTATCAGAGCAAGGTAAACCAGATTTATGGCACCAACTATAACCTGCCCATTCTCTACTACTCCCAGCTTTTTGTCCTGGCTTGGGGTGGTTCCTGGAATGATGCTGCCCTGCATCAACAGGTGGTTCCGGCGGACGTGTTGCGCAAGTTTGCGTGATGGTGTGATGTTGCATGCTAACCCTCGTCGGGTGGTGGTTCCCGGCGGGGGTTTTTTTATGATCTTTTCAGAAGCCAGCGATAGAGCAGCCGCCACGCCAGGAGGGGCGCAACCAGCCCCGGCGCAATCCGCGACGACCC
>JADFXB010000131.1 GCA_015233935.1 Magnetococcales bacterium | reverse complement strand
CCTTTCAGGGTGGCAATACGGGCATCCTTGCCCAAATCCACAAAACGGGGCATGGCCATGGCCGCCAGAATTCCCAGAATGGCGATCACCAGGACCAATTCAATCAAGGTAAAACCGGCATTTGCACCTTTTCCGGCAGGATCAAGCTTGGACATGGTAACGCCTCAATTATTATCAAGTTGATAGGAAAGCCGATTATTCATCTTCGCAAGGCCACCCGCCCCAAATCCCACATGGGAAGAAAGACACCCATGGCAAGCAGGAGAACCAACAGAGCCACCAGTAAGGTCAAAATCGGCTCCATATAGGTTTGCAAGGTGGCAATGGCATGCCGAGACTCGGAATCATAATACTCGGCGGTTTGGGCCAGCAAGGTGTCTAACTGACCGCTCTCCTCCCCCATGTGAATCATTTGCAGAGCCAGCGGGGTAAAGACCCCACTGCTTTGGGCAGCAGAGGAAAAGGAGGCTCCCCGATCCACTTGCTGGACCATGGTAGCCATGGCTCCTTCCACCAGCGGGTGGTCCACACTATCGGCAACCATGGTCAGGGTTTTTACCAACGAGAGGCCAGAGGCCATTCCCATGGCCAGTCCATGGGCAACCCTGGCCAACAGCATATGGCGAAAGGCAAGACCAAATCCTGGCAGGCGCATCAGAAAAGATAGCCACCAACGCCGTCCCCCTGGTGTGGTGAGTAAATAGCCTGTGGTCAGGGCCAAGGCTACCAATAAAAGCAAAACCCACATTCCATAGTGGGTGAGAAAGTGGGAAAAGGAGAGCAGCAAACGGGTCATCCAGGGAAGTTGGGCACCAAATGAGGAAAACACCTGGCTGAAGGTGGGAATCACCCAAATACCCACCACCCATACCGCCATCAACACCGCAGTGACCACCATGGCTGGATAACGCAAGGCATCGGCAAAACGCTGCCGCATGGTCTTTTGATGGGAAAGATGGTGGTGTAATTGCTGGAAGGCTTCCTCCAACCGTCCTGTCTCCTCTCCCATGGCCACTATTTTGATGAACAAAGGATCAAAAACTTTGGGATGGCAGGCAAAGGCGGTGGCCAGACTGTGACCCGATTGCAACTCCAAAAGCACATCCAGCAACAGGCGTTTTAACAGGGGCGAGATGGCGGACTCGGCCAATCCCTGGATTCCCCTGGCCAAAGGAAGACCTGCTTTGCATAAAGCGGCCAATTGCCGGGTGAGAAAAAGCAGTTCATCCGGGGCCAGTCGTGGGGAGAATGGCCAGGGTAGGGTGGAAGAAGGCAGCGGGGTGATTCGGATGGCCAGAATTCCCTGCTCTTGCAACCAGGAAGCAACCGCAGAGGCATCCTGGGCACGACAGGTACCCGTCACCCACTCACCGCTACCTTGCCGACGACCCTGATAGGTAAATTCAGCCATTTCCCACACCTCCCACAGTCATGGGGGCGAGACGGGCGATTTCCGCCAGGGAGGTGACCCCTTGGCGGGCCAGTTGCAGACCGTGCTGCCACAATCCGCCCGCACCTGCCAGAGTGGTGAAAGTTTGCAAATCGTTGTGACGCAGGCTGCTGGCCAACTCCGGGGTCATGGTGAGCAGTTCCGCCACCGCAAGACGTCCCCGATAGCCGCTGGAAGCGCATTGGGGACAGCCTCGTGAGGTTTTCCAAGAGCCGGACGACAGGTCCAACAGGTGGGGAGGCAGGGCCAGATCTGCACCATCTCCCCGCCAGGGAATGGTGCAATCGGGGCAGAGGCGACGGATCAATCGTTGGGAGAGAACCCCCAACAAGGTGGCGGCCAGACCATATCCGGGAATCCCCAAGTCCAGCATGCGGGTGATACTGCCCACCGCATCACGGGTATGCAGGGTGGAGAGGACCAGATGGCCGGTCATGGCGGCGGTGACGGCGGTTTCTGCCGTCTCCCCATCCCGCATCTCTCCCACCAGAATCACATCCGGGTCCTGGCGCAACACATGGCGCAACACCTGGGCAAAGGTGAGGTTAATCTTGGGGTTGACTTGCACCTGGTTGACTCGGGAAAGACGATATTCCACCGGATCTTCCACAGTGATAATCTTCACCCCCGGCTGATTGATCTCCGACAACAGACCATAAAGGGTGGTGGTCTTGCCGCTGCCGGTGGGGCCGGTGACCAGGATCAAACCATGGCCATGCCTGGCCAACAGGCGCAATCCCCGTACCACACCGTCAGGCAGACCGGTACCCGCAAGCTGAAGATGGCTGGCGGATTGATCCAATAAACGCAAGACCACCGACTCTCCATCCTGTACCGGCAGGGTGGCCAGGCGGATGTCCAAATTTTTTTGCAGGACGGTGATGCGAAAGCGTCCATCCTGGGGCAGTCGTCGCTCCGATATTTCCAAACCAGCCATGAGTTTGAGTTTGGATATCAGGGCAGGAGCAATCTGTCCCTCCCGGATCAATCGCTCCTGCAAAAACCCGTCCACCCGCAGACGAATACGTAAGGCATCATGATCGGGTTCAATATGAATATCCGAGGCATTCCGCACCACCGCCTCATCCAGCAACCCTTGTAACAGGCGGGCAACAGGTATGTCAGCGGGGGATTGCATGGTGATGGAAGAGTCGGCTCCTTCCAACCGTTCCACCTCTTTGGCCAGGGCGGCCACATCCCCATCCAGGGCATGACCTCCCTGATAGGCGTGTTCCAATCCCTGTTGCAAAAGAGAAGAGGGGAGCAGGGCGGGACGCACAGGTCGTCCCAGCAGACGCACCAGTTCATCATAGACAAAAAGATCATTGGGGTCGGTGAGGGCCACCAGGGCCTGGGAAGAGGTGGCTTCCACCACCAACGCCTGGAGTCTTCGAGCATGGTTTTCTGGCAACAGATGAGCCGACTCCCGTACCAGGAGCAAATGGGTAGCGGTGAGTAAGGGAAGTTGTAACTGACGCGCCAGTACGGGTAAAAATTGATCCTCATCCAAGAGAGCCAAATCTCGTAAGGCCTGGCCAAATTTGCAGCGGTGCTTTTGTTGATGGTGGAGAACCCCTGCCACCTGTTCCTCATTCAACAACCCCTGTTGAACCAGAATGCGGCCAATGGGCATTTTACGCCGTTGACGGGCCAGAAAGGGTTCCAATTGATCGGGCTGGATGAATCCCAGGGCGGTCAAGGCTTCACCCAATACACCCCCCTTGTTTTGCTGCCAGTTGAGGGCGGCCAGTAATTGGTTGGGGGTGATCATTCCGGCAGCCAGCAGGGCTTCACCCAACAAGGTGGGGGTAGGGGGCAAAGGTGCGTTCATGGAAAACGCCCCAACAGTTGGCGGCGTTGTTGAACAAACAACCGCAAATCTTCCGGTAAATCTCCCCGTTGCATGGCTTGAGCATAAGCACGAGAGGCTTCGTTGTAGCGTTGCACCCCTTCCAGGGAAAGGGCAAGTCCCAGCCAGTGGCGGGAAGAGGTGCGGGAGGCGGTCAGCAAGGCTTCATACCATTGGATGGCCAGGCGATGATCTCCCCGCTCCTGGTAGAGGGCTGCCAGAAAAGAGGCAAGGGCCTCATCCTGCTCCACTTGCAGGCGTTGTTGCCAGCCAAGTCGGTTGGCCGACCCCTCCAGAACGGCAATGGCGGCTTGTGGATCTCCCAAATCCAGATAAAAATGGGCCAGCAAACGGGCCGCTTCACTGTCTTTGGCGGTGGGCAGGGCTGTGGTCAAGAGCTGGATGGCCTCTTGCTGCCGTTGTTTTTCCCATAGGGAACGGGCCAGCACCAGCCGACTGTTTTGATCCTGGGGATTGCTCTTGAGATTTTTGCGTAAATTTTTTTCCGATGGACGTTGTGCATCCCATGCCCCCGGTTGGATGGGATCAACGGGTTGGGTTGGCTCTTCCGCCATGATGGCCAGGTGCCGACTTTGTCGCAAGTCCAGAGTATCGGTATTCCCGTCATAGTTGGAAAGGCGCAAAGCGGGAAATGAAGGCGGTTGAACCTTTTCCACAGAAGGTAATGGAGGTACAGGTGGATGCAACAAGCTTTCCAATGGGATTAACCACCAACTTGCAATGCCCAGGGCCAAGAGAAGGGGGATCACCATCCAGTTGGCGTGGAGTGAAGGGCGTGGGAGGGAGGTGGGGGTGGGCAATATATTGAAGCCCGCTACGGGCAATTCTGCCCGTCTGCGTTCCAAATTATTGAGCATGTGGTTGATGAGGCTCATGGCTGATGCAGGGGCAGGGGTGATGGAGCCATCGCCTGCCGCCAGCCTCCTCGCAATCCCAACCAGGCCAGTTGCCACCAGGGGAGGGAGGGGCCAGCGGCTTCGGTATCCGCTACCGCCAGCATGACGTGGCGACGGTGGATTTCTTTGGAACCCTCTCCATAGGCACTCATCAAGGCCTTGTGGGTGATAATGTTGATCAATCTGGGAATGCCACGACTGGCCTGGGCCATTTCCGCCAGGGCTGCGTGGGAAAAGAGACTCTCACCCTGCCAACCTGCCGTGCGCAGGCGGTGGTGGAGATAGGGGGGAACATCCTCACGCTGCAAGCCTGCCAGGGTATAGGAAAAGGTGATGCGTTGATGCAGGGCGCGACCTTGGGTGGTAAGGAGGCGACGTTCCAACTCAGGTTGGGCGAAGAGAGCCACCTGGATCACCTTGTGGCGTTGGGTCTCCAGATTGGTGAGCAGGCGCAGGGCTTCCAGGGTTTCCGTAGGCAGGGATTGGGCCTCATCCACCAACAGGGCGGCTTTTTTACCCTGCCGGGCGGCCTGCTCCAAATGTTGGGTTAAAGAAAGAAGGTACTCCTGCAAGCCGGTGGTGGTGGGCCATGGCAGCCCCCATTCCATGCCGATGGCCCGGTACAGTTCAGGGGGAGAAAGCAGGGGATTGGGCAGGTAGGCCAGCATAAAGGAGTCGCCCAACAGGTCCAGGATTTGACGGCAGAGCATGGTCTTGCCGGTTCCCACATCTCCCACCACCTTGACAAATCCCTCTCCACTGGCCAAAGCCACTAACAGAACATTGAGGGCAGCCTGGGAGGAGGGGCAGGGATAAAAATAGCGGGTATCCGGGGTGAGGGAGAACGGGGCTTCCTGGAGGCCAAAGAAGGATTGGTACATCATGGCACACCACCGGTGATTGGCTGTGGGGTGGCGGGTTGCCGGTTGACCTGCTGCAATTGTTGATGTCCCCGTTCCACATGGTTTTGCCAACCCTCTTCCTGACGAACCACCATGGGACGCAGCAGGATAACCAATTCGCTTTTAACCCAACTTTTACTGGTATGGCTGAAAATATCGCCCACTAAGGGTAAGTCACCCAAAATGGGGGGGCGGTTGTCTTCCGATTTTTCCTGTTTTTTCATCAAGCCGCCAATAATGGCCACATCCCCGTCCGCCACCCGGATGATACTATCGGCCTCCCGGGATTGACTGACGGCCAAAGGATAGGTTTGTGGCTGATTATTGATGGTAAAAGTTTTCAACTTATCCCGCACTTCCGCCACCATGGGGTGTACGTGCAGGGTGATCATGTTGTCGGCCCCAATGTGGGGGGTGACATCCAGGGAGACCCCGGAAAAGAAGGGGGTCATCTTGGGATTGATCTGGATTTGATCGTTGGAAGCTCTGTTAATGTCTTCTTTTATGCTGACGGTTAAATCAGTGATGAAAATTTCATCCTGTCCCACCTTGATCACCGCCTTTTGATTGTTGGTGGTGGCCACTCGCGGGCTGGATAGGACGTGGACATCCCCTTGTTTTTTGAGAAGATTGATAAATCCAATAAAATCATGGGAGCGTAACGCCAGGGAGAGGGCCTCGGAAGCCCCACCGCTAAGGACACCGGCCATGCCACGGTTGATACCATTGGTGAAGGCATTTTGGCCCAGATAGGGGGTTATGTTGACCGTTTTATACTCTTGGGTGCCCGATTGCTCCTCCACTCTGGAAAGTATTGGCGTGGGAATGACGGCACTACCCTGAAATGTGGTACCGGAATGGGGTTCGGAGGCGAGAGCAGGATATTGGTTGATGCCTTTGTGGATGGCCAGCCAGTCAATGCCATATTGAAAGCCGTCGTTTAACTCCACTTCCAAAATTTTGGCTTCCAGGATGACCTGACGGCTGATGCTGTCTTTGAGTTGGCGAAGATACTCTTCCACCTTGGCAATTTCATCGGGATAGGCCCGCACGATGACCATGCCTGCCTGGGAGTTGACGGTGATCATGCGTTGATCTTTTTCTTTCTCTCCTTTGTGTTTCGTGGAGGACTCATCATCTTCGTCCAAGTCGGAGAGTTTGCCCCGTAGGTAGAATTTGACGTTGCGCATGGCGGAGATGGGCATTTCTTCGGCACCATCTTCATATTTGGACATGGAATATTTGCTCTCTGACCCCAGGTCAGTACCAGACCGGGAGAGGCGGTCTCTCCGGTGATAGAGGTATCGTTTCACCAAGGGCATGCCGATGAGGGCGCGCAGGCTGGATTCCAGGTCCATCCAGAAGTTGGCTTCGTATTCGGTGATCAGTTCGCTGCTGACCGAGTCTTTGGTGGTATTGTCGCCGACGAATGGTTTGCGGTCCACCAGGGGATTGTTGGAATGTTGGCCGGAGCTGATGGTGGTTTGGGTGCGACCGCTACGGGAGATGGGTAGAAAATCTACTGGAAAGGTGCGCATTTCCAGTTTGTGGGGAAGGATGGTGAAGTTGTTTCCCTCTTGGCGGCAAATAAATTTATAGGTTTCGCAAGCGGTGAAGATGGCCTCTTTGAGGGTGATATTGCGTAGCGAGAGGGATATTTCTTCTTTGACTTCTGGATGGACCACCATACCGACCCGGCTGCCTTCCACCAGGCTCATGAAAAAGTCGCGGGCGGGGACCCGGTCTACTTTAATATCCACGGGGGTGGTGAGGGCGGTGTTATCCTGAAAGCGGTTGGCGTCACCGGGGCGTGGGGGGAGCAGGGCGCGGGAGATGGCCGGGGGCGGTGGTGGTGGAATTTCACGATTGGCAGGCAATGGGCGAAATTGTTGCAATTCACTACTTAGGCCATTATCGGTAACATTGGATTTAGGTGCGCAGGCGTAGAGAAGGCCAAATAAAATAAATGAAATGGCTGTAGTCAGAGTAGACAGATTAGGTGAATTGTTCATGGTGATGTGCTGTCAAAGAGGAATGATACGATATAAATTATATGATCAAGTGACGTTTTCAGGGATAGGATGCACCAAAACAAAAAGCCCGGCAAGGCCGGGCTTTTTGTGAGAACTAAATTTTACAACCGTCCGATATTCCCGGCATCCATTAACGGCAGGAGTTGGGGAGATATTTGGCAAGGGTGGTAGCGGCGGAGCAGGTCCAGGAACCACCACCATCGGTGGAGAGAAGGTTGATTTGTTGGCTGGCCAGGTTGACGTTAACACCGGTAGGACGCATGGTGGCGGTCAGGGTAATGGAGCCAGGGGCAGTGGTGCTGGATGCGGAAATGGTGATGCCAGAGGTGTATTTACCAGCAGAGGTCACGTTGATGTTGGTGCCCAGGGTAGGCCAGGAGCCTTCGTTGGCGAACCATTCAGCGACGGTGGATTTCATGCCGCCCATGAGGGAGATGGGTTCGGAGACTTGGGAGCGGGCGATGTAATCCTGGTAGGCGGGAATGGCGACGGCGGCCAGGATACCGATGATGGCGATAACGATCATCAGTTCAATGAGGGTAAAACCGCGTTGTTTTTTGGCGTGCTTGATCATGTTGAGAAGCTCCTGAAAAGTATTGGCTGATTTTTGATCCGTTGGTGGGGTTCACCGATGCGGATGACGTTTTCATTTTAGATTGGGAAAGCCGCACAGTAGGGATAAGCGAAAACTGTACCAAACCTGGAATGGGTGGAAAGTGTTGTAATTAGGCCAGATCGGGGGTATTTGCTATAAAAATGCCGTACCCAAAGTGACCAAAATTGTCACCCATGACAGAAATAGTCAGAACAGGTTGGTGAAAATTTATTCTTGACAGCGGTGACCGAAGGGAAGATAGCCTTTTATGGTAAGAATAGCAACATGAATTTGGGATATGGGGGAGGGTGAGGGGTGGAAGAAGAGGAAGAGGAGCAGGTGGAGGCGGGGGTTTGGGATTGTCGTTGGCCGGATCCGGTGGCGTTGCGGGTGGCGTCGGAGCGTATACTGGATGGATTGTCAGGCAGTCGCACGGATGTGAATTGGCGGATTGGATTGCAGGTGGAGATGGAGGGGGTACCGGCACCGGGAGGTTTTCCCAATGCATTATTGATATCGCCGTGGGGGGTGGAGCGGGTGTATTGGTCGCCATTTGGAACGGAGGCACCGCCCATTCAATCGGCGGCACCCTTGGTTGCGGATGATCAGGGGCGGGTGGCGGCGGGGCAGGGGGTGTTGTTATTGACGGAGCCGAAACCCACGCCGGTGTTGATTGGGTGGGAGCCGGAGACGGGACATCATTTTATTCAGAGTTTGATTGGTAACATGTTGCCATATGAGGATGGGCATCAGGCTATGATGGCGGCGTTTGCGGTGGAGAAGAGGGGGGGGAGTTGGGTGGCCGCTTCGACTGGGGGAGTGGTTGAGGAGGAGCCTTCCCGTTTGCAAAAACCGGTTTCCCGGCGGGGTATGTTTGGCTTTTTGCGACGTTAGCGGCAACGTTAAAATTCTCTATTGATTTTCAATAAGTTAGATAAAAACTGTTTCTTTTTGGAAAAATAATAGAATTAACGCTGGAATTTTACAGCGAAAATTTGCTACCATTTCACCAGCTCATCCCAGAGTATTTTCAGGGGAGGTGCTAAATTTTGCTTGCAACGAGTCGAATCCTGTATAAAATATCCCGGTTCAGGGATGGCATGTTTTCCTTTCCCGTGGCAGACGGCATTAGTTCAGTTGGTCAGTCAGGGGGATCAAGAACTGGCATGAGAATTGCGTATTAGCCCGCTAACTCAACCAGGTTGTGGACAAATGACGCTAGACCGTCATGAAATCAACCAGAAGTTGACTATTTCATGACACCCTGCATTGCAGAATTATTTCACCAACTGTCAAGGAGAGTAACACAATGAAACTGGTAAAGATGTCTGCTTTGGTACTGGGAGCCGTCATGTTGGGTGGTATCGTCTCTGGTTGTGCTTCCATGAGCACCGAAGAGCGCGCTCAGCTGGACGCCCAACTGGCCAAAGCCCAAAAAGCCCAACAAGATGCTGAAGCTGCCCGCGCCGCCGCCGA
>JADFXB010000130.1 GCA_015233935.1 Magnetococcales bacterium | reverse complement strand
TTGGTAGGCAGAATAACTAAAAATTCGGCTCCACCTTGATCATGGTTAAAGGCGGATATCTGGCCATAATGGTCGGTAATGATGCCATGAACAATGGATAATCCCAAACCGGTTCCTTTGGTTTTGCCCTTGGTGGTGTAGAAAGGATCAAATATTTTTTCTATCGCCTCCTTGGGAATGCCACTACCATTATCCTGCACCCGAATCCAATAATGCTCCCCGGTTAAAGTGGATTGGATGCGAATTTCCTTCTGATCGGTGTTCCCCTCCATGGCATCCATGGAGTTTTGCAATAAATTAACAAACACCTGTGCCATCTGTTGCCGGTCGCAAATCAATACATGATCATTGGGAACCTCCAACAAAATGGTGACATCCTTCTTGATCTTGAACTGCAATAAATTTTGCGCATCCTGGATCGGTTCCAACAGCCGACACACCACCAAATCCGAATTCATCCCCCCCTTGGAATAGGTCTTGAGGCTGGAAACAATTTTGGTAATACGTTGGCTGCCATCCAAAATGCCACCTAAGGCTTGGTCAATCTCGTCGGCAAAGCGGGAGATTCTGCCGGTGGTGTCTTCATCCTTATGTCTTTCAAGAATGGGACGGGCCAGCTTCCAGTAAAGTTTTAGAAAATCAATATTGCTGGCGATAAAGGCATTGGGATTGTTGATCTCATGGGCCATCCCCGCCGAAAAAGTTCCCAAGGTGGCCAGCCGGTCAGCGTGAACCAGTTGACGGGTCCGCTCATTGACAATGCGTTCCAATTCATTGGCATGTTTGACCAAAGCCATTTCCGCCTGTCGATGACGATAGCGGGCAATAACCAGGGTCCAGTTGCCCAGAGCCAATAAGGGGATCAAAATAATTCCAAGGAAAAAGAGGGTGGTCAAAAACGGGCGCAAGGATTGGGTGAGATGGTCCCGAGAGATGGTCAGGGTCAACTGCAGCGTCGGCATGGCCACATTGAGGGGATAGCGGGTGGCAATGGCATCCCGTTCATTTTCCGCATTATCCTGCCCTGTGCTGATGGCAAGGGAATCCATGCGTTCACTGTGGGAAAATGGTTCAGACGGGAATAAAGGAGGTTCGGCATTGGGCTGGGAATCGTGCCACAGTTTGCCATGGCTGTCATGAATGACCAGTCTGCCACCTGTTTCTTCTGCAATGGCGTTCACTTCCAAAAGCATTTTGGTTGTGGAAACCGCCATCAATACTTGTCCCAACTTGACACCCTGTTCATCAACAGCAGGCGCACCCATGACAATGGGAGGAAATTGACCCGGTTCCACACTTCCGCCAGACAGCACTTTGCCCAAAGGATGAATGATGGGCTGCACCGAGGCCATCAGAGAAAGATTGGACATCCACATGGATGAATCTGCCGCAGGAAAATCAAATTGAACGCGGCCAGCATGATGGGTGGCTTTAACAATGGTTTGATGGTTTTGGTCCATCAACCAAATTTCTTGGTATGTATTTTTGATATGAAAAAAATTGCGTAAATGATGCTCAATGGATTCCCGTTTCCTGGCATCCATGGATGGACTGGGAATGTACAAAAAATCTTGATTGGAAAGAAGAATAAGATCAGAAATAGAATGGATTAAGTGCTGATTAATCTGTGTCTTAACCAGTTGGAGATGGTTATCCACCTCTTTTTTAAAAACCGCCTCACCGGTGCGGACCTCTGCCAGATAGGCCAGGGTGCCCAGTAAAATCATCAGGGCCAGGGAGGGGAGGAAGGCAAAAAGAAAGGGGCGTACCAAATCTTGAAGGGGAATAGGTTCGGCATCGGGATGGCGTAAGGATGAAAAGGCTCCATAAATCAAAGGCGGTGAAAAAATCGCCAGAATGAAGGCATCCAGATAGCTGCCAAGAGAGGCATGATTCTCCGGCAACAGGAGCATGATGGCCCCTTCAATGGAAAAAAGCACGATGGCAAACTTGCTGATTTGTGAAAGCCAGGCCAAAGCTTTCTCTGAAGTGGTGGCAATCTGGTCAGAGCCATCGTTCAGTTTGGGGGAGGCCAGCAGGGGAAGCCATTTTTGACAGATCAGGGCAGATAAAAGGGTTACCAGCAAGGCATCCAGAACAGTCTCCACCCCCTGATGAAGACCGGGCAGAAAGACTGGCAAAAGATACATGATGGCCAGTTCGATGGCAAAAATCACCCCACCCAGTTTCAACAGGGTATAGAGGACAAATTTGTTATTCAGTATCGAACCGACCACCATGCACTCTCCCGAAATTAACGACGGGTTCTAATGGGAGCGTCCAACACTTCCATAATGGTGTTGGTGGCATTATTGACCCGGACCACTTTGTCCTCCAGTTGCAGGAGGGTGGAGCCTACCTGGGTTTGTGGCCTATTGGGATACATGTTGTCAGAAAGCGGTCTGCCATAGCGGGTTAGTTCAGGATCCATGGGTTGACCAGGGGCCAGCTTTTTCTGCCAACCGGGAGGTAAAGGTTTGCCAGCAGCGGCTTTTTTGGCCAGTCCAGGAGGGAGTCCCTTGCCACCTCGTACATCGCCTTGTTCATAATTTTGCTGATAACGATCATCTTGTGGATAACGACCATCCTGTTGATAACGGTTCCCATCATCACGACGATCACCGCGACGATCCTCTCTCCGGTCACGACGATGCTCCCGATCATCTCCCCGTTCACGACGGTAGTCACGATCATCTTGCCGCCGATCACCCCGCTTGTTGTAGCGATCATCCCGTTCTTGGGCGTAAGGGCGGTCATTTCCCCGATCTTCGTCATTTTTGCCTTTGGCCAAGAGTAAATCGGGCTGTGTCAGAATGGCGAGGGACAACAACAGATAGAGTTTTTTCATGGTCATCCATCCTCGGCAAATCGTTTGTACCAGGATTTCTTCTTTCCTGACTGTTCAGGATACCTGAATAGACAGATCTTTGCAGGAAAAAAAGCAAAAGTTACGCTATCGCTTCCGTTTACCAGATTTTTTTATCAGGAGGACAACTGGCAGAAGACCCGCCAGAACCAGGGTAACAGCAGGCAGGGCAGCCCGTTGCCATTCTCCTTCGGAGGTCATTTCAAAAATGCGAACCGACAGGGTATCCCAGCCAAAGGGACGCAACAGGAGGGTGGCAGGCATCTCCTTCATCACTTCGATGAGCACCAGTAAAATGGCTGTCAGCAGGCTGGGGCGCAGAATGGGAAGATAAACCCGACGGATAATTCCCCAGCCGGAACTTCCCAAACATTGGGCCGCCTCCACCATGGAGGGACGTACCCGTTCCAGTCCGCTCTCCACGGGTCCATGGGCTACAGCCAGAAAACGCACCCCATAGGCAAACAAGAGACCCACGACGCTGCCGGTCAATACCACCCCAATTTCCCATTGACGATTCCAGCGATCCAGTTGGGCCAAGGTGATCATGGTTCCCACTGCCAGGACCGAGCCAGGCAGGGCATAGCCCAGGGTGGCCAGGCGGATGGCACCCATGGTGACCGGGCTTGGCGACCGACGGTGGGCAACTCCCAAAATCAAAGCGGCAGCAGTGGTGAGAAGGGCTGCCAGTCCTCCCAGCATCAGGGTGTGTTGCAATAATTGCCAGTAGCGGGTATCCAAATCCCTGTCCAACTGTTGCACCGCCCAGATCAAGAGTTGACCCATGGGCAGAAAAAAGGCCAGAAAAAAGATGAATCCACAGGCAAACACCGCCACTCCGGCATGCCAACCACTGAGTTGAATCCGCCAGGGATTACCCGCATCGCCGCCAAAATAACGCGCCTTGCCCCGCATGGCCCGTTCCACGGTGATGGCGGACAAGACAAAAATCAACAAGAGGGAGGAGAGCTGAGCCGCCGCATTGAGATTGAAGAGACCAAACCAGGATTTATAAATGGCGGTGGTGAAGGTGTCGAAGTTGAAGATGGAAACCGCGCCAAAATCGGCCAGTGCTTCCATGACCGCCAGGGAGACGCCCACCGCTATGGCGGGTCTGGCCATGGGAAAAGCTGCATAAAAAAAGGCCCCCCAGGCGTTACGTCCCAGGGCGCGGGAGGCGTCCATCATCCGCTGTCCCTGGGCCAGAAAGGCCTCCCTGGCCAACAGGTAGACATAAGGGTACAAAACCAGGGAGAGGATGGAGACCACCCCTAAAGGCGAGCGAATGTTGGGAAACCAATATCCCTTGGGACCAAACTGGCTGGTGAGCCATCCTTGCACGGGTCCGCCAAAATCAAGAAATCCCAGGCTGGTGAAGGCCAGCACATAACCGGGAATGGCCAGCGGCATGATCAAGGCCCAGTCGAAAAATTTTTGACCGGGAAAACGACACATGGCGGTAAGCCACGCCAGACCGGTGCCAATGACCAGCACGCCGCTACCCACCCCCACCATCAGGATGAAGGTGTTGACAAGCAAATGGCCCAGAATGGTTTCATAAAGATGTTGCCAAACCTGCCATTCGCTGTTTAACCAGGAAGATGCAACCACCAGTAAAGGCAATACCACGCACAAGGACAATGCCAGGGCTGCCAGGGTCCATCCTGTTTTACCGATCATCCTGTTTTCCATACCAGTGTTTGCCTTGGTTCTGGTTAACTTTGTTTCCTGAACACCGCACAGACTATAAACCGGAGTTGCTTGAAGAGCCAGTCTTCAAACAAATGGGACATAACAAATGTGAAGGGAAAGGGGGGTGATAAAATAAGAGCCTCCTTGCAATTTGATTGATTAATTGAAGGGAAAACATCATACTTTGTCCCCAGTTTTGCTCCGGGGAATGGGGTTCAGGGATCGTTACAATTATCAAGGGAGGAAGCCATGCTATTTCTTAAACTGATCGAAAACTTGTCTTTTTTTGCAGATTTTTCGACGGAAGAAAAACAGAAACTCCTGGAAACCGACAGCTACTTCGCCACCTACCAAGATGGGGAATATTTAATTCGGGAAGGCGATGAAGATCGCAGCCTGTTCATCCTCATGGATGGCCAAGTCCAGGTGACCATGAATGACCGTCCCAACGCACCCCTGGCGACCCTGCAACGGGAGTCTGTCTTCGGGGAAATCGCCTTTCTAACCCGTGGTAAACGCTCCGCCAATGTGATTGCCCACGGGGTGGCCAAAGTCTTCAAACTGGACGGGGATCTCTTCCAAAGACTTCCCCCAGAAATGCAAACCAAGATCCAAAGCCGCCTGATTCATCTTTTGGTCAACCGCCTGGAAAAACACAACCACCAGTTGACCGGCCATAACCATATCGCCCTGACCCCGGAATGACAACGCCCCCTTGAGATCAAGGGGGCGTTCCATGGAAACCCTGTCAGAAAACCCCTTACTTATATCCCGCCCGGTCCATCAGCATCACCGCCTTGGCCTGGTTTTTACCCGCCGCTTCCAAATTTTGGGTATCCGCCTTAAATGTTCCCCAGGCGGATACCTCTGGGGTGGGATCCACCGCCGGATTGACCGGATACTCCTTATTCAAATCAGCAAACAAACGCTGCGCCTCCGATGATGAAAACCATTCCAACAGCTTGATAGCCGCCGCCTTGTGCTTGGCATGCTTGGTGATAGCCGCACCAGAAATATTAATGTGCACCCCTTGATCCTGCTGGTTGGGCCAGAAAATGGTCAACGGCAGATCAGGCTTTTTCGCCATCAACTCCCCATAGTAATAGGTGTTGACAATACCCACATCACACTGTCCAGCAGCAATGGCTTCCATCACCTGAGTGTCATTGGAAAAGACTGGCTGTGCAAGATTTGCCACCCATCCCTTGACCATCGCCTCCGTCTTCTCCTCCCCCATGCGGTTGATCAACATGGCAACCAAAGATTGATTATAGACCTTCTTGGAAGAACGCAAACACAACCGATTCTTCCAATGCGGCTGCGCCAACCCCTCATAGGTGGAAATTTCGTTCTCCTTCACCCGATCCTTGTGAATCACCAAAGTGCGGGCACGAATGGTCAAGCCAAACCAGGTATTATTGGGATCCCGCAAATAGGCCGGAATATTCGTGGTCAACGTCTTGGAATCAACAGGAGACAACACACCCTCCTGGGCGGCATTCCATAAATTACCCACATCCACCGTCAACAGCATGTCCGCCGGAGTGTTTTCCCCCTCCGCCTTCAAACGAGCCAACAGAGGAGCCGCATCATCGGTGAGAAAACGACTCTTGCCTCCCGTACTTTTTTCGTAAGCATCCAAAATAGGCTTGATAAGATGATCCTTGCGTGCCGAATAGATCACCACCTCTTCATCCGCCGCCATGGCAGATGCCGAAAACATCAAGGCCAATCCCAAAAAGAACATTTTCGCGCGCTTCATTTGATCAATGATCCTCTCATCTGGTTAAAAGGTGATAATTTCCCCTTTATTTCTGCCAATTGCTGAATGATAGCAATTCTCATTCAGCGCGTCAAGGAAGTTTCTAAGCGTTGTTACCCCTTGCCAAAAAAATTTATGCCTCTTTGGGAAAGACTACCAAGTGGGTAGGATTGATGCAAATGTGGACCTTCTCCCCAATCTTATGGTCGCTGCGGGAGGGGAAGAGGGAGAGCAGCTCCATGCCATCGTTCATGGCCAGGGTATAGAGAATATCCGCCCCCTTGAACTCCTTACGTACCACTTGGGCGATTATATCTGAATGGGGAACCGGGATGATGTCATCCGGGCGCAGCAAGACTTCCACCGGTATTCCCTGTCCAAGCCGGTAGGCACAATCTCCCCTTAAACGACAAAAATTGGTTTGCACCAAATCAGGTTCCACCATGACACCAGGAACCAACACCCCTTGACCAATAAAATCCGCCACAAACCGGTTGCTGGGTTGATGGTAAAGATCAAACACCTCTCCCCATTGTTGCAGGGCACCTTCAAAGAGGACGCCTGCCCGGTTTCCCCAGGAAAAGGCCTCTTCTTGATCGTGGGTGACCAGGATGGCGGTAACCCCCTGGCTTAGGAGGATATCCCGCACCTCCCGGCGCAACCGCTCCCGCAAATCCACATCCAGGTTGGAGAAGGGTTCGTCCATGAGCAACAGGCGGGGTTGGGGGGCCAGGGCGCGAGCAAGGGCCACCCGTTGTTGTTGTCCACCCGACAACTCATGGGGATAACGCTCCTCTAACCCCTGCAAACCTACCATGGCCAGCAGTTGACGAACCCGTTGCAAGGCGTCGTTTCTGGGCAGGTTATTGAGTCCGAAAGCAACGTTACCCGCCACACTTAAATGGGGAAAAAGGGCATAATCCTGGAAGACCAGACCAATTTGGCGTTTTTCCGGTGGCAGGGTAAACCCGGCGCGGGAGATTACCTGGCCATCCAATAAAATCTCACCCCCTGCCAGCGGCAAAAACCCGGCAATGGCGCGCAGAATGGTGGTCTTGCCACAACCACTGGGACCTAACAGGCTGGTCAGTTCACCTTTACGCACCAGCAGAGAGAGTTCCTGAACTACCACCTGGTCGCCATGCTGACAGCGGATGGCGTTGAGTTCCAACAAAATATCCATGGCCAGATCATTTGCTCCCGGAATTTACGGGCAACCACTTGCTCAAAAAACTGGCCACCAGACCAGCTTTGTCCTTTTTTTTCTTCTTTTCCAATTCTTGCAAAAATTTAAGGTGCTGTTGAATCAGCTCCTCGATGGGCGGGCGAAAATAGAGGGTGAGGGCGGCCAGATCGTTGAGATCCTGAATATCAAAGCGGCGATTGTCGGTGGGGTTGAGCAGTTGAATGGCCCCGGCACAACAGTTGCCCTTGGGATGATGAATGGGGACGCACAGCATGGTATTGGTCTGGAAGCCCGTCATCTGCTTGACCTCATTCTGAATGGTCTCAAAAGGGGTCAAGTCTTCCACAATACGGGGAATGCCGGTTTGAATCACATCCCCTGCCAGAGAACCCGCCATGGGCAAGGTCAATTCCCGTTCCAACAAGCCGGTGCCATATTGCAGCATAATGCGCTGATTCACCGGGTCGTGGAGAAACAGACTGCATCTTTCCACCGCCATGACAACCGGCAATTGTTGGATAATTTCTTCAAAAAAATGTTTAACCTGTTGATCCTGATGAAAATTCTCAATTATCCCTTTCAAGGGGGTGAGGCGTTCGGGTAAGTTTATTTCCTGGTTGGCCATGGTGTTTTCCTGGTAAGGTAAGGATGGATAAAACATTAGAATCCTCCCGCATGATATCATCCACTGTACCTATCATGAACTTTTTTTTGCCCTCCACCAAGGTTTGATCACCATGGCATTGGTCGCTTCCCCCCTTTTTACAGTGCAACCCCGACTTGGCCTTTTGCTGTTGCTGTTGGTTACCGCCTGGCTCTACGCCCCTGTAGGTGGTTTTGACTATATCAACTGGGATGATGGCCGCTATGTGGCGGATAACCCATGGATTGAAGGGGGATTGAGTTGGCGTGGGATAGTCTATGCCTTTTCCTCCACCGATCCCTTCCTCATGCCTCTGGTGCGCCTCTCCTATATGGCGGAATCCTCCTTGTTGGGCATGGATGCGGGACATTTTCATTTGGTTAACGTGTTGTTCCATTTGGCCAATACCTGGTTACTCTACCAGGTGATCTTCCTTGCCACCCGGCGGGGTTGGCTGGCGGTCTTGATGGCGGCAGTCCTGGCACTGCATCCCCAACATGTGGAAGCCGTCGCCTGGATCACCGAGCGCAAAGAGGTGATGAGCGGCTTTTTTGGCCTGTTGTCTCTATGGTGGTATGTGGGTTATGTCCAGTTACAGCAGGAAGGGCAGGGGAGTTCCCATCGGGTGAACAATGCACGGGCCTGGAGTGTTCTGGCCTTTTGCGCCAGCCTCCTGTGCAAACCCATGTGGGTGACCTTGCCCTTTGTGCTCTTGCTGTTAGACTTCTGGCCGCTCAATCGACTGAACGTGGGTTGGAAAAAACTTTTATGGGAAAAACAGCTTTATTTTTTGCTTAGTTCAGTCTTCATCATGCTGACCCTGGTGACCTTTTCCCTGGATGGGGCCATTACCAATACGGCCAGCATGCCTTGGGAATATCGCTTGAATAAAATGGTCCTCTCCTATGGAGAATATCTTTGGAAGGGCGTCTGGCCGTTTAATCTTGCCCTCTATTATCCCCACCCCATGGGCAATGTTTCTTCGTTAACCTTTTGGTCGGTGTTGGGTATGTTGCTGGCCATCAGCGTTTTGTGCTGGTACAAGCGACCTACCATGCCACACCTGCTTATGGGGTGGTTGTGGTTTTTGGGTATGCTCTTTCCCGTTTCCGGTGTGGTGGAAGGGGGTATGCCCATTGGTCTGGCAGACCGCTGGACC
>JADFXB010000012.1 GCA_015233935.1 Magnetococcales bacterium | reverse complement strand
TGAAGGTGAGCTATCAGCAAAAACCCTTCCGTCGCTCCATGATGGAAACCTGGGGGGCGGAAGTCTTTGCCAGTCCCAGCATCCATACCCAAGCCGGACGGGATGCCCTGGCCAAAGATCCAGAAAATCCCGGCTCCCTCGGCCTTGCCATCTCCGAAGCGGTGGAAGAGGCCGCCTCCCGCGCCGATACCAAATACTCCCTAGGCTCGGTCCTCAACCATGTCATTCTCCACCAAACCGTGGTGGGGTTGGAAGCCAAACGCCAGTTGGAAATGGTGGGTGACTATCCCGATGTGGTGATTGCCTGTTGTGGTGGCGGCTCCAACTTTGGTGGTCTCGCCTTCCCCTTCCTGGCAGACAAGGCGGCTGGTCGGCAAGTGCGGTTGGTGGCCGTGGAACCTACCTCCTGCCCCACCCTCACCCGTGGCCATTATGCCTATGACTTCGGCGATTCCGCCGGTCTGACCCCACTCTTGTTGACCTACACCCTGGGCCATGATTTCATCCCGCCAGGTATCCATGCCGGTGGTCTGCGCTATCATGGGGATTCCCCTCTCGTCTCCCAACTGGTGCATGAAGGCATCCTGGAAGCGAAAGCGGTGCCCCAACTGGCCACCTTTGAGGCGGGTATCCTGTTTGCCCGAGAAGAAGGAATCATCCCGGCCCCCGAATCCAACCATGCGGTGCGGGTGGCCATCGACGAAGCGTTGGCCTGCAAGGAAAGCGGCGAACCCAAGGTAATCCTCTTCACCCTTTCCGGTCACGGCCACTTCGACATGGCCGCCTACGATGCCTATTTCGCCGGTAAGTTGCAGGATTTCGACTATCCCGAAGAGGCCTTGCAGGAAGTCCTGAACCGGTTGCCCAAAGTTCCTGGTCGTTGTTGAGTCAACAAGGATTGCATGATGAAAAAAAGCCTGGCGTTGGTGATTTTTTTGCTGGCCATCCCTTCTACCGTGCAGGCCGGGATGGATGACCTGCTCAAACAATTGCCCGCTGCCGGGCAGATGCTGAACAACCAGGGTGGGGGCGGTAGCGGTGGTTCCGTCTCCTCCCTGGGGCAGCAGGATATGGTCTCCGGTCTCAAGGAGGCTTTGGGGGTGGGCATAAAAAATGCCATCCAACTGTTGGGACGCCAGAATGGTTTTATGGGGGATCCTCAGGTGCGCATTCCCCTGCCGCCTGCATTGCAACCCATGGATAAACTCATGAGCATTGGTCCTGCCAAAACCTATCGGGATCAATTCATCGGCACCCTCAATCAGGCAGCAGAAAAGGCGGTGCCGGTCACGGCGGACATTTTCGCCAACTCCATTCGGCAGATGTCCATTCAGGATGCGGCGGGAATTCTACGGGGTCCCAACGATGCTGCTACCCAATATTTCCGTAAGACCAGTTCCAACCAGTTGATCTCCGCCATCCGCCCCATTGTTTCCAAATCCACCCAGGAGGCGGGGGTTACCAGTTCCTATAAAACCCTCACCGGATCCTTGCCCCAAAGCAAGTTAAGCCTGTTGTCCAACGTTACCAAACAGGATGTCACCGATTTGGATGGTTATGTGACCGGCAAAGCGGTGGATGGCCTGTTCTTCAAGTTGGCCGACGAGGAAAAACAAATCCGCACCAATCCTGCGGCCAGAAGCAGCGATTTATTGCAGAAGGTCTTTGGCGCGGCGGGCAGGCGATAAATGTGCGTCCAACCAACAGGGAGTGCTTGGCCCCTGTTGGTTGGGTTTGCAGGTTAAGAAACTTTCTGATAGGTTCCCACCAGTTCAGCCATGGCCAATATGTGACCCTCCATAGCCTTTTCCAAAACGGCCTTGGTGGGTTGTTGCAGTTGATCCAGCATGGTATCCAGGGCATACAGACGAAAATAATAGCGATGGCGGCCCTTGGGTGGACACGGACCGCCATAACCGGTGCGTTTCCAATCGTTCAAACCCTGGCGGGTGCCAACAGGAAGCTGTTTAATACCCTCCGAAAGTTGATCCACCTGGGCGGGCAAATTGAACAATACCCAGTGAACCCAAATGCGTTTGGGATTTTGGGCGTCGGGAATGTCCGGGTCATGGAGAATCAAGGCAAACGATTGGGTACCTGCAGGGGCATCCTGCCAGAAAAGGGGAGGGGAAATGTCTTCTCCCTGGCAGGTATACCGTTGGGGAATTTCTTCCATGGGGTTAAAGGCAGTGGATGTGAGAAGCACGTAAACCTCCGTCTGCTGATAAACTTATAAAGTTGCTTGGATGATCATCGCATTGTTTGCCTTGCTGGTGCAATGGGGTGAGGAGGCCGGAAATGACAGGCGGCAAACAAGGAGTGGCGGAAAAATTTGCCAAAGCCAGGGAGTATCACCGCCGGGCTGAAGTGCAACAACAAGTGGCCCGACAGCTCATGGAGCGTGTCGGTCGCTTGCCACTGCCAGCATCCCCCAAAGTATTGGAGATCGGCTGCGGCAGCGGCCTGTTAAGCCAATTGTTGGTCAACCAGGTGGTGGATGGACATTTTCTCTTCAGCGATCTCTCCCATGCCATGGTGCAGCGGGCACGGGCAGGGCTTGCCAGCCAGGGCAACTATCCATTTGTCGTCATGGATGGGGAACAGCCAAGCGTTGCAGGGGGATTTGACTTGATCATCTCCAGTCTGGCCATCCAATGGTTTTTGGCCCCGGCGGCGGCATTGGTAGCCTGGAAAAACCTGCTCAATCCTGGGGGAATACTGGCGGTGGCAGGACTGGGTAACCAAACCTTCCACCAATGGCGGGCGGCTTGTGAATTGGCAGGGGTTCCCTGTCGTACCCCCAACTATCCCACCTTGGCAGAAATGGCTGGATGGGCAGGGGAGGGGGGAACCACCGAGGAAGGGTTCATTACTGTAGAGCGGCCTTCCGCATTGAGTTTTTTTCAGGGATTACGGGCCGTGGGTGCCCATGGAACGCTGGTGCAGGCCCCGCCCCTGGCTCCCAATCTCCTGCGCCGCGCCTTGAAAATGGCCGACGGTGATGGTTCAGGGGTCGCCATGACCTACCATATACTGTTTCGTATGATTCAGACTTGAGACTCAGGCAGGGATCACTACTCTTTCAACAAGTTTTCCAATATCTGAAAAGATACCGTGGAAAGAATCATGATAATGATGAAAAAAACCATACTGCGATGAGGAAAGTGGCCGCCCCGCTGCCGTTCCAGCCAGTTTAAAATGGTGTCGGAAACCAAATATAAAACAATGCCTGCCAGGGTGTAATAAACAAATGCCATAAAAATTTCCTTTATCTGGAAATTCCTCCCCGACGAAAGCCGGGGAGGAAAGAAGACTTCACATCATTCCTGCCACTTCACAGCCTTGTGTACCAAATTATAGTGGCATTGTACACAAGTCTTTTTCTTGGCCTCTTCGGTTTGGTGGGTGGTCAGCTTTTTAAACCACTCCCCTTCTGACTTGTGGCAGACTTTACACTTGGCCGAATTTTCTTCCACCATCTCCTTGCGCACCTTTTGCGCCAAGGAGACCCGCAGCTCTTCCCAGGCCGGAATATCCCGCAAACCGTTGGAAATTTCGTGGAAGGGGCTTTCTCCCCAGCCACCCTTGTTCAGATAGAAAAACTTCCAGGTGAGAAATTGCAGGACGCTGTGGGGCTTGTGACATCCCATACATCCAGGGGAGACCCCCTTCTCGTTGACCGCATGCAACGATTGCTTGTACTCCTCAAAGGGATAGGCATGGCATTCCGCACAGCCCACCGTCACGTTGAACAGACCGGGATCCAGCTCCTTGGACGGATTGAACACCTCCAACGAGGCATCCACTTTGCCCACCGGTTTGTATTCATCATAATTGCCATATATTTCATGACAAGAGGTGCAGACATCGATGCGGTTAAAGCGATGGCCGCTCCAGACGAGGACCACCACCAGCACCCCCACCAACCCCAGTGCCACGATACCCAGCGGGGAGCCAAGCAGACTCCTAAGATTCAAGGGTTTCACTCCATGTCCTCCAAGGTTGCCTCAACCGGTAGTCAAGCCTGTCCCAGCATTTTTTGATAGATGGCCAAGTGTTTGGCGTTATCCACCCGAATGTCACCATATTTGTCGCCAGGTTGGGCCGGAGCGACGGTGACAACCGTATCGTTCCACAACTGGGCACCCGATTCTGGATCCAGATTAATGGGGATCAAATCGTTGGCATTGGTTCCCCCATCCCGCCACCAGACGTTGTCATCAATATCTGGATCATGGCGTTCGGCTTTAGCAAAGGCGGGGTGTTTGTTGGGACGCGCCTGGGCAACGCTGCCATAAGCAGTGCGCCCTACCGAGGTGGACATCCCCACCACTTGCGGATGAATCCCCTGCGTCACCCACGCTTTGGTGACCATATACCCAACCTCACTGGTCACCCTCACCAGGGCACCATCCTTGATTCCCAACTCGCCAGCCACCTTTTTGTTGATCCACAAAGGATTGGCATGCCAGATTTCCGAAAGATATTTCAGATTATTGGTCAAGGAGCGGGATTGGGTGGCCACCTTGTAAGTGGTCAGGACAAACTGGCCCTTTTGCAACTTTTCATGGTTGGGATTGGCACTCCATTTCAAAGGCCGCACCTCAATCTTGCCCGATGGGGTGGCAAAACCCTTACTCTTGAAGGTGCCATAGGTCGCTTCCACCGGTTCGCCATCTTTCACAATTTTGCGGTTGGCTGGATCAATCTTGCCATATTCCGGCCAGAAGCCAGCTTTGCGCAAAACCTTGGTCTGTTTCTCCAACTCCGGCGTGGCGGCGATTTGAAATTTCACATAGTCCTTGGCATCGGCAAAGGCCCAGAAGGTTTTCCAACCTTTTTGCCCGTCCGCATCCAAGGCTTCCACAATTTTTTTCAAGGTCACCCGCACATCCTGGGCGGCACCGGCAGGTTCCGCATCGGGTGAACTGATGCTGGCCCACGGCCACAAAGCGGTTGGGGCACTCACCAGATCATACCGCTCCACCCCCACCACATCGGGCAGGATCAGATCGGCAAATTCGGCGGTTTCACTCATGAAGGGGGAAAAATCCACCAGGAAGGGAATGAGTTTTTCATCCTTCAACACCTCACGCCAGACGCTGGCGGCTGGTGTGGAGTAGGCAGGATTGCTCATATGATTGAACAACACCTGCACCTTGCTCTTGCCCGCTTTCACATCAAAGGGAAAGCGGTAGTGCAATTGCCGCTTGTTGGACGCCACCTCGGCAGGAGCAGGCTTGGGATCGTTGATGACAATCCGCCGGGGCAGACAATGACCACCTTCGTTGTCAATGTTGCCGGTAATCACCGCCAACAACAGACAGGCCATCTCCCGGTCCATCCCACCCTGATGCCAGCTTACCCCATTGAAGGCAAAGACGGTTGCTGGTTTGTTTTTGGCAAATACAAGGGCGATGCGCTTGATGTTGGCCGCTGAAACCCCGCTGGCGGCTTCCGCCATCTCCAGGGTGAAGGGTTTTAACTGTTCCGCCAACTGTTGGCTGGTGGTGTTGGTATAGGTATCGATGAAGTTGGTATCCGCCAAGCCCCGTTGCATGATTACATTGGCCATGGCCAAGGCAATGATGCCGTCACTGCCGGGAAAGACCGGGAACCATTCGTCGCTGCGCCCCGCCGTATTGGACTGACGCACATCAAAGGTGACCAATTTCAGGCGATTGTTGACCATGCCATCGGTGAGCCGTTGGGCCAACGGAAAGGCGGTCTCCAAAATGTTGGCCCCGAAAGCCAGCACATATTTGGTGTGTTCCAGATCCGGCAGGGTGAAGTCCACCCCCATGACCTTTTTCAGCAAAGATTCTTTCACCACATTGCTGATGGTGGGAAAGGTGCTGCGAATCACCGAGGTGGAGCCGATGGTATCCATGAAACGCACGGTGGCCGAACTCTTAAAGCTGCCTTCGTTCAACCAGATGGAGTCCGCACCTGTAGCCAAGGCGGCCTGCACTTTGCCAGCAACGGTTTTGATGGCCTCATCCCAGGTGATCTCCTGCCACTCCCCTGAGCCCCGTGGTCCCACACGTTTCATGGGCGCAACGATGCGGTCCGGGTCGCTGGCGGCAAAAAAGGAGGCCAGACCCTTGCTGCAAAATTTGCCACGGGTGGCGATATGGTCGGGATTGCCTTCCGCCTTGAGAACGGTGGTCCCTTCCGAATAGGTGATGCCACCATCAAAGTAGGGACACAGGGTGCAGGCATAATGCCTGGTTGTCCGTGGGTGGAAGGTACGGATTTGGTGAAAGTCCTGCCCACCCAGCTTGAGTTCCATGGCATTGAGCCATGCCGGACTGCTGGCCGCGCATACCGCGCCCACACCCAGCTTGAGGAAAGTACGTCTTCTGATTTCCGCCATGGTTTTCGTTCCTCAATAGAAAGTCTGCAAATACTGCCCGCCCATAACCCACCAGATACGCATGCCATAGACCCCGATACACACCAGGAAGGCCGCCAGCAGGATGGCAAGTTTGGACCGCTTGAAGGGACTGACCAGGATGCCCAGAGGAATGAACAGGCCAATGACCAACTCCAGCCACAGGTAGGGGAAGCGGAACACCCCCATCAAAACCTCTTCATGGCCCAGGACCGTGTTCATGCTGCCGTAGATGGATTGCATGAATTCCAGGTAGAGCAGAAAAATGTCGAAGACGATGCCATACATCATGTACTGGGACATTTCCTGCAACAGGCTCCAATCGTTGCGATTTTCCACCGAACGGAACCAGTTTTGAATCCACAGAACCAGAATCAGGAGTCCGATCCCGGAGATGAAGGCCCCCGTAAGAAAGAGTATGGGAGCCAGGGCGGTATGGTTGAGGAAACGACCCGGATTCAACTCCATCACCACGCCGGTATACCAGTGGGTGGAGAGGGCAAGACAGATGGCGACGATGCCCAGAATCCGCGCCCAGGTTTCATCCTTCTTGATCACAAAATAGCTGTAGATCAACATGGCGGTAGGATAGGAGCAGATGAGCACCGTGCCCCAGGCCATGGGACCTGTACCATGCCAGTAGCCAGGTATCAGGAGATAGATGAAACGCACCGGTTTGCCCAGGTCCCAGGTAAGCAGAATGGGCACCAGCATCAGCATCAGGATGGCGGTCACCGAAGCGGTCATGGCCAGGGGTTTGTAGCGTTTGATGCCAAACACCCAACCAAAGCTGGAGATGACAAAGGATCCCGCGCTGGCCCCCACCAACCAAAAGTAGATGGAGATGGTGGTTCCCCAGGCGACGTGGTGAAAAACATTATAAGTGACGATACTCTCTTCCATGGACAGGCCGCTCCTAACCGAAGAGAAAGACTTTGAAAGTGTTCAAGGTGTCCTTCGCCTTATGGGGGATGGTTTTCAGGAAGCCGATCCAGTGATTGGCGATTTGTGGCATGGTGGGTTCACCCTCCACGATATCGGCAAAGGTATCGCCCTCATGATTTTTCTTGAAATCGTTGAATTCGGACACCATTTGATCGGTGCGGTTGGTGTAGCTGTGGGGTTCGTCCATCATTTCCCAGTCGCCACCGATGTAGGCAACCGACGGGCTGGTGCCAAGCTCTGGTTTAAGAACGGTGAGGCGTTCACGGGTTGCCAGTTGGGCCACTTCGCTATTGGGATCGTTCATATCCCCAAAGATACGCGCCCCTCCCACGCAGGCTTGCACACAGGCGGGAACCAGACCTTTCTTCACCCGATGGATGCAGAAGGTGCACTTGTCCACCACCATGTTGGGCAGGTTGGGGTCGCTGCGCTTGGCGGGCAGCAGATGGCGGGCGTTGTATGGACAGGCCACCATGCAGGTACGACAACCGATGCAACGGTTGTAGCGTTGCAGGACAAAGCCGTCTTTGTGTTTATAGGTAGCCTGGGTAGGACAGTTGCGCACACAAACCGGATAGTCGCAATGGTTGCACAGGCGGGGCATGAAAATGCGCCGGGTGTTGGGATAGCTTCCCTTGTCGGATACCTTTACCCAGGTCCGCCACACGCCCAACGGAATGCCATATTCAGCCTTGCAGGCCACCATGCACGACATGCAGCCAATACATTTGCGCAAGTCGATGACCATGGCATATCGTTTGGTTCCGGGTACGCCCTTGGTGCCAGGGGTCTGAATCCCGTATGAACGACGCGGTTCTTCCATAACATTCGCCCTTATCTTCGATGCGACCAAAGAGGAGCACACCTGCCCGTCCCTGGTGCTCGTTCATAATTCAAGGATGATCTGTCGGGATCGATGATGTTAACATCGATCCCGACTGGAGGAACTACTTGGCAAAGCGGTTTTTGATGAAGGCTACCAGCTTCCAGATTTCCTGCTCCGACAGATTGTTGTCGGTTCCAGGTCCGAAGCCTTTCATTTCGGTATTGGGGCTGCCGTTCAGGGTGATCCAGAACAATTGGCCATCGCTGCGCTTGGCGGCATAGCCAGGAGCATTGAAAGCCGTAGGTTTGATCAACATGTCAGCGGCGGCGGTGCCGTCACCGCCCCCCTCTTCACCGTGGCATTTTTTGCACTTGCCACCGTAAAGGCGTTCCACCGATTTGACGGCTTTTTCATCCAGCTCATCGAATTCAATGGGATTTTTCTTGCTTTGAAATTCTGCCGGGGCATTGGGAGTCTGGTGTTTATCGGCACTTATGGCAGGGGTGGCCGCTACAAGCAAAAGCCCCAAAACGGACAGCATCAGTGCAGTTTTCATGGTTCAACCCTTTGAGCCGTCTTTGGAAAAACCGTGGATGGAGCGAACTCCATCCACGAATTTCAGGTGAGAAACAGTGGGGACTTAATAAACGTCCTTCATGGTGTTGTAGACGTTAAACTTGCCGGTGGGGCTGTCCAAACCCTTGATGCGCTTCACTTCCTTGAGGGTCTTGTCATCCAGGACCACCACTTCGCCATTTTTATCCCACAAGGAGATCCACAACTCGGTGCCATCCTTGTTGTATTCCATATGCACCACCTTCTTCTCAAAGGTCAGTTCGGTGGGCTTGGCGTCCGGTTTGTCGATATCAAAGACGGTCAGGACTTTGTCTTTTTTGGGATTGATGGTGTTGTCGCAGTAAACCCGCTTGCTGTTGGGATGGGTTTTGATGAACAAAGAGTTGCCACCCAGATCCCATTCACGCACGGAGGTCCAGGCATAGTCTTTGGTGGGATCGGTGCTGATGACAGAGACCAGACCGGTGCCCAGGTGGACGGTGCCCCACACTGCGCCAAATTTGGGATCGATCCAGTTGGCACCACGACCAGGATGGGGTTTGGTGCCCACCTTGATGTTTTTCACCAGCTTGCGATCCACGGTGTCGATCACCGAGATGGTGTCGCGGGCGTTGGCGGCCACCAGGAAGTAACGTTTGGTGGAGTCCCAACCGCCATCATGCAGGAAACGTTCGGCATTGATCTTGGTCTCGGTGACGGTGCCCACGCTCAACTTGCTGTAGTCCACCAGCAGCACGATGCCGGTTTCTTTCAGGTTCAACACCCACTCAGGGGCATGGTGGGAGGCGACGATGGAGGCCACACGGGGTTCAGGATGATATTCGTTGGTGTCGTAGGTGTAACCACGGGTGCTCATCACCTTGAGGGGTTCCAGGGTGTCGCCATCCATGATCACGTAGTGGGGAGGCCAGTAGTTGCCCACCACCGCATATTTGTCCTCAAAGCCTTTGTACTTGGAGGTGTCGATGGAGCGGGCGTCGATACCGGTACGCACTTCCGCAACCAGATTGGGGGGGCTGGCCCACATATCCATCATGGTGGCCTTGCCGTCACGACCGATGGCAAACATGTAACGACCGGAGGCGGAGGTGCGCAGAATGTGCACCGCAAAGCCCGACGGAATGATGGTCAAAATTTCTTTGGTGTCGCCGTCGATGATGGCCACTTTACCGGCATCACGCATGACCACGCCAAAATAGTTCTGCCAGTTTTTGCCAGCCGGCGGTTCCTTGGGACGTTGGGCCACGGGCACATGCACCTTCCAGGTGGCCTTCATCTCTTTCATGCCCCATTCTGGCGGCTGGGGAGGATCGTTTTGTACATATTTGGCCATCAGGGTGGTTTGATCTTTGGTCAAGAAGCCATCCTTGCCCCATCCGGGCATACCACCGTCGGTGCCATTGAACAAAATTTTCTCCAGGGCATCCACCGTCTTCAAACGGGTCTTGGCGGGGGTAATGTCGGGACCGGTGGCTCCCTTGCGCAAGGCACCATGGCATCCGGAACATCTGTCAAAATAAATCTGCTGACCATCTTTCATCTCTTGCTCGGAGAGCTTGGGAACCGGTTGCAGATTATCCGCAGGTTTGTCCGCCGCCTGGACACCCATGGAAACGAAGGCCAGGGCGGTGCTGGCAGCCAGCGTCAAGAGACCAAACTTTTTACTCATATGAGTACCCCCTTATTGCAGAGTTGAACGTTTTCTTTCAGGCTTGCCAGGCAGAAGAGCGAATTTGCATTAACAGTATTCGCCACATCAATGGCAACTTCCCCAAAAGTTCCATGGCATCCTAATTTTTTCTCACAAATATGTGCTTGACCTAAATCAACGAATATAAAATTTTTTCTAGAAGATCATTTTTCTGTAAGTATTGCCAGATTCTTGGTAGTAATTGTTGTGAAAAAACATGGTTGTACATACGATTCTAAAAAAGAATCAATTCGATGCAGAGTCCTAAAATTTTCTTTACTTTGCCAGATTCTTGTTAGAACATTTCCCAACTGCCAGCCAAAATGCCCCCACCAGTAGAAAAACATCCATTTCAATATAATCGGGTGACAACTTGATCAAGATCAATCTAACAATGTTTAGACCGTATTATCCTGTTCTACGGCTCTTTCAACGAGTTGGCCTGCTCTTTAGTTTTGCCGTGGTATACAACACTGGTTGGGCAGATATCTCCCCCCAACGCAGCCAGGAACTCCTGAAAATGGTGCGGCATGACTGCGGTTCCTGCCACGGCTATACCTTGAAAGGGGGATTGGGGCCTCCTCTGCTTCCCGCCGATCTGGCAGGCAAGGACCCCGAATTTTTGGAAGCAACCATCGCCCACGGACGTTCGCCCCAGGCCATGCCACCTTGGCTGGGCCTGCTGACCCAGGAAGAAATCCGTTGGCTGGTACAAAGGCTCATACGCGGAGAGGTGCCTTGAAAAAGCAACTTGCCCTACTGTTAGGTCTGCTGCTCACCACCGCCTGCACCCCTTTAAGGGGGACGGGTGACTTGGGTATTGTCATCGAACGGGCAGCAGGCAGCATCAAGCTGGTGGAAAACACCACCAACACCTCTTTGGGTGCGGTGGAAGGGCTGGGGGATCTCTCCCACGCCTCTGCCGTGTTCTCCCGCGATGAACGCTATGTCTACATTTTTGGTCGGGATGGTGGGTTGAGTAAGGTCGATCTTTTGAACCAATCCCTGGTCAACCGGGTGGTGCAGGCGGGCAACTCCATTGGGGGGGCCATCTCCCAGGATGGTAAGTGGGTGGCGGTGGCCAATTATGCTCCCGGTGGGGTGCGTATTTTTGATGCGGACAGCCTGCAACCGGTGGCGGATATTCCTGCCCAACATGGGGATGGCAGCCGCTCCAAGGTGGTGGGATTGGAAGATGCCCCCGGCAACCGTTTCATCTTCAGCCTGTTTGATTTTGGCGAAATTTGGCTGGCCGAGATGGACAATCCCCAACAGCCCCGCATTACCCGTTATGAAGGGATCGGCAGCCAACCCTACGATGCCCTGGTCACCCTGGATGGACGTGCCTATGTGGCCGGTCTGTTTGGCGAGGATGGTCTTGCCATGCTGGACTTGTGGAATACCGACAAAGGGGTGCGGCGGGTGATGGACCACTATGGACGGGGCAAGGAAAAATTGCCGGTCTATAAAATGCCCCACCTGGAAGGCTGGGCCATGGCCGGTAATCTGGCCTTTCTCCCTGCCATTGGGGCCAAGGAGGTGTTGGTGGTGGATGGGGAGAGTTGGCAGGAAAAGGCACGGATTCCTGTTCTGGGGCAACCGGTTTTTGTCATGGCCCGTCCCGATGGCCGCCAGATTTGGGTCAACTTTGCCCTGCCGGACAACGATGCCATTCAAGTGATCGATGTGAAAGAGATGAAGGTGGTGAAAACCATGCGCCCTGGCAAGGGGGTGCTCCACCTGGAATTTACCGCCCGTGGCGAACGGGTATGGATCTCCTTGCGGGATGAGGATCGGGTGGAAGTTTATCATACCGATACCTTTGAAAAACTGGCCACCCTGCCAGCAGACAAGCCTAGTGGCATCTTTTTCACCTGGCGGGCACACCGCATTGGTCTTTAGGGAGGTAGCATGGGCCACCGCATCCCCTGTCCGCAAGCCCTCAATCAGGAGCAGGTGGTTCCCTTGACCTCCCTGCAACGGCGATTGTTGGACCTCTACCAGCACGAATTTCCCCTCACCAGTCGGCCCTATCAGCATATGGCGGCAGAGGTGGGAGGGAGCGAAGCAGAGGTGATGGCCTCGTTGGGAGAGATGATGGAAAAGGGGGTGTTGAGCCGGGTAGGGGTGGTGTTGACACCCCGCCGGGTGGGGTGCAGCACCCTGGCTGCCATGGCGGTTCCTTTGGAAGATTTGGAACGGGTCGCTGCCCTGGTCACCGCCCGCCCGGAGGTGAATCACAATTATGAACGGGAAAACCGGCTCAATTTGTGGTTTGTGATTACTGCCTCCGATGGTGTCCATCTGCAACAGGTGATGGGGGAGATTGAAGCGGCCAGTGGGTATCCGGTGGCGGCTTTTCCCATGGAAGAAGATTTTCACATTGATTTGGGCTTTCCCTTGGATTGGCAACGGGGAGAATCAACATGGACCCCTTCCTGATTCAGGATGATGAACTGGCTCTCTTGCAGGAAATCCAGACCGGATTTCCCCTTTCTGCCACCCCTTTTGCTGAAATCGGTGGTCGTCTGGGGATGGATGAAGAGCAGGTGATCCAAACTCTGGCCAGTTTGCGGGAGCGGGGGATTATCAAACGCATGGGATTGGTGGTACGCCATCGGGAGTTGGGTTATCGGGCCAATGCCATGGTGGTGTGGCAGGTCCCTGCCCATGAAATTTCCCAGGTGGGACAGGCCATGAGCCGCATGCCCTGTGTCACCCTGTGCTATCGTCGCCGTCCGCAACCGCCCCTCTGGCCTTATAATCTTTATTGCATGATCCATGGCAGAGAGCGGCAGGAGGTGTTGCAGCAGTTGGACAATATGGTCTCCACCTGTGAATTTCACCATCTGCCCAAAGAAATTCTCTTCAGCAGGCGGCGATTCAAACAGCAGGGTGCGCGTTATTTACTGTCCAGCCAGGGGACTCGATCATGATGAGACCCGATGGGGTGGAGGTGGCCATTCTCAACCATTTGCAGGCGGGCTTTCCCGTGGAACGGCATCCCTTTGCAGCGGCTGCCGCACCCTTGAATTTAACGGAAGAACAGTTGATTGCCCGCATTGGACAAATGGTGGAAAAGGGATTCTTCTCCCGTTTTGCCCCCCTGGTCAATGCCGAACGTTTAGGAGGGGCGGTGACCCTGGTGGCCATGCGCATTCCCGCCGGGGAGTTGGAAAAGGTGGCCTTGCAGGTCAACGCCTTTCCCCAGGTTTCCCAAAATTATGGTCGTGATCACGCTTTCAACCTGTGGTTTGTCTTGTCCACGGCGGATAAGGGGGAGATTGCCACCACCCTGGATGCCATTGAACATGCCACCGGCCATCCGGTCTATCCCATGCCCAAAAAAACCGAGTATCGGGTGGGTTTTCGGTTGTTGATTGCCGAGGATGGCAGCGTCCATACCGCCTCCTGGCAGGATCCTCCCCCCAGGGAGGGGCAAGCGGATGAACGGGATCGGGCCATCATCGCCGCCATGCAGGCGGGTGTGCCTTTGGAACCCACCCCCTATGACCGGATAGCCGAACAGGTGGGGATGCTGGTGGAAGAGGTGATGGAACGGGTGGAAAAATTGCTGGCCTGTGGCATCTTCCGTCGTTTGGGGGGAGTGCCCAACCACTATCGGTTGGGGGTCAGGGCCAATGGCATGTCGGTATGGGCGATCCCCGAAGAGCGGGTGGACCAACTGGGGGAACGGGTGGCCAAACTGGATTTTATCACCCACTGCTATCACCGTCCCTCTCCTTACCCGGACTGGTCTTTCAACTTATTTGCCATGATCCATGCCCAGGAGCGGGGGCAGGTTCTCGCCAGGGCGGAACAGGTGCGGCAGGTGTTGGGCGAGGATCTGTTGGGTTGGGATATTTTGTTCAGCACCACTGTTTGGAAAAAAACCGGTTTGCGCCTTGCCACCCCAGATTCTTGACCGGGAGAAGAGAGCTTGTTCCGTCTCACCCAATTCATGCGCCAGTTGCACACCCCCCAACCCAGCCGTGGCGAGCGGTTTAGTGGACCGGTGGTGGTGTGGAATTTGATCCGTCGCTGCAACCTTTCCTGCATGCACTGCTATTCCGCCTCTGCCGACCGGGAGTATCGGGGCGAACTGGATACCGCCACCGTCTTGCGGGTGTTGGGTGAACTCAGAGAAGGGGGCGTGCCCGCTTTGATTCTCTCCGGCGGGGAACCCTTGCTGCGGGAGGACCTTTTTGAAATTGCCCATGCGGCCAAAGGGCATGGATTTTATCTTGCTCTTTCCACCAATGGCCTGTTGTTGGACCAGGCCATGGCCCAGCGGGTGGCCATGGTAGGATTCGATTATGTGGGCATCAGCCTGGATGGTCTGGCCGCCAACCATGATCGGATTCGTGGACGCCAGGGAGCCTTTGAGGGAAGTTTGGCCGGTATTCGTCGTTGTCTGGATCTGGGGGTGAAGGCGGGCATTCGCATGACCTTGACTGGGGAGAATTCTTCCGATTTGCCCGGTTTACTTGAGCTGATGGAAGTGGAAGGGATTCATCGTCTCTATCTCTCCCACCTCAACTATGCCGGACGTGGCAAGGTCAATCGCAAGGAAAGCCCGGAACATCAGATCACCCGTCAGGCCATGGAACGGTTGTTGGCCACCGCCTGGCAGGATGTTTGCGAGAAAAAACCACGGGAGATCGTCACCGGCAACAATGATGCGGACGGTCCCTTCTTTTTGCGTTGGGTGGCCCAACAACAGCCCCAACACCTCCCCCGCATGACGGCCTTGTTGCAACGCTGGGGAGGTAACGCCTCCGGGGTGGGGATTGCCAATATTGACAATCTGGGCCAACTGCACCCGGATATTTTCTGGTGGAACCACAGTTTGGGTGAGGTGCACAAAACCCCCTTCACCACCTTATGGCAGCAGTCGGAGGATCCGTTGTTGCAAGGGTTGCGGCAGCGGCCCAGACCGGTGAAAGGCCGCTGTGCCACCTGTCGTCATTTGGACATTTGCGGCGGCAATACCAGGGTGCGGGCCATGCAGGTGTTCAACGATCCCTGGGCGGAAGATCCAGGGTGTTATCTTACCGATGAAGAAATCAACGAGGAATGGTGACCATGCGTTCTTTACTCCTGATGGCAACCCTGCTCTTTTCTCCCATGGCAGCTCTGGCGGAAGGGGATTCCCCCGCTGATTTATACCAGAAGCATTGCGCCCAATGTCATCAGGAAGGGCGACTGGGTGGGGTGGGACCCGCCTTGTTGCCGGAAAATCTCTCCCGTCTCAAGGTGGAAGGGGCGGTCAAGGTGATCAGCGACAGTCGCCCGGCCAGCCAGATGCCCCCCTTCAAGGAGGTGTTGACCCCGGAACAGATCAAGGCGGTGGCCGATTATATTTTCACCCCTCTGGCCAAAATGCCGGTATGGGGGATGGAAGAAATAAAGGCCACCCATGTGGTCAACCATGCCACCGCTTCGCTGCCGGAAAAACCGGTCTTCACCGCCAACCCCCTCAATTTATTTGTGGTGGTGGAGTTGGGAGATCATCATGCCACCATCCTGGATGGGGACAAGCTGGAACCCATTCATCGTTTTGCCACCCGCTTTGCTTTGCATGGCGGTCCCAAATTTTCCCCCGATGGTCGTTTTGTCTATTTTGCCTCTCGCGATGGCTGGGTCACCAAGTTTGATCTGTACAGCTTACAGGTGGTGGCGGAAATTCGGGCGGGCATCAACACCCGCAACCTGGCGGTGGCGGGAGATGGTCAGAGTGTCATGGTGGCCAACTATCTGCCCCATACCCTGGTTGCCCTGGATGGAGAAACTTTAAAACCTATAAAAGTGATTCCGGTGGAGGATGATAACGGCAAGAGTTCACGGGTGAGTGCCGTGTACTCTGCCCCTCCTCGTAACGCCTTTGTGGCGGCCATGAAGGATATCAAGGAGGTGTGGGAAATTCCTTACAATGGCAAGGCTGCCCCCATCATCGCCGGTTGGGTGCACGATTTTGGCTCCGAGACCGGTGAAGAGCTGCCCATTGCCAAAGGCCCCTTCCCGGTGCGTCACATCAAGGTGAGCGACTATCTGGACGATTTTCTCTTTGATCAAAGCTACACCGCCCTGGTGGGAGCCTCCCGTGACGGTGGCAAGGCCATGGTGTTGGATCTGGACGTGCGCAAGGTGGTGCAGGAGATCGATCTTTCCGGCATGCCCCACCTGGCCTCCGGCATCACCTGGGAGCGGCAGGGCACCACCGTGTTGGCCACCCCCCATTTAAAAGAGGGCATGGTTTCCATCATTGACATGAAAACCTGGCAGGTGATCAAGCGCATTCCCACCCCCGGACCGGGATTTTTCATGCGCAGCCATGAACGATCCCCCTATGCCTGGGTGGACACCTTCTTCAGCAAGAACAAGGAGGGGGTGTTGATTATTGACAAGGAGAGTCTGGAGGTGGTGAAAACCATCACCCCCTCCCCCGGCAAAACCGCCGCCCATGTGGAGTTTACCATGGATGGCAAATATGCCCTGTTGAGCATTTGGGAAGATGACGGAGCGGTGGTGGTTTATGACGGGAAGACCTTGGAGGAGGTGAAACGGTTGCCCATGAAAAAACCTTCTGGCAAGTATAACGTCTATAACAAGATCAATCGCTCTTCGGGTACCAGCCATTGAGGGAATTACCCGGTAATACCCGCCTGGGCCAACAATTCGGCCTGGTGCTGGGCGGCAAGGGCCAGGACGATTTCGTCCAAATCCCCCTGCAACACCTGCTCCAGCTTGTAGAGGGTCAGGTTGATGCGGTGATCGGTTAAACGGCTTTGGGGAAAGTTGTAGGTGCGGATGCGCTCGGAACGATCCCCACTGCCCACCTGATTGCGCCGCTCCTGGGAGCGTTCATCGTGGGCGGCCTGTTGTTCCAGATCCAACAGCCGGGCCTGCAACACCTTCATGGCCTTGGCCTTGTTGCGGTGTTGGGATTTTTCATCCTGGCAGATCACCACCAGACCGCTGGGAATATGGGTGAGACGTACCGCCGAGTCGGTGGTGTTGACACTCTGCCCACCCGGACCAGAAGAACGATACACATCCACCCGGATATCCTTCTCGTCAATACGCACTTCCACTTCATCCGCTTCCGGCAGGACTGCCACGGTGCAGGCAGAGGTGTGGATGCGTCCTCCGGCCTCCGTGACCGGTACCCGTTGCACCCGGTGGGCACCCGATTCAAACTTGAGGACCGAATAGGCTCCACTGCCGGTGATCATGCAAATAATCTCTTTGAAGCCCCCCAACGGGGTGGTGGTGCTGGAAAGATGTTCCACCTTCCAACCCCGCACTTCGGCAAACCGGGTGTACATGCGAAACAGATCGGCAGCAAACAATCCGGCCTCATCCCCACCGGTGCCTGCCCGAATCTCCAAAATGACATTTTTTTCATCGTTGGGATCCTTGGGCAACAGCAGGTGTTGCAAATGCTGGTGCTGCTCCGCCAACTGCTGTTGCAGGCTTTCCTGCTCCTCCCGCGCCATCTGCCGCAACTCCGGGTCATTTTCTTCGTCGCTGGCCATGGCGGTTGCTTCCGCCAACTGCTTTTGTCCCTCCTGGTAGTGCTGAAAGGCTTCCACCACCGGGGTCAGTTCCGCATACTCCCGGCTTAAACGGGTGAAGAGGGCGTTGTCGGACATCACCTCTACCCGGCTCAGTTCGGCGGTCAATTCCCCATGACGACGGCTCATGGTCTCCAGTTGGTGCAAAAAGTTCATGGTAACCATCACAAAAAGGTGGCAGGGAGGTCATTTTTTTATCCCCTTCCATGAAATCATGCAAGAGGCGGCAAGTTGCAGTATACTCTTCTCCATCCCTGGAAGCGATGGCTACCGCTTGTCTCTTTTCACCCTCCTGTATGGAGTCTGCTGGTTATGGATAATTCGCAAAATTCCTCCCACACCCCTGCTCCCCCGGTGCGGGATATCGACATGGCCTTGCCGGAAGTCCCCCGTGAAGTGCGCAATGTATTGCATCCGGTGCGGCTGGGTGGTACGGACACCTTTAAATTCCGCTGTCATCCCGGCGTTTCCTGCTTTAACGAATGTTGCAGCAAGATTGAGATCATCCTGACCCCCTACGACATGTTGAGATTGCGTCGCCGCCTGAATCTGGATGCGGAAGCCTTTCTCTATGAATATGCGGATCCCAGCCTCAATCAAAAGGGGCAGTTGCCCATGGCCATGTTGCGCATGGATGCTTCCACCGGCAAATGTCCGTTCAATACCCCGGAAGGGTGTTCCGTGTATGAAGACCGTCCGGTGACCTGCCGTTATTATCCCATTGGTCTCGCCCTCATGCACAAGCAGCAGAGCGAAGGGGATGAATCCTTCTATTTTTTGATCAAGGAGGACTTTTGCAAGGGTCACCTGGAGGATAAACAGTGGAGCGTGGCCCAGTGGCGGCAGGATCAAGGTTCGGACGGGTACGACCAACATAATCAGGAGTGGATGGATGTGGTCTTGCGTCGGCGCACGGCGGGAGATACCACGGGAACCTCCCTGCCCTTGTCGGAAATGTTTTACATGGCCACCACCAACCCGGAGGCCTTCCGCCGCTTTGTCTTCGACTCCTCGTTCCTGCGACGTTACGAGGTGGATGAAGAGACCGCCAAATTGATCCAGGAGGATGATGAAGCCCTGATTGCCTTCGCCTTTCGCTGGCTCAAGGGTGCCCTGTTTGGCAGCCGGGATGGACTGTCGGTACGCAGGGAGGCCATGGAAGATTTAAAACAGCGGCAGAAAAATCGTCCCCTGCCCGCCAGTGAAGAGTCCCAGCCATGATTATTCGACCGGCAGCCCTGTTGGTGCGGGAAGAGCGATTGTTGCTCATGGTCTACCGTTATGGGGATCAGGAACGCTATAATATGCCGGGCGGCAAGCTGGACGAGGGGGAGGAGATCGGGGCCTGCTTGCAGCGGGAGTGGTGGGAAGAGTTGGGTATGAAAATCCGGCTGGGTTCCCTGGCCCTGGTGGCGGAAACTTTGGTGGAGGAGCGACAGGTATTGCACCTGTTGTTCCACGCCACCAGTGAGGACGAACCCTGTTTAAATCCGGTGGAAACCCATGCCAGCTCCCTCCTGTGGCTACCCTTGCAAAAGTTGTCTGAAGCTCCCCTCTATCCCGCTGTGGGGGAGGCCTTGTTGGATCTTTTGGTCAGGGGGGTTGCGGTCCCCTGTTATCAGGGGCGGGTGGTGCAACACTGGTTAAAATAATCCTTGCAACACCCCAAAACGATGCCAGTTGGTCAATTGCTCTTCCAGCCAGGGGCGTACTTTGCGTTGTTGGTCTTTGTTTTCTGCCAGAGCCTGGACCAATTCTTCCTGGTTGCGTTGACCATCCAGCAGGGTAAACAGGGCCGTGGTGTTGGCGTCCAACGTCAGGGGGGCATGGCGCAGGGTGGGCAACCACCCCTCCCTGGCGAAGGCGGCTGCCAGTGGGGTTGCTTGCGGACAGGGGGCCATGGCCGGTATGGGTTGGTCCCCTTGCAGGGTCAATCCCACCTCTCCTTGTAAAAACAAACTCATCATCTCCCCCGCCATATGATCCCACTCTTCTGCCTTGCGCAGATTGCCTGCCCGCTGCACCAGGGCAGAGGCCTGTTGGCACAAGTGGGGCCAGGGCATGGCCCGTGGGGTAAACTCCCACAACAGGGTGAGGGCGGCACGGGTCAAGGGGTGGGAGATGGCTGTTTTGCCGCCGCTGTGGTTGAAGAAAAATTGGCTGTTGGAATTGTTCAACAGGAGTTTGGCAGGCGGGCGCAAACTGGCAAAGATGGACAACTCTTCCAAGGCGGAGAGTTGCAACTGCCGGGGAATGTCCATCTGACGGCGACAGAGCACGGTTTCGCGAAACTGGCGCAGGAGGAGAAAATCCAGGGTTTGTTGTTGCTCCAGGGGGTGTTGCAGGCTCTCCAGCCAGGTTTGTCCTTTTTCACCCATGGATTGGGGAAACCAATAGGCGGCATCTGCATCACACAGGGGGGCGAGTCCGGCCTGGGCGGCTTGTTGGGCGAAGGTGCGAAATAAAAGAGGCTGATTTTCCTCTTCCAAATATTCGTGGTAGAGATAGGCGGGATGGTTGGTCAGTAAACGACGAATTTCCACCACCAGGTGACGGGCCAGCAAAGCTTCACTCTCTTCCAATGCGGCCAGATAATCACCAAGAAAATCCTGGGCCAGGGAGAGGCGTTGCATGGGGTCGGTTATGTGTCGGCAATGTTCCAACACCATCTCCCGCAACATGCCTTTCACATGCCAGCCGGGCAGACAGTTGAAACTGATGAGGGCCAGACCATTGGGGGCCAGCAGTTTTCCGCATAATTCCATAATCCGCTGCCGAACCGGGGCAGGAACCCACGAATAAAGGCCGTGGGCCAGAATATAATCAAAACTCCCCGCTTCCCCTTCATAATCCAGCAAATCCTGGTGAAGAATTTGGCAATTGGCCAAACCAAGAGAGGATAGAATTCTTTGTCCCTGCTCCGCCTGGGAACGGGAGCGTTCGATACCCACCATGGTGGCCTCTGGCAGCCCGGCGGCCATGGGAATCAGGTTCCCTCCGTTGGCGCAACCCAATTCCAAAATACGACATCGTTGGGGGGCAGCAGGGGAAAATCCCAATAATCTGGCCAAGGCTGCCAAGTGGTTGGGATGGCTGCGGGGTAACGGCATCGCCGGGTAGGAGATCAAGTCGTAGCTGTCCATGGCCACCAGTGGGTAAAGGATGGGGGAATTTTTATAATCCGCCTTAGCGGGCATCGTTCATTTGATTGATACGTTGGACCAATAAATCGATCAAACGATCTTTAATGGTTTCGCGAAATTGAGGACCGCATTTGCTGATCATTTCCCGGGTAAGCTTCATGACCATGACATCGCGGGTTGCGGCGATAACGTTGGTGGAGCGTTCTCTACCCGTGAGATAGCTCATTTCGCCAAAGATATCCCCCTTATGCAGGCGGGCCAGTTCGTGGTTGGGTTTATTTTTGCGGGTGACCTTGGCCTCGCCACGAATGAGAATATAAAAGGCGGTGCCATGGGAACCTTCCTGAATGATCATCTCATCCGTTTCATGATTGGAAAAAGAGTGAAGCATCTCCGATAGTTGCTCCTTTTCTCCCTTGGGCAGATTAGCGAAAAGGGGGACGGAAGAGAGGAGTTCTTCTATCAGGTAACCCATTCAATGGCTCCCTTGCAAGCAAATGGATTGGCATTGGCGATAACAGTCAAGTGTGTATAGCATACTCCTCTATTTTCGGATAATCAGTGGTCATCGCAGCACAATGTGCATGTCAGAAGATGGAGTTCCTGTTTTCATAGTAACAGGAGGTTGTGCAAAATCGAGGGGGGTTGGCTTTATTGGCGGCCAGGTTTTTTTCAGAACTGGTTTTTCATTTCCACGGGCACCTTACGGTTCATGACGCTCTTGGGCATCAAACCTTTCTTTGATTGCCAAAATTTCTTCCTGAATGTCTGCAAACAGTTCCAGTAATCTGGGGTCGAAATGCTTGCCTGAACCCTCCTGAAGGGTTGCCAATGCCTTTTCAATCGGCCAGGGTTCCTTATAGGGACGCTTCATGGTCAAGGCATCAAAAACATCGGCGATGGCGACAATGCGTGCAGCTTCCGGAATTTTTTCTCCTGAAAGGCCTAAAGGATATCCAGAACCATCCCATTTTTCATGGTGTTTGAGAGCAACATCCTGGGCGATTTTGAATAAGGGGGCGTCACTTTTAGCTAAAATATGTGCCCCAATGGTGGTATGGGTTTTGACGATTTCAAACTCATCTTCCGTCAATTTGCGCGGAGCCTTCAGAATGGTATGGGGAATGCCGATTTTTCCCACATCATGCATTGCCGCTGCAAGTTCAAGCTGTTTGGCGGTTTCCACCGACCACTTGGCAGCACGGGCAAGCGCGCCGGCATAGCCTGCCATCCGCCAGATATGGACTCCCGTATCGGTATCGTTGAAATGACCGGCGTCTCCCAACATGAAAATGGCTGCCGATTGGCTTTGTTCCAATTCCAGGGTGCGTTGCCGGACTGTGTTTTCACAGGCGCGTTGCTGGTTGGCCAGGGCAAGATGGGTACGGACCCGGGCTTCCACGATGCCAGGGTTCACAGGCTTGGTGATGTAGTCCACGCCGCCAACTTCAAAGCCCTTTTTCTCATCCAGGACTTCCGATAGAGCGGTGACAAAGATGACGGGAATTTTGGCGGTGGCGGGGTTGGATTTAAGCGTGCGGCATACTTCAAAACCATCCATCCCCGGCATGAGAACATCCAGTAGAATCAGGGAGGGGGGCTGGGCCTGGGCAATTTTCAATGCCATGGGACCACTGACCGCTGCCTTGACCTTGAATTCGGGGGTTAAAATACCTTTGAGAACATCTAAATTTTCCGGGGTATCATCAACCGCCAAAATAGTTTGTTTTTCATCAATGGAGTCCATAAAATTTCCTCGTGATTTCCATGTATTGGAAAAAATTCAGTTAATGCAGGCCAAGCTCATTCCATGGCATCATTTATGATATTCACATGGTTGTTCGTCAAGGATAATTCAACGTCTTAATTCGGCAATGGTCATATCATCAAGTCGTTCGGGGCCATTACCATAATCCCGAATCATTTTAACAACTTGATCCAAGGAGCTACCTTCAAGAAATATCTGACGCAACAACTCCAGCAAGCGGGGATAGCCAAACATTTCCTTGTGCTCGTTTCTTGCTTCAATAAGGCCGTCCGAATAGAGATAGAGCCTGGATTGTTCATGCCATGGAATCCACTCTCCGGTGGTCAAAGGCAACGCATTACGAATGCCAAGGGGTAAATACTGGGAAATTAAGTGACGTGGTTCTCTATTATCACCAGGAAAAAAGATTAAATCAGGCAAGCCCGCATTCCAGTAACGAAAGCAGTCACGCTCTGGGGAAACTTCCACCATGGCGGCGGCCATAAACATATTGGCAGGAAGCTGTTTTTGCAGAACATCGTTGATCTCCTGCAAGATAACTTCCGCATTCATTCCATCACGGGTCCGGCTGTAGAAGAAGGCAGCCGCCAGTGGACCGCCAATGGCTGCCGAGAGTCCATGACCGGTGAAATCTCCCAATAAAATGTGTTGTCCGCCATCGGCACGGCAGGCAGAGAAGAGAACATCCCCATTGGTTTTTTCCAGGGGTTCGATACTGAAACGAAGGTGGCTTGTATCAAAATAGGCATCCTTGCGCATCTTGATCACAATGTTTTCCACCGTCTCCCGCTCCTGCAGCAAAAGCTCGTTTTTAATCCGCAGCTCATGGCGTGCCTGTTGGAGAGCGATATGGGCACCGACCCTGGCTTGCAGGATCAAAGGGGAGAGGGGCTTTCGCACATAGTCCACCCCCCCAAGTGCAAATCCATGTAATTCATCTTGTTCATCATCCATGGCGGTGACAAAAATAATGGGAATCTCCTTGGTGGTGTCGCTGGCTTTGAGTTGGCGACAAACCTCCAGGCCATCCATTTCCGGCATCATGATGTCCAGGAGAATCAGGTTGGGTGGTGTTGCCTGGGCTATCTGAATGGCGGTCTTGCCATTCAGGGCGGATTTAACCCGATAGGTCGGGACCAGAATTCCTTTGATGACATCCAAATTTTCTGGGGTGTCATCCACCGCAAGAATGGTTGGCTTGTTCATAATTGGACCTCATCGGAAAGATGATACGCCTTCATGAAATGGCTTAAGGCGGTTCCCGCCCCCTCAAAATCATACTTGGCCACCCGCTTGCGGATGGCTGCCAGACCCGCCTGCATGTCTGGATCCATGGGCCTCTCCAGCAGATGGTCTATCACCTCTTCGGTTTCCGAATCATAGTCGGCGATCATCCCCATAATGCGTTTGATCTGGCTTTTGATCTCTTCCATGTCCCCGGCTTCCCCTCCCACCGCTGGCCAAGGGGTTTGATCTTGAAGAACACCTGCTTGGATGGTCTGAATGATGGCGGTCAGCTTTTCCTCCAAAGCGGTCAATACTGCAGCATCCGGTTCACCGTTCTCTTTTAACAGGAAGCGTTCAAGCTCTCCCGCCATCGTTGCCAGTTCTTCCACTCCAATACTGCCTGCGATGCCCTTCAAGGAGTGGGCTACCCGTGTTGCCTTGCCACGGTCGCCGCTGTCCAAGGCCTGGCGAATCTCCGCCACAGCTCCTGCCTGGTTATGGGCAAATTTGGTGAGAACTTTCAGATAGGAACCCAGGTTGCCACTCAGGCGGTTCAGACCCGCAGCCACATGGATACCCGGAAGATCAGGCAAGACGGGATGGCCCGCCATGGATGCATCCGCCAAAGGAAGCAGGCTGTGGGAATTGGTTTTTCCTCCTGGTTTGACCCACCGGGCCAGGGTTGCATACATTTCAGCCGGGTCAATAGGTTTGGCGATGTAGTCGTTCATCCCCGCTGCCAGACATTTTTCCCTATCCGAGGTCATGGCATTGGCCGTCATGGCGATAATGGGGAGTTTATGGGGAGGGTGATGCTTGCGAATTTCTACGGTAGCGGTATAACCGTCCATTACCGGCATTTGCACATCCATCAACACCACATCGTAGGTGCCGGACTGTGTCTTGGCCAAGGCAATTTCCCCATGATCCGCCGTATCAACCACTATTTGGACCATTTCAAGCAGTTCGGTGGCAATCTGCTGGTTTACCACATTGTCCTCTACAAGCAGGACCCGCATTCCCTGCAAGACAGATTTTAATTCAACTTCCTTCTTGTGAACTGGTGCAGCCTGCTTTGTAGCAGGAATGACCACATGACGGCTGGCTACAATCGCCGCATCCAACAGGGCAGAGGCTGTCACCGGTTTGCTCAAGACGCCATCCACATCCCAGCCTTGCAACAACCGAAGCAACTCATCCCGATCATAGGCGGTCACCATCACCACCTTGGGGGGGGTGGCCAAGGTGGTGTCGGCCTTGATTTTTTGCATGGTTTCCACGCCGTCCATGCCAGGCATTTTCCAGTCCAGAAAGACCAGTTGAATGGGGTGTTCACCCCCTGCCCGTTGACGGATCCGTTGGATGGCTTCCTCACCTGTAGAGGCCAGAGTAACTTCAAAGGAGAGGCTGGTGGCCAGCTCTTGCAAAATCTCCCGACTGGGTGCCCGATCATCCACAATCAACACCGGCAAATGGCGCAGATCGGGTAGGGGGGCTGGGCAGGTGCGAGCAGCACTGTGATCCAAGGCAAAGTTGGCAGTAAAGCGGAAGGTGGTTCCCTTTCCTGGTACACTGGCAACCTGGATCTCCCCACCCATCAACTCCACAAGCTGTTTGCTTATGGTAAGTCCCAAGCCAGTACCACCATATTTTCGCGTGGTTGAAGAGTCGGCCTGGGTAAAGGAGCGAAATAACCTGCCCACCTGCTCCTCAGTCATGCCAATGCCGGTATCCATCACAGAAAATTCAAGGGTCGCCCGCTCCTCTTCCCTTTTTTTACATTCCACATGAAGGATGATCTCCCCGCTTTCGGTAAACTTCACCGCATTGCTGGCCAAATTGAGGAGAATCTGCCCAAGACGCAGTGGGTCGCCCACCAAACCATCCGGGGTCTCCGGGTGGGAAGAAAACAACAACTCCAACTTTTTTTCATTGGTTTTAATGGAGAGAATATGGGTCAAATTTTCCAAAACTTCTCCCAGACTGAACGATACCTTCTCCATATCCAACTTGCCCGCTTCAATCTTGGAAAAGTCCAGAATGTCGTTGATGATGGAAAGGAGAGATTTGGCAGAGGTGTGGATAATATGGAGGTAATCTTGCTGTTTGCGGGTCAAATCGGTTCGCAACGCCAGATGGCTCATGCCGATGATGGCATTCATGGGGGTGCGGATTTCGTGGCTCATGTTGGCCAAAAACATGCTCTTGGTTTGATTGGCCGTCTCGGCGGCTTCTTTGGCGGCGAACAGCTCTTCTTCCCAGCGGTTGCGCATCAGGGCAATGGATACCAAGTCAGCCGCCACATGAATCTGATGGAGTTCACGTTCTGTTGGTTTTTTGGGTACCCGATGGTACATGGCCACCGTTGCCAGCACTTCTCCCTGCCTATTCTTGGCAGGAACCGACCAGCAGGAACGCAAACAAGCCGCTTGAGTCGCAGGACGGAATGCTGCCCAATAGGGGTGTGTTTGGACATCCTCGACAATTATGTCCTCTCCGGTAGCGGCAGCCGTACCACAAGAGCCGACCCCCACCGCATATTCCAGTCCGTCGATAAGGGCGTTGTAGCTTGCAGGCAAATGGGGAGCGGCTCCCGTGCGCAGCCGTCTTGCCTGTTGATCCACAATCAAAATGGAGCAAAGACTGTAGGAAGCCACCGTTTCTGCGAATGCCACCACACTTTCGAAAATATCTGACAGTTTGTGCCCCGATGCAATTTTCTCCAACACCCGCCTGCTTTCGGCCAGGCTCTTTTCTTCCAAAACCCGGTTACTGATGTCCCGCAGTACCAAGACGTGGCCAGTTTCATCCAACATTTCGTTGGTGGAAAGTTCCAGGGGAAAGGTGGTGCCATCCTTGTGCCGACCCATCAACTGCACACATTTGCCCAGTAGGTTGGATTGCTGTGTCTGTAAAAAATGGTGCAGGGAATCATCATGCTGGGAGGGATGAGGCTCAGCCATCAGAAGGTTGACATTCTGTCCAAGAAGTTCCTCTTCCGTATAGCCGAACATTTGCTGAACCGCGTTGTTGACCGTCAGGATGATGCCCTGATTGTCAATTTGTATCAGTCCATCCAACATGGTGCGCAGGATGCCCTGGGTACGGCTTACATGGGAAGCCAGTTCGGCAGTACGTTGGGCAACCCGTTGCTCCAAAAGGGCGTTGGCTTCTGCCAAGGTTCGTCCTTGGGCCACCAATTTGGATACCATGATATCCAGGGCTTGGGCCAGTTCGGCAGCCTCGCCGCTGCCCGTCAGTTGGGGAATGGTCACATGCAGGTCGCCGTTGCTGATCTTATGGGCTGCCGTGACAATGGTTTGCAGCGGTTTGGTCAGGCGTCCTGTCAGCAACCATACCAGCCAACTGAAAAACAGGGCAGCCAACAGGCTGACAATAAACAACAGGGTCTTGAGGCGTTCGGCTTCCGCAAGGGCAATCGTTACATCCTGTCTGACCACCACCTGCCAGCCCAGACCTGCATAGTCCTCAACACCCTTACTTTTGGCGTAGCCGGTCAAATACCTGGTGACCTTGTCATCGGCAATGAAATGGGTAAATCCATCCTTGTTATGAATCTCTTGAGTATCTGGGAGATGGGCCTGTCGCTTGCCCAGAAGAATGTCGGACGGTGCCATTATAGGCTTGCCCTCCTTGTTGAAAACCACCACCTCCAGATCATGGGATTCCCCAAGGGGTTTGAGCAGGGTATTGCGAACTTCCGCAGCCCAGTCCCAGCTCATATGGGCAACCAGTACACCCGCAAAAACATTGCTTTTCAGGTCATAGATGGGATGGGCCACATCCACGAAACGCAAGGGCAAGGGATCATGTTTGGGTGGTGGCAGAATTTTGGCCAGCAGAACGGCATCGTGTACATCGCCGACAAATTCTTCACCACGCTTTCCGGCAAGAAAATAGGCCCGCGTGCTGACATCCAGGCCTTCCAGCATGCCTTTGCTGCCCACAGCAATCTTCCCCTCTGCATCCAGAAGACCGATCCAGGCATAGGAGGATTGTTGTTGGGCAAATTCGTTCAGCAAATCACGCTTTTGCGAGAGGGGAAAGGTGACATCCCGGATGCGGTTTAAATTGGCGAACACCTTGGTCTCCGCAAGCCGGTGATTCATGTCTTTGTCCAACTGGGTAATCAGGCCTTGGGCAATTTCTGAGAACAATACCCCCTTATTCTCTGCAATCTGATGTGACATACGATGGCCCAGCAGGTAACTGCCAATGATAAAAAAAGTGGTAAGAGAGAGACAGACCGCCATACTCAACCGGAAGCGGAGGGTGGTTGGAAAAAATGGTGAGTGGGTATTCACTTAAGATGCACTCCTCTTTAATTTTCGCCACCGGTACATGGTATTCCAGGGAATGGTTCAGGCCAGGCGTTCTTTTGAAATGAGGATATGTTACCGATTTCCTTTATGGTCCTAAGAAAAATGGGTATGGTGTTTGCTGGATTCCCAAGGGAAACATCTCTAGCCCCAAAAATTCTCTGTTAACTATAAGGTGTTATCGATGCAAAAACCAACCAAGCATATTGTATTTCTTAAAAAACCTGGTCGCAAATCCATTAACGCCTTTCTTGCTGACCAACGGGAAAATACTTTTTCCTATGACGAGGTGGGAAGCACCGGTCGCCTGGAAAAGGAGAAGAAAAAGCTGTCCAAGGAGTACCGTCTGGCCCATTATAGGTTTGTTCTGGGCCGGGGTGAAAGCATTTATGGTTATGCCAGAGAGGCTTTGCGTCAATGGAAATGTTTTGACCTGGACTGGGTGCAACTGTGCTGGCCGGAGACGGTAGCCGCCCCTGGAACCGACCTGGCCATTCTGGGGAGCAGCCTGGGACTATGGCTGATCAATGCGGTACGTATTCTGGAAGTTTTTGATGAACAGGGGAGCGAGCATCGTTTTGGCTTTGCCATGGGCACCCTTCCCGATCACATGATTGTGGGTGAAGAGCGGATGCAGATTGTCTGGAACCAGGAGGACGATCTGGTCTACTATGATCTGTGTTCCTTTTCCAGAAAACAGCGATGGCTGGCTAAAATAGGTGCCCTTCACGTGCATCGTATGCAAAAACTCTTTGCCCTGGAGTCGGGTTTGGCCATGCAGCGGGCGGTGGATCAACGGAAAAGATAGGCACCCAGATTCAGGGAGCCATAGTCGAAGCTGTCGTGAATGCGTTCAGCCACCGGAGCCAATCCGGCGGCTCCCTGGACCACCAACAGGGGCATTAGGTGTTCGAGAGTGGGGTGGGCCAGGGCCAGGTGGGGGGCGTTGGCCAATTCAGTGGCCAACGATAGGGCGTGCTCCCCTGTTAACTGTTGGTGCAGCCATTGGGTGAATTGAATGGACCATGCTTCAGGTTGGGTGCCAGGACGGCTCAGCCGACGCAAGTTATGGGTGATCGCCCCGGAACCCAAAATCAATATTTCCTGTTGGCGTAGGGGATGTAATGCTTGTCCCAACTTCAGATGATCCAGGGGGGAGGGGGATTTCAACAGGGAAAGTTGCACCACCGGAATCTGGGCTTCAGGAAACATGAGTCGCAAAGGCACCCATGCGCCGTGATCCAAACCCTGACCTTTGGCCTGCTCACAGACCACGTTTTTCGCGGTCAGGGCAGATAGGACCGCTTCCACCAACCAGGCTTCTCCCTGGGCAGGGTAGTCTATCTCATATAATTCACGGGGAAATCCGAAAAAATCATGGACGGTCTCCAAACGCCCCACACCGGTTACCCTGGCGGTGGGAGACTCCCAGTGACCAGACACCACCACAATTCCCCGTGGGCGGGGCAGGGTGCGACCCAGATTTTCCAGAAAATGTCGGCAGGGATGATCCCGTAGAATTAAATCGGGAGCACCATGGGAGACAAACAGGGGGGGCATCCATGTTTCTTGTTTTCCGGTAACCTTCATATCCTTCTCTCCCGATGCTAATGGTCAGATCAACACCCCCACCACCGCCCCGGTCATACAGGTTGCAAGCGTTCCGGCCAGGATGGAGCGCATTCCCAGGGCGACAATCTCCTGCCGACGCTCCGGGACCATCTCCCCCATGCCACCAATCATGATGCCCAGACTACCCAGATTGGCAAAGCCACACAAGCCATAAGTGAGGATCAGGCGACTGCGGGGGGAGAGGGCTTCCTCCGGCAGTTGGCTCATGTTCAAGTAAGCGATGAATTCGTTCAGGATGGTCTTGGTGCCCATGAGGGAACCGGCGGTGTGGGCCTCCTGCCAGGGAATACCCATCAGCCAGGTAATGGGGGCGGCCAACCAGCCCAAAATGCGTTGCAGGGTGATGGCCTCTCCCGCCACCTGGGGAAAAAGCGTCAACAGACTGTTGGCCAAAGAGACCAAGGCCACATAAACCAACAGCATGGCGATGATCTGAATCAACAGTTGCACCCCATCCCGCACCCCAAGGGTGATGGCATCCATGGTGCTGGTGGCAGCGGTGGGAGGAAAAAGTCGTCCGGCGGTGCTGTGGGTTTCTTGGGGAATCATGATGAAGGAGATGGTCAACGCCGCCGGGGCACTCATGATGGAGGCAATCAGCAAGTGGCCCATGGCATCGGGGATTACCTTGGCAAGAAAGATGGCATACAGGGCCATCACCGTACCGGCAATGGAGGCCATGCCCCCTACCATCACCGCAAACAATTCAGCCCGACTCATGCTCAACAGATAGGGACGAATGAACAAGGGGGCTTCGACCATCCCCACAAAAATATTCATGGCGGTGGATAATCCGATGGCCCCACCAATTCCCATACCCTTTTCCAGCAGGGTGGAAATGCCGCGAATGATCCACGGCAACACCCGCCAATAAAACAGCAACGAAGAGATGGCACTGAACACCAAAATCAACGGCAACGCCTGCAAGGCCAAAATAAAACTGCTGCCAGGGGTGGTCTCCACATAGGGCAGTTTGCCACCTCCCAGATAACCAAAGACAAAACTGGTTCCCGCCTGGGTGGCCTCCTGAATGGCCAACACCCCTTCATTGAGGAGCAGGAAAAATTGCCGACTGCCAGGCAGATACAACAAGGGAATGGCGAGGGCAAATTGCAAGACAATGCCCCCCGCCACCAACTTCCAGGGAAAGGCGCGGCGATTTTCACTCACCAGCCAGGCCAGTACCGTCAATAAAAACAATCCCAGTAAACTCTGGCCTTGTTCCACGTTGTTCCCTCACCATCAGGCCGACTGTTGGGTTGCATCCCGTTCCAACGCCTCTTGCACCAGATGGTGATCAAACCACCAGTCGCCACGGATCATGGCATCCAGGGTTTCCATCACCAGGGGCAGAAAATGGTCGGGATCATTTAAATGTTCCCGCTCCACAAAGGCTTGAAAGGCATCCTGGTCGTCCAAATCCAGGGTGGTGGCCACATAGTGGAGCATTTGGCCCGCCTGATTGATGGCCAACTCCCGATCCGGGTGGTCCGGGGTGCGATGACGGCTCATCAAATTGGCCAGGGAGGCGATGGCAGGACCTGCCGGATGTTTGGGGGTGAGAGAGACCAACAGGTTGTAATAGATCAATGTCACCTGCGTCACCGGCGCGGGTATTTTCAATACCAGCCAGGCTGCTTGCGCCATGGCCTTGTAAGCTTCCGGTATGCCATCCTTGTTGGAGAGATAGACCAGAATACGCAATACCTCAAACCAGTCCCGATTTTCGTTGGCCTTGACCAACTCTTCCCGGTTGGCCTGCCAATCCTCTTCTTCACTGCGGGTGGGGGCGTCGCCGCCACGGAGGTTGTCCACCTCCTCTTTGGAAAAAAACTGCAAGGTCGCCTGTGTACCGGTTGGAGTTCCGTCGGTGGTCATGGCATCTCCCATGGATTAAAAAGGTTGCTGACATCAGGGCCTGGGGGCTGGTAGCCCCTGGAGAAGGGTAACGGCAAGTTGTCCCACAAACAAGCCTCTCTCGCAACCATACACTTTAACCCAACCTATTCTTTTACCGGCGGCTCCATGGTCTGCTGCAATCCACTGATGCGGGGAGAGCGGGCCATGGTCAATTGCTGGAACAAAGTCTCCTTCAAACCCCGTTGATTTTGATGTTGGCTCATCTGTTTGGCGTATTCTTGGTCCAACAGGTCGCGGAACATTTTTTCCCCCTGACCGCCATTCAACAGACTACCCTCTGGCAGGGTCTGCCGCATGGAGGACAGCATTTGTTGCAGAAAGATGGACTCAAAACCTGATACCGCCTCTTTGAGTTTTTTTTCATCCTTCTGGTTTATCTGCGGCATGGCTTGCTGCAAGGGAGGAATTTCCATGACCTTCTCCTTTTCAGGGATTACAGAATTTCAATCTCTGCCTGCAACGCCCCCGCCGATTTAATCGCTTGCAAAATGGCGATCAAATCTTTGGGCGTGGCTCCCACCTTGTTCAAACCGTTGACCAGATCGGCCAGGGTCACCCCTTCATCCATCTCCATCAAGCGGGCAATCTCCTCCTGCACCGGACGTTGGGCCTGCTGTCCAGCGGCTGCCCGTTGGGTGGCGGGTTTGGGCGTCTCTTCCGGCTGCCGAATGCGAATATTCAAATTGCCATGGGACAAGGCGATGGTGGAAATGCGCACATTTTCACCCATTACCACCGTTCCCGTTCTCTCATTAATCACAATCTTGGCTGATTGATCCGATTCAATCTCCAAATTTTCCAAACGGGCGATATATTCCACCACCCGATCCTGGTACTCCTTGGGCACCTTGAGGGTGATGGTTCCCGAGTCCCGTGCCTTGGCCAATGGTTGCCCCAGCAAACTGTTGATGGCCCCCACCGTGCGGTTGGCGGTGGTAAAGTCGGGATTGCGCAAGGTCAACTGCAAGGTTTGTTCCTGATTCAACTCAAACTCGATCTCCCGTTCCACAATGGCCCCACCCGAAATGCGCCCCACCGTGGGATGGTTTTTTTGGGCACCTGCCGTGTTGCCACCCCCCGAAGGGGCGATACCGCCAATGGAGACCGGTCCCTGTGCCACCGCATAGATGCGTCCGTCCGCCCCCTTCATGGGGGTCATGATCAAGGTGCCCCCTTCCAGACTCTTGGCATCCCCCAAAGAAGACAGGGTCACATCCAGACGGGTTCCCTGGCGGGCAAACGGGGGCAGATTGGCGGTGACCATGGCGGAGGCCAGGTTTTTCACCCCGATCTGTTTTAAACTATCCCGTGCTGAAATACCCATGCGTTCCAACATCATCACCAGCGATTGGGTGGTAAAGGCGGAGCGGTTGGCCGAGTCGCCGGTGCCATTCAAACCGGCTATCAGACCAAAACCGATCAACTGGTTATCCCGCACCCCTTCCACGTCGGCCACATCCTTGAGTCGGGCAGCCTGTCCCTCCAAGGGCACTACCATTGCCATCATCAGGGTGACCATTATCCATAACCGCTTCATGATCGTCTTCCAATCAAAGAATACGCAAAGTCGAAAAGAGCTGGTTTAACCAGGAAGGTTTCTGTTGATCGTCGATATCCCCATCCCCTGAATAATCGATGCGGGCATCGGCAATCTGGAAAGAGCGCACCGAATTGCTGGGGGAGATATCCTCCGGGCGAATAATCCCAGAGAGGATGATAAACTGATTTTCATGGTTGACCGTGATATCCCGTCGTCCCTCAATGCGCAGATTGCCATTGGCCAATACTTCGGTGACTGCACAGGATATGGTGGCGGTAAAAGTCCCCTGCCGGGTGGTGCTGCCTTGCCCCTTGAACTCATGCTTGCCTTGAATAGAGGCAGAGTCTGTAAAACCGGGGTTGGCCCTGGTAACCGCTGCACTTAGGCCAAATAATCCATCCAAGTCCACATCATTTGAGCTATCCCGGGATAAACCCGTGGAAGCCGTCTTCTGGGCACTGGAGGTTTCCGAAACCACCACTGTCACCAAATCCCCTACATTGCGGGCCTTGTTGTCCAAGAACAGGGTATTGCGATCGGTGCTCTGCCAGATGGAACCCTTCTTGGGACTGAGAGCCTCCGGGGTTTGGGGTTTAATCACAGCTATGGGGGCAGGGGGACGTTCCGAGGCACGGGTCATCACACAACCACTCAAAGCGGTCATCCCCACCGTCAATGCCAACAACCAGTTGATCCTGTTCATCACAATAACTCCACCTTGCCAGCCCCAGGTGCAACCAAACGCACCGGAAACCGACGATTGCTCTTCATGTTGCGCACTTGGATAATCTCACCCACCTTGCCAGGAGATTCGGCCACCGCTGTGGTCTCGATGGTCAAACCCTTCTCTTGGATGCTCACCCGAATTTTTTCCCCACGGGTCACCGCCAGCGGCTCTTCCAGCCATTCCATGCGCAAGGGTTGGCCTTCCCGAATCTGCCGGTTGGCCGCCTTGCCAATCAGGGAAGAAAGCCTGTCAGCCAAGACCACATCCCCGGTGGCCGTGGTCATTTCACTCTCCCGCACTTCCAGCATGCCCGCATGGAGGGTCTCCCCTTTGTGAATGCTTTGGCGGGTCACCACCATTTTTTGCCGCTGCTTCAATTTTACCGTCACCGTGGTGGCCGCCTCCGCCTTGCCATTGATCAGCAAGGTTACCGGCACCGTCAACCGTACCCCAGGGGCCAATTCATCGGGATGCAGGGTCAACTCCATGGACAGTTCACCATCCGGCACCTGAAAGGCATTACGGGATTGCACCTCCAGAATGGAATAGCCCTGGTTCATTTGATCCAGGGCACCCTGCAAATGAGAACGCACCGTCAACCCCACCATCTCCGGGGAGACGGTTTGTCCCCAGGCGGTGGCCGTGGTCAAGAACAGAAACAAGAAAAGCCAACGATGCCCGTTCATGATCATTCCTCAATCAGGGATTACCGCTTCAGATTGGCCACCTGGCCCAACATGTCGTCCGCAGTCTGAATGGTCTTGGAGTTGATCTCATACGCCCGTTGGGTGGTGATCATGTTGATCATCTCTTCCACCATGTTGACGTTGGACATTTCCAGGAAGGTCTGCTGCACGGTGCCCAAACCATCGGTACCGGGCGTACCGGGGATGGCGTTGCCGGAGGCCGCCGTTTCCGTGTACAAGTTACGCCCTGCGGCACTCAAGCCTGCCGGATTGACAAACTGAGCCAACTGGATGGTTCCCAACTGGGTGGGATTGGGATTGCCTGATTGAATGACCGAAAAGGTACCATCCGGTCCTACCGTGATGGTGGTGGTATCCGGCGGAATGGTAAAGTTGGGAACCAACGGATAACCATCCGGGGTCACCACCGTCCCATTCACATCCCGTTTGAACGCACCATCACGGGTATAGGCGGTGGAGCCATCCGGCATTTGCACCTGGAAAAAACCTTGACCTTCGATGGCCATATCCAGCTCATTGCCGGTATGCACATAATCTCCCTGGGTGAACATTTTGCTCACCGAGGAAACCCGCGTACCGTGTCCCAATTGGATACCCGACGGAACCTGGGTTCCCGCCTGGGAGGTGTCGGTGCCTGGTGCCCGCATGGTCTGATAGAGCAAATCCTGAAAATCGGCCCGTGAACGCTTGAAGCCGGTGGTGTTGACGTTGGACAGGTTGTTGGCGATGACATCGATATTGGTTTGCTGCGCCTGCATACCCGTGGCAGAGGTCCAAAGGGCACGAATCATGGCGGTGACTCCTTCTTGTAGTTAACGATATCAGGCAACCCGTCCCAAATCGTTGGCAGCCTTGTTGTCCAACCCGTCCATGGCCTGAATCAGTTTGAGCTGGTTTTCAAACTGACGGTTGACCTCGATCATCTGGGTCATGCCCCGAATCATGTCCACGTTGGAACCTTCCACATATCCTTGATGAAATCCTCCCGTCCCTTCCTCCACCGGATTGACCGCATTTTGGGGGGCTTCGTATAAATTACGTCCCGCCTTTTGCAGGGCTTCCATCGGAATGGCCACCCGCTGCAAGCGGCCCAGTTGGCCATCCTTGTTGGAGAGGGTGCCATCGGGACCCACACTCAAGGGCTGGTTGCCCACCAGAATGGCCGCATCCCCTTCTCCCAGCACCTGAAAACCATCCTTGGTCACCAATTCACCCACCGTGTTGACGGTGAAGGAGCCGTCACGGGTGTAGCGTCGGCCCTGGGGAGTGTCGATGACAAAAAACCCCTCCCCCTCAATGGCCACATCCAACGGATTGTTGGTCACCTGCATGGGGCCTTGGGTCAAATCCGCCTGGGTATCCACGGCCATGGGATAGGTCATGCGATAGGCGTTGGCGGAAGGGTTGCTGTAAGGAAAAGGAATATCCCCCGGTGTGCGCAAACCCATGAAGGAATCATTGGGTAACGGAAACAATTCAGGACCGGGGGAGGTCAAATAAGAATCGAAGGAGGGACTCTCCTGTTTGTATCCGGCGGTATTGACGTTGGACAGGTTGTTGGATAACACTTCCAGACGCAAAGTGGCCCGTCTGGCTCCGTTGACCGCTGAATAAAATCCACTATCCATGGTTTTCCTCCTGATCTTGAAGAGGGCACTTGAATGACGAATTGGCCCAACTTCTTGTTTGCAACTTGTATGCCATGGAGAATTGCCGCAAAATAGCCTTTGTTACCCGCTGCTTAACCCTCATTCCCCTTTCTTCCGGTTTTGCCCCTCCGTCAGGCGGGTGGCACAACTTACCGAAATGGGGCAATTTTTGACTATCGGGGAAAAAATGTCCCAATCCCATGCGGAAAATTCTGCCCTGTGCCAGGCCATGACAGCCCTCCATCAACTCATGTCCCGGCTGCGCGCCCCGGATGGTTGCGCCTGGGATCGGGCACAAACCTTCCCCTCCCTCACCCCCTATACCATTGAAGAGGTCTACGAGGTGGTGGATGCGGTGGAATCCAAAGATATGGCAGGCTTGCGGGAAGAGTTGGGGGACCTGCTCTTTCATGTGGTCTTTTACTGTCAAATCGCCGCCGAAGAGGGGCATTTCACCCTGGCGGAAGTGGTGGAAGCGGTGGAAGCCAAAATGCGCGCCCGCCATCCCCATGTCTTTGGTGACATGAAAGCAGAAACCCCCCAGGCCGTCATTCAACAGTGGGAAAAAATCAAGCAACGGGAAAAACAGGAAAGCGGAGAGGATTCAACCCAAAAATCGGTCTTCCACGGTGTCAGCTCCCACTTGCCCGCCCTGCTCTGGGCACTGAAGATTCAACAAAAAATGGCCAAAGTAGGATTCGACTGGCCCGATATCCAAGGGGTTATCCAGCAGGTCCACCTGGAACAGGAAGAGTTTTTGCAAGCCTGCCAAACCATGGAACAGGATGCCCTGGAAGCCGAAATGGGGGATGTGCTCTTTTCGATTGCAAATTTGGCCCGACGTTTCCATATTAATCCTGAAGCTGCCTTGCGCCGTGCAACACTAAAATGTCGCAATCGCTTCCAAAATATGGAAGAGCGGCTCTGGCACCAAGGCAAGGAAGCGGCAACAAGCTCACTGGATGAATTGGAACAACTTTGGCAAGAGAGTAAAAAACTTTACCCTTGACTCCAGCCGCTGGTGAATTCGGGAGCGTTCCATGCAAAAAGGTCAGCCATCTTCACCCAAACCTTCCACGGAAAAAGGTTTGTTCGTCGATTATATCAAGCCCGCCTTGATTTTTATCATCATCACCATTTTGGTGGGTGCTCGTCTGCCGGAAACCCTGGCGGAGGAGACGGGGGAAAATCTCAATCTGTTGGTGGCCACCCTTTATGCCATTGTGGGGGTATTGCTCACCACCACCCGTCTGCATTTTCTGGTCTCCAGCTTCATTCTCTACCTGCTGGTGATCTTTAATCTACCCCACGGCCAAACCATGACCATCATCACCTCCTTGGAGGGGCTTCTTTTATTGCCCCTGATCGCGGTCAGTATGTGGATGGCCTTGCACATCAGCCGCATCCTGAACTTTGCCATGTTGCTGTTGGGTCTGGGATTGCTGTTGCCCTCGGATGTGCCGCCTCCCATGCACATGGACTCCAGTTATTTATTTGCCTCCATGATTGCCCTGTTGATTACCCCGTTGATCCATATTCTTACCACCAAACGGGATCGGGGTCTCTGATGGCGGTGAAACCTGTTGGGGATGCCGCTTTGCAACAGGCCATCTCTGCCTTGCAGCAAGGGGATTTTTCAACGGCAGAACGATTGCTCCTCCCTTTAAGCCGCAAAGGAACCCTGCGGGGAGCGGCCTGTTATCAACTGGCGGTGCTGTTTCATCGTCGGGGAGATAATGAACAGGCTCTCACCTTCATGCAGGAGGCCGTTACCCTTGCCCCCGGCGAGGCGGTGTACCAGCGGGATTTGGGGGTGATTCTCAAACAGTTGGGTTTGCTTGAGCAGGCCATTGCCGCTTATCAGCAAGCCCTGGCCCTGCAACCGGCTATGGTGGAGGCCCGCTGCAATTTGGGAGAGGCCCTGCGGGTGGCGGGTCATCAACAGGAGGCTATCGCCCAGCTTTCCCAAGCGGTGGTCGAGGCCCCTTTTTTGCCGTTAGCCCATTATAATTTGGGGGTTGCCCAATGGGATGCGGGCGATGCAAGGGGGGCTGCCGCCTCTTTTCAACGTCTGCTGGAATTGGAACCCAACCATTTTGCTGGTCATCTCAATCGGGGAGCCGCCTGTCAGGCTCTGGATCAATTGGCACAGGCGATAGAGCACTATCAAATGGCCAGAAGCCTGCAACCCAACCACCCAGACGCCGGACGTAATTTGGCCCATGCCCTGTTGTTGAGCGGACAGGTGGAGGAGGCCATTCAACTCTACCAAGCCATTTTGGCGCGGCATCCCAACGATGTGGCCACGGCTGTTCATCTGTTGACCGCCCAGCTTTATCAACCAGGGTTGGACAATGCCACCCTCTTTCAACACCATCGCCGTTTTGCCAGGCGATATGCCCGTCCCCCTGTCATGGCCTTTCGACCTACCTGGCAGCCGGGAGAACGGTTGCGGTTGGGTTACATCTGTAGCCACTGGACCCACCATCCGGTGGCCAACAATATCACCCCCCTGTTGCAACACCACGACCGCAGCCGCTTTGAACTCTTTCTCTACCAGGATGGGGGTGAAGATTCCCACTCCGCCTGGTTTCAACAGCAGGCCGACCACTGGCGGCAAACCCGCCACCTGCGGGATGATCAGGTGTCGGACCTCATGCAGGAGGATGGTTTGCATCTCCTGGTGATTCTGGCGGGTCACTTTGATGGTAACCGTCTTTTGCTGGCCGCCCAGCATCCGGCCCCCCTGTGCATCAGTTTTCACGATGGCACCACCAGCGGTCTTGCCGAGATGGACTATTGGTTGAGCGACCCTGTTCTTCATCCGGCGGATACCAGCGAGCAATTTACAGAAAAACTGTGGCGGTTGCCTGTTTTTTATGCCTATCCACCTTTGGAAGATGCCCCAGCCGTGGCCCCACCTCCCGCATTGGCCAACGGCTATGTCACCTTTGGCTCCTTTAACAATCCGGCCAAAATTCAGCCCCAGCTCTTGGACCTTTGGCAAAAAATTTTGGCAGCGGTGCCCAACAGCCGATTGTTATTAAAATATCGGGAGTTTTTTGCCGATGATCGCATGGTGAATGCCTGGCGGCAGCGATTGGTGGCGGCGGGTATGGATCCAGATCGGGTGAGCTTTGCGGTTGGGGATACGGACAACAACCATCTGGCCCAATATAGCCAAATGGACATTGCTCTGGATCCCTTCCCCTTTACCGGGGCCACCACCACCTTTCAGGCGTTGTGGATGGGGGTTCCGGTCATCTCTCTTGCGGGAGAGCGATTTATTCAGCGTATGGCGGCTTCCATTCTCCATCATGGGGGTTATGGGCAAGGCATCGCCACTTCACCACAGGAGTATGTGGACAAGGCGGTGGCTTTGGCCTCTGACCTGACCGGTTTGCAAACCTTGCGAAATACCCTGCGTCCTGCCTTGTCCAGTTCCCCCATGTGTAACGGTCAGACCTATGCCCGCACGGTGGAAGAAGCGTTTTTGGCCATGTGGCAAAAATGCTTGCCAGGGAGTTGATTAAACGGTCTGGAGGATCTGGCAGAAATGATGGTATAGTAGAAGAATATCAACTTTCAGTCTTTGCAACCTGCTGGTCATGACGGTGACGGAACACTCCCTGCCAAAAGCCTTTCCTGATCTTCGTTCCTTCCTCACCTTTCTGGAAAGAAAGGGCGAGTTGCTGCGTATTAATGCCCCGGTGGATGGCCATTTGGAGATCACCGCCATCGCTTCCCGCATTTTGGCGGAAGGGGGACCGGCCTTGCTCTTTACCCAGGTGCGGGACAGTGCCATGCCGGTGGTGGCCAACCTGTTCGGTACTGTGGACCGGGTAGGTATGGGCATGGGGCGTAGCGTGGAACAATTGGAAGAGTTGGGAACCCTGCTCTCCCAATTGCGGCAGCCGGAGCCGCCTCAATCGATGAAAGAGGTGTGGCCGCTGGTCAAACGCCTCTCCCAGGTTCGTTTTATGCGTCCCCGGATGATTAAAAATCCCCCTTGCCAACAGGTGGTATGGGCGGGGGCTGAATTGGATCTGGCTCGTTTGCCGGTTCCCACCTGCTGGCCGGGGGATGCCGGACCCTTGGTGACCTGGGGTATGGTGGTGACCCAGGGACCACGGGGTGGTCCTGTCAATCTGGGTATTTATCGTATGCAGGTGATCCGGCGGGATTGTCTGATCATGCGCTGGTTGCCCCACCGTGGCGGTGCCCAGCATGCCAGGGAGTGGTTGGCACAGGGCAAGTCCACCATGCCGGTGGCGGTGGTCATTGGTTGCGATCCTGCGACTTTGCTGGCAGCGGTAACGCCGGTGCCGGAAACCCTCTCCGAATATGCCTTTGCCGGACTCTTGCGGCAAAAACGGGTGGATATCGCCCAAGCCATGACTGTGCCCCTGCCGGTTCCCGCCAGTGCAGAAATTGTTCTGGAAGGGGAGGTGCGTTTGAGAGAGTTGGTGGAAGAAGGTCCCTTTGGCGACCACACCGGCTATTATAATGAGGTGGAAAAATTTCCTCTCTTTCAGGTGAAACGCATCACCACCCGCAAGGATCCCTATTTCCTGACCACCTATACGGGCAGACCACCTGATGAACCCGCCATTCTGGCGTTGGCCCTTAATCGGGTTTTTGTGCCTTTGCTGAAAAAGCAGTTTCCCGAGATTAAATCTTTCCATCTGCCCGCCGAGGCCTGCTCTTATCGCATGGCAGTGGTGGGGTTGGAAAAACAATATCCCGGCCATGCCTTCCGGGTGATGGCAGGGGTGTGGGGCTTTTTGCGGCAGTTTCTCTACACCAAATTTATTATTGTGGTGGATGCTTCGGTGCCGGTGGATGATTGGGATGGGGTGATGACCTCCGTCTGTTGCAATGTCCACCCGGTGCGGGATATACAGGTGATCACCAGTACCCCCATAGACTATTTGGACTTTGCCTCCCCCTGGCCGGGGTTGGGGTCAAAAATGGGTATTGATGCCACCAGCAAGTGGGGGCCGGAAAAACAGGCGGCCCCTCTGGTTCCCGATCCCCCTGCCAGCCATGCCTGTGATTGGCCGTTGGCGGCCACCAAAATGATCTACGGTTTGCGGGAAATTCGTCTCAAACCGGGTGGTTGCCTTGCGGTTGCGCGGGTGGACAAACGGGAGGCCAAGCAGGGACAGAAAACGGTGGAGTCCATCTGGCGATTGGTCCCTGCCGGGTTGGGGGCGGATCAAATCATTGTGGTGGATGGGGCCATCCATTTGGACTCTTGGAACGATATTATTTGGGCCATTGCCACCCGTGTAGACCCGGATCGTGACCTGATCATCGACCGTCAACACGGGCGTTTTGCCTTGGATGCCACCACCAAGCTGGCCAGTGAAACCAGTCGGCAATGGGGGCGGGAGTTGGTCATGGATGAGACTGTGCGAAAGAACATTGACCGGCGTTGGTCGGAGTTGGGACTGACTGGACCGGTTTGGGAGTAGTTTCTGTTACCCTGCAAGGATATGCTGATGAAACCTTTCCGCTTTGCCGTAGTCGGCTTGTTGCTTATGTTGTGGATCACCCATGCTGCTGCCCAATCCATTGCTGAACATCCCTTTCCCATTGTCAAAGGGGGTGCTCTTAGCATGAATGATCTTAAGGGAAAGGTGGTGTTGGTCAATTTTTGGGCTACTTGGTGTCCCCCTTGCAGGGATGAAATTCCCGATTTGCGGGCCATGCAGAATCGTTTTGGCAGCCAAGGGTTGCAAGTGGTGGGTGCCAACTTTATGGATACGGTGGATAAGGATGATCTTGCCCGGTTTATAGACGAATTTTCCTTCAATTATCCGGTTATCACCGGGGCAAAAAGCGACATGCGCGCCCTGGCCCAACATTTGGGTGGGATCATGGGATTGCCCACCAGCTTTTTCATCAATCGGGAGGGTAAGGTGACCTATATCCATACTGGTTCCCTGGATGAGGCCCAATTGATCAAAATTCTGCAACCCATGCTTGGTCAATGAAGTCATGAACCTGGATGTCATCATCGTCTTAACCACCCTGCCCAATCAGGAACAGGCGTCCAGTATGGCTGTTGCTCTGGTGAAGGAATCTTTAGCGGCTTGTGTGCAGGTACTTCCTGCCATGCAATCGTTTTATATTTGGCAGGGTGAGTTACAGCAGGATGAAGAATTTCTTCTGTTGATCAAGAGTCGTAAGGAGTGTTACCCCGCCTTGCAGGAGCGGATTTGTCAGTTGCATCCCTATGAAATTCCAGAAATTTTGGCAACATCTGTAAGTGATGGCTTACCCGCTTATCTTGACTGGTTGCAGAAAGCCACCCGATCCCCCTAGCAGCAGGATGTTTTAGCCATGGAAGTCAGTTTGATGGCGGCGTTGACCGCAGGTTTACTTTCGTTTGTATCGCCGTGTGTATTGCCGTTGGTTCCGGCGTATCTTTCCTATATGACGGGCATTTCGGTGGAGGGATTGAAGCAGCGGGAACGGGGAGGATTGGGGGGGCAATGGTTGGTTATCAGCCATGGTTTGGCTTTTGTGGCGGGATTTTCTTTGGTTTTTATTTTATTGGGTGCCTCATCCACATTGTTGGGGCGGATGTTGTTGGCTTATATGGATATTTTGGGTAAGGTGGGTGGGATTATCATCATCATCCTGGGTATCCATTATATGGGTATTTTTCGCATTGGATTTTTGGATATGGAGGCGCGTTTTAATGTGGAGGAGAAGCCGGGTGGGGTATCCGGTTCCTTTTTGATTGGTTTAGCGTTTGCGTTTGGTTGGACGCCTTGTGTGGGTCCAATTTTAGCGGCTATTTTGGCGGTAGCGGGTGCGCAGGAGACGGTGACGGAGGGGATATTGTTGTTGGCGGTTTATTCCATGGGGTTGGGGGTACCTTTTTTATTGGCTGGGATGGCCACCAACTCTTTCTTCGCTTTTTTCACGCGCATTAAAAAGCATTTGCACAAGATAGAGATGGTTTCTGGTCTGTTGTTGGTAGCGGTAGGCATCTTGATTTTTATGGGTGATTTCACCCGATTGAGTGTTCTGCTCCTGCAATGGTTTCCTGAATTAGCCACCCTGGGATAATCAGGTGGAAAAACGGCGATGGATAAAGTCCGTCATATGCTGATGCAGAGCCAGCAAGCCGGGAGTCAGCGAAACCAGATATTGGAGATTTTGCAGCACCTTTTCCGACTGATCCGGGTATTCATGGGAGATTTGGTTGCGCACTTCGCGAAAGACGGCCCACTCCTCTGCGGAAGGTATGATGGTTAATTTTTCCGCACGGTGAAGTTTATCCAGAAAAGGTTCACTCTCCTGCCATTCTGCCAACAGGTGCAACGTTGCTGGCAACAAGCGGGTGGCCAAGGCATCCTGTAAACGGCCAAATCGATAGACTACCTGATCCAGAACTTGCACCTCCAACGCATCCAATGATTGCATGGTTTGCTGTTGGTGGATAAATTCTGACGACTTCTGCCAGGCATACTCTAAGCGTGTTGCGTGGCTGTGGCATTCATATAATGCCGCAACCAATTTGGGGTGTTGTTCTATAAGCATATCCCGGTGGCCTTGGCTTGTTGGTGAATGGGAAGTTCTTTTTGACCTGGCAAAGGTGCAAAGACCAGGTCAATACGTTGGTCGCCCAAAAGGCGTTTGGCCTCCACCAAGAAGTCGATTTTGGCTTTCAGTTGTTGACTGTCTGAAAGTGCGTAATCACTGACATAAAGATCCAAATCGCCACCACGGCGGCTGTCATCGGTGCGTGAGCCAAAAAGATAGATTTGGCTGTTGGTGCCAAAGTGGCGAGATGACAGCTCTTTGAGAATCTTGCGGTGTTGTTTGCTGATACGCATAGATCAAATCAAGCAAACAAGGGTGTTGTCAGAGTACACATGGCAAGGCTCCATTCAAGGGTTCAGCACGCTGGAAAGGGCGGACAGCACCATGGCAACGGTGGGTTGGCAGGCAACAGCCGCTACCGGGATGCCTGCGGCCAGCAAGGGAGCGGCGGTCTGCTCACTGTTGACCACCACCAAAGGCCAGTGATGGTCCAGGTTGGCCTGTTGAAATAATTGCATAAAAAGGGTTGCGGTGCGAGCACTGAAAAAGGTGATGGCATCCACCTTTTGCTGGTTCCAGGCGGCGACCACCTCCAGGGGAAGTTTTTCCACAGCCACCGCCCGATATCCCACCACCCAATCCAGTTGAAAGCCTTCTTGTTGGGCCAGGGTGAGCAATTCATCCCGACCTTCCTGGGCGCGAATCAATAAATAAGAACGTTGATCCTCCCTGGGCAGTACCTGGGCCAGGGCGCGACTGTCGGAAGGATTGGCAGGAACCAATGGGGAAAAACCGGCCTGACGCAAACATTGGGCGGTTTTTTCCCCTACCGCATAGAGGGGAGGCGGTGGTTGGTGGGCGGGCAGAAATTGCAAAAAGGCACGGGCACCATTAACGCTGGTAAGGATCACCCCTTGATAGCGATTTAATTGATGCAGGGCAGTGGTGAGGGGGGTGGGATCCAGGGGGGGCGCAATGGTCATCACCGGAGCCAACAAGGGGATGCCGCCGTGGTGGGCAATGAGGTTTGCGGTGTCATGACATTCGGGTTCCGGGCGGGTCACCAGGATGGTTTTGCCGGTCAAGCGAATGTCAGACATGGGGTCCACCCTGGCGTGCCACCCGCAGCACCAGAAAGTGGAAAAACCACAAGGTGCCTGCCAGTATGGTGAAGGAGATCACCCCTTCCACCCAGGTGGGTTGATAGAGGGCCATTTCCCCAAGGGGAGAAGGGGTAAAGGCGGGGATGACTAGGCCGGGGCCTTTTTCCATCCAGACGCCGATGGTCAACAAAATGGCGGCCACATGCACCTGACGAGGGCGTTTGTCCAGGCCAAAGCGCAAGAGCAACAAGCCCGCCAGCCCTTCCAAAGTAATGGCCAGCCAGATCCAGGGACCGTGAAACCAGGAGCCGGGCAATCCACCAAACAGCAGACGAGCGGCATGACCATGGTTGGTGGGATGGTGGTAGACGGTGAAGAGTTCAGCCGCCAACAGGAAAAAGTGGATCAACAAGGTGACGGTCATCACCCGGCGCAGGTAGGTGGTCACCTGGTAACTCACATGGCGCAACTCTTCGATGCTGGCCAGGGCCAGGATCATGAGGCCAGCCCCGGAGGCAAAGGCCGAGGCGATGAAGCGGGGAGCCAGGACCGCCGAGTGCCAGAAAGGACGGGCCGGATTGGCCACCAGCAAAAAGGCGGTGACGGTATGGATGGCAATGCCCATGATGGCGGCAATGATCATCCACCACAGGGGATGGTCGGCGGCCTCTCGTGCGGAGCCGTGCATAAGGTAACGAATCACCAGAAAGGCGTTCAACAGCATATAGCCGGAGAGAACGAGCATATCCCAGGCCATGATGGAGGTGGGAAAGTTGGGGGTGCCGATGCCGGGCAGGACATGGAAAAATCGCCAGGGTTGGCCAATGTCCACCGTGACAAACAGCATGGCTGCCACTACTGCGACCAACGCAAGGCATTCACCCACCACTGCGGCAAAGGCCATATCCCGTTGATCAAAAAAATAGACCGGTACCACCAGGACCACGGCTGAAGCAGCGATACCCACCAAAAAGATAAAGTTGCCAATGTACACTCCCCACAAAACCTGGTTGCTCATGCCGGTCACCTGCAATCCGGACACGAGTTGATAACCCCAGGTGGAGAGTCCTGTCAGAAGAAGAATCAGGGGCAGGAGGTTGCCTTTCAACCATGCAGTCATGAAAACTCCCTTTTCGCTCACTTGTATTGACCAGGGGCGAAGTTTAACATGACTTGCATCTTTTGGGGACCATTTCCAATGGGGGGTTGGGTGCGGGGGCTTATTTTTCTGTGCATGCTATGCTGGTTGGGGATCTCCTGTGGGGGAGCGGCCACCTTGACGGTGGCGGTGGCCTCCAATCTGCAACCGGCGTTTGTGGACATGGCGGAGGGGTTTCGTCGTGAGACCGGAATTACGGTGGATGGGGTATATGGTTCTTCCGGCAAGTTGACCGCTCAGATTATCCATGGTGCCCCGTTTCATCTGTTCCTCTCGGCGGATGACCACTATCCCGCCTTGTTGCATAAGGAAAAACACACCTTGCAGCCTCCTGGCACCTATGCCTTTGGCAGGTTGGTGGTATGGAGTATGACCTTGCAGGATTTGACGGACTGGCCCAAGTTGCTGGCCTCCCCAGAAGTCCATCATGTGGCCCTGGCCAACCCGGATACCGCCCCCTATGGCAAACAGGCCATGAAGGTGTTGGCAAAGTTGGGGTTGATGGATCAAGTGCAGGGGAAGCTGGTTTTTGGTGAGAGTGTGGCCCAAACCAATCAGTTTATCCGAAGTGGGGCGGCCCAGGTGGGTTTGACCTCCCGTTCGGTGGTGGGGCAAAATCCGGGGGGATCTTGGCAGCCGGTGGAGGATGGTCTTTATGATCCTATTCGCCAGGATGCAGTTTTGTTAGTTCATGCTCGCACGCATAATATGGCAGAGGCTAAACGTTTTTACGATTATCTTTTTTCCATGCAGTCTCGCGCCCTGTTGCACCAACATGGATACCAACTCCCATGAACCGCTTACCGGGAACCCTGGTCAAAATGGAACGGGATGGTGGAATGATCCTCATGCAGGTGATGGCCATGGGGTGCACTTTTACCGCCATGTTGTTGACCGGTAGTGAAGAGCCTTGCCGTTGGCAAGTAGGGGATGCGGTGACCTTGTTGTTCAAGGAGAGCGAGGTTTCACTGGCCAAAGGATTAAGTGGACTCACCAGTTTGCGCAACCGACATGGGGGTTGCATTGAGGAGATCCAACGGGGACGGTTGATTTCAAGGGTGATCTTTCGTTTTCAGGAGAGCCGGCTTTCTTCCATCATCACTACTGGTTCGGTGGAGCGTCTTTCTTTGCAGGTGGGGGATGAGGTGGAATGGTTGGTGAAGGCCAATGAGATGGCGGTGGAAGGGAGGGAGGAATGATTTTACCTGCCTGGCAACCCCTTGTTCTCACCTTGCAATTGGCAACGGTGACCACTTTGTTGTTGCTGTTGGTGGGTATTCCTCTGGCCTGGTGGTTGGTTTTTGGGGGCAGTCGGGGCCGGGTGGTGGTGGAGACTTTGGTGGCGTTGCCGTTGGTGCTTCCTCCCACGGTGTTGGGTTTCTACCTGTTGTTGCTGTTTAGTCCCACCTCCTGGCTGGGAGGATGGTTGTTGCGGGAGCTGGGGGTGCGTTTGACCTTTTCCTTTGCAGGTTTGGTGGTGGGGTCGGTGTTGTTCAGTCTGCCCTTTATGATTCAGCCTTTGGTGGCAGGTTTTCGTCAACTGCCCAAGGTTTGGGTGGAAGCGGCCCGTACATTGGGCAAGGGGGAGGCCACCATTTTGTGGCGGGTGACTTTGCCCAATATTCGGGGTTCGCTCTTGTCTGCCATTATTCTCACCTTTGCCCACACGGTGGGGGAGTTTGGGGTGGTGTTGATGCTGGGGGGCAACATAGCGGGGGAGACCAGGGTGGCTTCCATTGCCCTTTATCATGAGGTGGAGCAACTCAACAATGCAGCCGCCCATGGTTATGCCCTGGTGTTGGTGTTGTTTTCCTTTGTGGTTCTGTTGGGGTTGCGGCTGATGCAACCTGCCTTGGAGCGACGCTGAATGTTGGCCCTGGACATTCACAAAGGGATGACCACGGTAGCGGGTCAACGGCAGCTTGCCTTGCAATTGACGGTGCAACCGGGGGAGCGGTTGGCCATTTATGGTCCTTCTGGCTCGGGCAAGACCACCTTGTTGCGTTTGCTGGCGGGTTTGGAACGGCCAGATGGGGGCACCATCACCTGGCAGGGGGAAGTTTGGTTTGACCACCAGCAGAAGATTCATCTGGTTCCGCGCAAGCGGCGTATTGGCTATTTGTTTCAGGAATCGGCTCTGTTTCCTCATTTGACGGTGGGGGAAAACATTGCCTTTGCCCAGCCCCGTCCCGACCGCCAGCAATTGCAAGATTTATTGGCCTGGACCGATTTGACCACCCTGGCCCACCGTTTTCCCCGTCATCTTTCGGGTGGTCAGCAACAGCGGGTGGCCCTGGCCCGTGCCTTGGCCAGTTCCCCTGGTTTGTTGCTGTTGGATGAACCGTTTGCTTCCCTGGATGGGGGGTTACGTCAGCAATTGTTGGAAACATTGGAGAAATTGCTTAATCGTCTTTCCTTGACCACCTTGTTGGTGAGTCATGATCCGGGGGAGGTTTTTCGTTTAGCCCATCGGGTGGTCAAGTTGGATCATGGCCAGGTGATGGCCATAGGCACGCCCAGGGAGGTATTATTGGCTGGTTCGGCCATGGCAGGGCGTTATTTATTGCATGGTACGGTTCTCTTGGTGGAATCCACCGGGGTGGTCAATACGGTAACGGTAGCAGTGGGCAACGATTTGCTCACCGCCTTGGCCATGCCGGAGGAGGTGGCCAATCTTCGTCCTGGTCAGCAGGTAAAGCTGTGGTTGAATGGAGGGACAGCCATGTTGTGGCCACGGGGATAAGAAAAAATGTAGATTTCTAACAGAAACCATTTATCCCAGTGGCTATGGCTACACCTGAAACCTCTGCAATTTGTCATTGATCCTCATGCCCATTTCGCTCAAGGATCGAAATCCATCGCGAGGAGCTCTGGCAGATTGGGAGCTGGCGGTCAATGGGGAATTACCTTTTAAAATTGCGCCACTTCAGTGAGGTCCCTATGCTATTGGATGTCATTCATGTTGAAGTGCAAAAAAATCATCGGATGCTGCTGGAATTCGCAAATCACGAAAAAAGAGTGTTCAACATGTTGCCCTATCTGAACATTGGGGTGTTCAAAAGTCTGCAAGATGAACGCCTGTTTCGCGCTGCCTATATCAGCGGCGGGACAGTTGCCTGGCCGGGAGAACTGGATATCGCCCCAGAAACACTCTACATAGAATCTGTTCCGGTCAGTCCATAGTGTAAACAAAAAGCAGATTCACTTGAAACTCAATCCAGTCTCCACCAGAAATCAGGATTTCTTTAAACCTGAAACCTCTGCAATTTGTCATTGATCCCCACGCCCATTTCGCTCAAGGAGCGGGAGCGGTGGTCTACCACTTCACTGGCCTGTTTCAAGGCTTCGTTCTCCCGGCTGACCTGTTCCATGGCGGTGGCCAGACCACTGGTGATGGAGGCCATCTCCTGGATGGACTGGGAGATCTGGTGGCTGCCAGAGACCGCTTCCGTCACCCCACTCACCACCTGCTCCATCTCGCGGGAAACCTCCCCCACATTGCGGGTGATCTCCTGAATCCCCAGGGCGATTTCACTCACATTGCGGGTCATCTCCGCCACCGCATCCGAGGAACTGGCCATTTCATCGGTGACTTGTTCGGTCTCACGGGCAAGGGTGGTCATGGAGGCGTTGATCTCCTTGACCGTCACACTCTGCACGTTGACCGACTCCTCAATCTCCTGGGTCCCCGCCCGAATCTGCACAATGAGATTGGCCACTTCATGGGTCTCGTGGCTGGCATTGCGGGAGTTGGTCTGGATTTCCACCACCTTCTCCTCAATCATCCGGGTGGCATCACTGGTTTGACTGGCCAACTCCTTCACCTCATTGGCCACTACCGCAAATCCCTTGCCCGCTTCCCCGGCTCCCGCCGCCTCAATGGCCGCATTCAAAGCCAGCATACGGGTTTGATCCGCAATACGATTGATCATCTCCACCACTTGACCAATCTCCTTGGAAGAAACCGTCAATCGCTCCATGGTGGACATGGTGGCATTGGATTTTTCCTCTGCCAGACGTGAACTCCGCCCGGCCTGCTCACACCGCTGGCGAATGGCCTGCAAGGCACTGGCAATGGCATCCACCCCATCGGCCACCGTTTGTACATTGTCACTGGTACGCAAGGCCGCATCCTTGACCGTGGCCAAACGACCGCTGGTCTCCTCACTGGCGTGGGAGACCGAACTCAAGGTGATGGACGCTTCTTCCGCTGCCGAAGAGACCGTGCTCAAATTGCTGCTGATTTGACCAATGGCATGGGCCACCTGTTGCAACTTGTGGCTGGAACCCTGCACCACCGCCACCGATTGTTTCATGGTGGTGCTCATTTGCTGCACATCTTTTTCCGCCCCCAAAGACAGCCCGGAAACCATGGAAGCATTGTTGGAAACCTGGGCGGCAATCTCCAACAATTCACCAGAAGTCTGACTCAAAGAAGAGCCGCTCTCCTTCACATCCGCAATCAGCCGCCGCAATACCTCAAGAAACTGATTAAACCAAGCCACCAACTCTCCCAATTCATCTTTGCCAGGGGTTGCCAGACGATGGGTGAGATCAGGACGCTCCCCTTCGGCAAACTCCCGCATATTGTCTTTCACCAGTTGAATGGGGGCGATCAATTGACGCGCCAACAACCAGGCCACCACCGCCACTGCCAGGGCAAATCCCAGGGTAATCAGTAAATTGTTGAGGACCAAATGGTCAATGGCCTCATAAATCACCGCAGAATCAATCTTGGTGAACACCCCCCAGTGATAACCCAATATTTCCACCGGCGAAAAGGAGATGAGAACCGGGATCTGCCGATAATCCTTCATTTCCAATATGCCGCTTTTGCCCTCTTCCAACGCAAGGCGACTGGCCTCATTCTTGAAATGGTTGACCTCCGGCTTCTGAAAAGAGGCGGTCACCGAATGATGGTCAAAATCCAGGATGGAGTCGGAACGCATCAGATAATCTTTGCCAACAATCACTGTTTCCATGCCATTTTCAATGGCATTTTCCTGCATGGTGATTTCATTGATGGCATCGGCAGGTACGCGAATGACAAAATATCCTGCCACCCGATTGCGTTTATCCCGTAGGGGAACGCCCATGAAGGCGGAAGGTTCGTTGTCTGCCGGTGGATAGAGGGTGAAGTCGCTCATGCGCACCCCTTGATCCTTGTTCTCCCCGGTCTGAAAAAGGTCCATGATCCTGCCCAGACCCGAACCTTTCAACGTTCCTTCCTGAATATTGGCCCCCAGATCACCCTTCTTCTGAACAGAAAAAACCACGGTGCCGTCCAAGCGGATCAGCAAAATATCGGTCCAGTGGTTGACGGTCATGATCTCCTTCAAACGGGGAGAAAACCGCTCTGCCACCCCGCGCCAATCGTCATTATCGTGGGATTGATAAATTTGGAAGGCGCGGGCAAACTCCTTGGCGGCATCCCGTACAAAGGGATCCCCTTCCAACACGATGAGCTGCTGTTTCATCTCGTAAAAAAAAGATTCTAATTGGGTCTTTTTATCATTTCTTGTCGTGTCCAGTTGATGCCGACTGCGTTCCAGCAGGGCATCCCGCATATTGACACTGGAAAACACCGCCACCGTGACCACCGGAACCATACCAATCAGCAAAAACAAGCCGATGAGTTTGGGTAATAAGCGAATATTGGCAAGTTTGATCATTTGAAGACCCGCTTTTCGAGGCACATATCTATCCGGGGGGATGAATTAAACTTTCATCCCCCTGGTACACCCATTATTCCTATGACATCGCTTTATTCAGCTTTGTCCACATCAATACCAATGGTGATGGCCCCAATAGTGGCGTCACCATCCTTGATGGGCAGAGAGACTTGCACCAGATAGGCCTGGCTGCTTTGATCAAATTTGACCTTGTCGATAAAGACAGCCCCTTTGCCACCGTTGAAGGATTTTTGCCATTTCGGCTCGTCCCCTTGCCAATAGTCGCTGGTCTTATCCGACATGCAAACGTTGGCACCCTGGTTGTCCATGACAAAGGTTTCGGAAATAAACGGATATTCGGCCTTCAGCTTTTTCAGACGCTCGGCACAGGGATTGTTCATAAAGGATTTCATGAAGTCATTGACCCCTTTGACCTTCATCCACTCTTCATCTGCCTGCTTGATACTGTCCAGGGTTTTGTTTTTGCTGTTTTCCTCTTTGACGGCATGCACCAGAACCGGATCAGCAGAGAGCTTGGTCAATTTTTCATTGGCAAGGGTAACAATTTTGGCGGGGGCTTCTTCATCAGCGGCAAGGGCTGTATGCATGCTACTGGCCAACAGTAAGGCCAAAAGAGCTTGAATGGACTTTCTCATGGGATTCCTCATTGGAAGTGTGACATGGAAAATTGAACGTAAACAATTTAAGTCTAAGCAGGGGTCACCATTAACGGCGCACTTTGTAATTATTTTTCTCGTTAACGCTCCCACCATTCCTAAAAATACCGGTAAAGGCTAGTTTAATCACATAATTCTGTCAAGAGACTGAAATTTATATCCCTATCTTTGGATTTTTTCTCCAGGGGATAAAATTATTTTTTCCACTTTTGACATTTAATATGTGACAAAGAAATCTGCCAACGGCCATTCATTCAGATGAATATTTAACCAAGATCAAAAAGCGAATTTTTTTCCAGAACGGCTGTTTACCCCACTCCATCCATGCTATCATCAGGAGATAATAAATTTAATCCAGGCCGGAGAAACCCATGAAAACCCTTGCTAAAACAGTCAGCGAAATATACGACCAAATCGACAAGGCCAAACAAGCCCTGGAGTATTTCAACGAGCAAGCCACCAATGATCGTGGGGAATTTCGGGATACCACCACCGTGCGCTCCCGCCTCAACGCCGCCAAGGCCCACGTCACCAGGGCCATCGAAAAGGCACAGACTTTAAAATAATTTTTCCCTGCCAGGCCAACCAAGGATAACTTCATGGCACTCATTCAATGCAAAGAATGCAAACAAACCATTTCCGACATGGCCCTTTTTTGCCCCATTTGCGGCTGGCCAACCCGTGAGGTGCTGGCCACCATGCAAGGCAAGACCGCCCGCAGTCGCTTGCGCTTTAATCCTTTCATCCGTCCCGGTAAATTTCGCCTCATCTTCGGTGGTCTGCTGGTCTACGGGGGTGAAATGCTGAGCCGCAATCCCAAACTATTGGGAGAGGATTTCATGCTCCTGGGCAAAAAAATTCATTTCGAACCCCAATGGCTGTACATGGCGGGAGGATTTTTCATCGCCTGGGCCTTGTTGCGGGCCTTTTACTGGGGATGCAGCCAGTGCGGCAGTATTCTGCCCGCCCGCAAATCCACCCGTTGTCCCTTTTGTCTCCACGCCCTCTCCAAGGAATCAACTTAAACCGGACGGACTTGCACCATGGCCTTTACCCTTTCCCCTGTCACACCGGTTGCACGGGATACCTTCCACGCCCTTTGGCAACAGTTGGAAGCGCACCACCAACAGATCAAGTCCCTCCATTTGCGTGAATTTTTCTCCAAGGATGGGGAGCGGTTTCATAAATTTTTTCGCTCCTTTGAGGAAATCGGGGTGGATTTTTGCAAAAACCACCTCACCCCAGAGACCCTCTCCCTCCTCACCCGCCTAGCCCAGGCCGCCGGACTGGAAGAAGCCCGTCGCATGCTGTTTCAAGGGGAGGCCATCAACTGGACCGAAAAAACCGCCGCCCTTCACACCGCCTTGCGCCAAGAGACTACCACAGAAATTTTGGTCAACGGCCACAATGTGATGCCGGAAATTGTCGCCGCCCGCCAGCAGTTGCAAGCCTTCAGTCAAAGGGTGCAGAGCGGTACGTTAAAGGGCGCACGGGGTGAAAAAATTACCACCATGGTTCACATTGGCATTGGAGGGTCTTATCTTGGCCCCAAACTGCTGGTGGAAGCCCTTGCCCCCTACGCCCTGGACTCGGCCCCCCAGATTCGTTTCATCAGCAATATGGATGGCGACGACTTTGTCCAGGCTACCAAGGATTTAAATCCCCATACCACCCTGTTTATCCTGGCCAGTAAAAGTTTTGCCACCCTGGAAACCACCCTCAATGGTCGCACCGCCTGGCAATGGCTGGCCCAGGCCATGGACGATCCCCATGAGATTGCCCGGCATTTTCTGGCAGTCACCGCCAACCGGCAGGCTGCCCTTCACTTTGGTATTCCAGGGGAGGCCATCTTTCCCGGCTGGCGATGGCTCAATGGTCGCTATTCCTGGCCCTCCGCCATCAGCTTGCCCGTGATCGCCATGATCGGTTATGACGCCTTCGCCCAGGTGTTGGCAGGGGCGCATGCCATGGATCAACACTTTCTGAATGCCCCCCTGACCGACAATCTGCCCGTCCTTCTGGCCATGATCAGTGTGTGGTATACCAATTTTTTCCACATGCCCACCCACTTGGTATTGCCCTACAGCCACCTGTTGCGCTCCTTCCCCGACTATTATCAACAGTGTGAAATGGAGAGTAACGGCAAGACCGCCCGGCGGGACAATACCCCCTCACCCGTGGCCACCGGGCAGATTATTTGGGGACAAGCGGGCACCAACGGCCAACACTCCTTTTATCAATTGCTTCATCAGGGAAGCCACGCCTTTACCGCCGATTTTATCGCCGTGCTGCAACCCGGCCACACCCTGCACCACCACCATCAGGAGTTGCTGGCCAACTGTTTTGCCCAATCGGAAGCCTTAATGGTTGGACGCACCCCGGAAGAGGTCCGGCAAAAATTATTGGCCAGGGGTGTCTCCCCCAAAGAGGTGGAAACCCTGCTGCCCCAACGACTGTTTCCCGGCAACCATCCTTCCAATACCCTCTTGTTGGATCGTCTCACCCCGTATAATTTGGGTGCTCTCCTCTCCCTCTATGAGATGAAAACCTTCGTTATGGGGGTGGTTTGGGGCATCAACAGTTTTGATCAATGGGGGGTGGAGTTGGGCAAAGAGTTGGCCCGTGGTATTGGTCAACACCAGGAGAGTCTGCTGGCGGGAAATCCCCTGGATTCCCAAACCTGTCACCCGGCCACCGCCGGATTACTTCACCATTGGGCCAAGCGTCATCCTGTTAAGGATTGATGGTCCATGCAACCTTGGCCGGACTTGCCCATTCTCCCCTTGCTGGAACCCCTGCTGACCACTCTTGGCCAGTCAGCCACCGCCATTCTCACCGCCCCGCCTGGTTCTGGCAAAAGTACCCTGGTTCCTCTGGCTCTGATGAACGCAACCTGGTTGCAGGGGCAAAAAATTATCCTCTTGCAACCAAGGCGACTGGCGGCACGGGCCATTGCCCAACGCATGGCCCAATTGTTGGGGGAAGAGGTGGGGGAGCGGGTGGGGTATCAGGTACGCTTTGATCGACGCATTTCTGCCAAAACCATGGTGGAGGTGGTCACCGAAGGCATTCTCACCCGTCGTCTGCAACAGGATCCCGCCTTGAGTGGGGTGGGGGTGGTGATTTTTGATGAATTTCACCAGCGATCCCTGCAATCGGATTTGGGATTGGCCCTCTGTCTGGAGGTGCTGCAACTGCGGGAGGGGTTGCGCCTGTTGATCATGTCCGCCACCTTGCAGGTGGAACCCCTCGTCCAATTACTGCAAGGGGCACCGGTTTTGGCAGGGGAGGGAAGGGTCTATCCCGTGACCCACCACTATTGGGATTACCCCGGTGGGGTGGTGGATAAGGTGGTACGGGGGGTGCGCCAGGCAGTGTCCCAATTCCACGGCGACATTCTGGCCTTTCTGCCAGGGGGTGGGGAAATTCGTGCCGTACAGGCCCAGCTCACCCGTCAGCTTCCTCCCCAACTGGAAATTCTTCCCCTCTACGGGGATCTGGGTCACCATGAGCAACAACGGGTCATGCATCCCTCCCTGCAGGGGCAACGGCGCATCATTCTGGCCACCGACATTGCCGAGACCAGTCTCACCCTGCCGGGCATCACCACGGTGGTGGATGGGGGTTATTGCCGACGGCCCCGTTTTCACCCAGGCAGCGGTTTGAGCCGCTTGGAGACCCTGCGCATTTGTCGGGATGCCGCCGAGCAGCGGGCCGGACGGGCTGGTCGCCTGCAAGCGGGTTTCTGCTGTCGTTTATGGTCAGCGGATGAGCAGGAAAAGCTGGCCCTGGCCACCCCGCCGGAAATCATGGAAGCGGACCTGGCCCCTTTAATGTTGGACCTGGCCTTGTGGGGTGTCCGGGATCCCAACACCCTGCCCTGGCTGGACCCCCCTCCGGCGGGAGCGGTTGCCCAGGCAAGAGAGCTTTTGCAACGTCTGGGTGCCCTGGACCAGGAGGGAAGGATTTCCGCCCATGGTCGTCAACTGGCAGCTCTTCCCCTGCATCCACGCTTGGCCCATATGTTGGTGATGGCAAAAAACAAGGCCACAGCCTGTGATTTGGCCGCCATTCTGGAAGAACGGGATCCCTTGCGAGGCCGGGGATTGGCCAACACGAATCTACAGGATCGTCTGGAAATCCTTACACTTTTCCGGCAAAAGGGAACACATGCCGTCGCGGCAGTCGGTGGGGAAGTGACCACTTGCCAACGTATTCAGCGGGCCGCGCTCCACTATCGACGCCTGTTGGGCATCACCAGGGAAGAAGCGACCGGTGAATCAGGTCTGTTGTTGGCCACCGCCTATCCCGACCGCATAGCCTTGCAACGATCCGGTGCAAACCACCGTTATCTGTTGGCCAACGGACGCGGTGTGGTCCTTCCAGAAGGGGATCCCCTCACCAACAGCCCTTTGTTGGTGGTGGCCGATCTGGATGGGGGACAATTGGAGGGCAAGGTCTATCTGGCCGCCCCCTTATCCCGCGATACCTTTCAACAAGCCTTTGCATCCCAAATCATCCAACAGGATGAGGTCACCTGGGATGGTCGCCAGGAACGGGTGGTCTGTCGCAGACGGCAGCGGTATGAAAGTCTGGAATTGGCCACCCTTCCCTTGGAAAATCCTTCCCCGGAGGCGGTGCAGGCGGCTTTACTGGCAGGTATTCGACAAATGGGCGTGGCTTGTCTCAACTGGAGCAAAGAAGCGCGATCTTTGCAAGCCAGAGTAGCCCTGGTATCTCGCCATCGTCCACAGGAAGCCTTGCCCGATCTGTCCGATGCCACCCTGTTGACCAACCTGGAAGCGTGGTTGGCCCCTCACCTGTCAGGTTGCAACCGCAAGGAGCACCTGCAACGTTTGGCGGTGGCCCCTTTGTTGGTTCAACAGTTGACTTGGAAGCAGCGGGAGTTGTTGGAGGAGGGAACACCCAGCCATTGGCAGGTGGCCAGCGGTTCCCGGATTCCCATTCAATACAGCCCGGAAGAACCCCCCATTCTGGCGGTGCGGATCCAGGAAATGTTTGGTTTGGCAGATACTCCTGCTCTATGCTGGGGGCAACAGCCACTTACCTTGCATTTATTGAGTCCCGCCCAGCGACCGGTGCAGATCACCCGTGATTTACGTGGATTTTGGCAGCGAACCTGGCCGGAGGTGCGTAGGGAGTTGCAGGGGCGGTATCCAAAACATTATTGGCCGGAAGATCCCTGGAGTGCTCAGGCTACGGCCCGTGCAAAGCCGCGTAAGTGATTCAGGAAAAGGCAAAACCCTGGGGGAGATGAACTCCCCCAGACCCCCTCCTTTTTTTAATAGTTTTAAAAAAATACTGGGTGGGTGGGGTGGGTCAATCTACACCTTGGGCGCAACGACCTACCCGTTGCTCCCAATCGGCCATCTGCTCACGAAAATTGCGCAGGCTGGGAATCTTTACCTGCCGATGACGCACAGCAATCAACTCCCGCTCCTGCAACTGGTTGAGGGTGCGAGAGAGCGTGGCAGGTTCCAGCAACAAACGGGCAGCAATGGCCTGCTTCTGATCGGGTAACACCACAATAACATCATCCCGTCGAATGGGTTCCGGCACCAGCTCCAATAAATATTCCATCACCCGACGAGCAGCGCATTTGGAAAGAAAACCAGTTTTGAAAAAAACCATATGACGCAACTGGCTGGAAATATCCCCCATAAGACGCAGCCGCAAGGTGGCGGACTCAGCCATCAGTCGCATCACCATATCCTTGGAGATGGCCATCACCCAACTGATGCCCAAACTTTGGGAGGTGCAAAGATGATAGGCAGGCTCCACAAACAGGCTGGCAATATTCAAACCATCCCCCGGACGCCCGATGGCAATGGCACGTCCACCATGTTTGGAGTTGGTGGGGAGCAACAGCTTGATCTTTCCCTCCACCAACAAATAAAATCTTTCACAAGGGGTATCCCGCTGAAACAAGATTTCCCCATCCGCCACTTGTTGCAATTCAGCATGTTGGCACAAACTCTCCAGGGAGGTCTGGTTACAGTAAGCAAAGGGGGTATGCTCCCGTAAAAAGCCCAGCAGTAAATCCCCATTGAGCGACGAGGTGATATCCATGGCATTTCGCGGATTAGGGGTTGAGAAACTGACCATATGTAAAAAAATGATTGAAAAACGATGCGGCGGATTGAAATAATCCCGCCTGCATGTGACCATCCTTATTCCACTCTATCAAACCCATGGGGCCTTTGCCGTTGACTTGGATCAAACAATGAGCATTATCAGAAATTCCCATCCGCGCCATTTTGCGGTTCGTCGGTATATTAAGGAATCTTCCCCTTGTTCCCTCTGAAATCTTCCCTGGGGGTCAAAATTCTCTTGCCTGTGGGCCTCTTGATCCTACTGGTCCTGGTAGGGTTGGTGACCTTCTATGCCAAGAATCAGGAAACAGCCATCCTGCGGCAGCACCAGGTGTTGCTGGAGCAGTTGGCCGACCATATCAGCCGTGGTATCAAGACGGTGATGGTGGCAGGCTATGCGGACATTGCCCAGGAATATGCGGAAAATATGAGAAACTCCCAAATATTCCATGACATCCGGGTCCTGCGCACCAATGGCGAAGAGGCATTTCTGGACAACGCCACCATCAGCCAGGTAAACCAGCGGCTGGGCACCAACGATTTTCTCCCCAAAAAGGTGGAACGGTCGGTGCGGGTGCTGGAGTCACAGGATGAATATCTCATCAAGGTATTGAAAGAAAAGGAGATGCTGTCCTACTTCAAGGAAACCCCGCAAGGAGAGATCCTCACCTATCTGGTGCCCATCATGATTGAAAAGCGGTGTTATCGCTGCCATGGCAAAAGCCAGGAGGTGCGCGGGGTATTGCATTTGAGTGCTTCCACCCAAAAAGTACGGCAGGATATCGAAGAGACACAAAAACGGGCCTATCGCATCGTTGCCATCTCCATTTTGGCGTTATTGCTGGTTTTATTGCTTTTGGTGCGCCGAACCATTCTTTTCCCTGTCAAACTGGTGACCGAGGCCATGTCCAGGGTGGTGGGGGGAGATTTTTCCCAAAAAGTTCCCGTCACCGGCGAAGATGAAGTGGCCCACATGGCCAACAGTTTCAACGTGATGACCGGCAAACTGGAGAGCACCTATTCGGGATTGGAACGGGAGGTGGTCTTGCGCAAAGAAGCGGAAGAACGCATGACCGACTACGCCCGCAAGCTGGAACAGGTGGTGCAGGAGCGAACCCGTCAACTGGTGCATGCCGACCGCCTGGCTGCCCTGGGAACCTTTTCCGCCGGCAT
>JADFXB010000129.1 GCA_015233935.1 Magnetococcales bacterium | reverse complement strand
TTGGATCGTCTGTTACAGGTTTTAATTAAGGGGAATCCATCCGATCCAGTGGAGCGGATGACCTGGCTGGTCTGGCTTGCAGAGAAGCGACCTGCATGGATGGAACGGTTGCTGCCCATGATTCTGTCCCTGGCCAATGACCATCCCCAGCAACCCATTCTGTTGGCATTGGCGTCTCGTGTGGAGCGCAATACCAACTGGTTGCCGTGGAATGCGGTCTCTGGTGGAGCTGGGGTGCGACAAATCACCTTGACCGAATGGACCCCAGAATCCCCAGCCCTGCGATTGCGTCGGCAACAGGTGGCCCCATTACGCACGGGTGAACGGTTATTGGGCTATGGTCAGGTGGTGACCATGGAGTTCAACAGTTTGAATCCGCTTCCGATCACCTTGGCCATGAGTCTGGAAGAGGTGGCACTGCAACCGGTAGTTCCCTTCCAGGTGGCCGTGGCGGTGGATGAGGAAAAACCCCGTATTCTGACCTTTTTCCCAGAACAGCGGCAACGCAACCATGATGTGACCTTGCCCGCCGGTCGTCACCAGGTGCAGGTTTGGATGGAACATGGTGCGGTCAATCAACTGTTGCGCCTGCTGGTTCTTGAGGCGGGCCAACCCCTGGTGATTCCGCAAGAGCGTACCTATCTGGTGGCAACCCCACAGGAGCCGGTCACGGTCCATTTGGCAGGCCCGTCCTGGCTGCGCATCGACGAATGGCGTTCCGGCCAAACCATTCTGCGTTACCAACAAAGCGATGGTCGCCAACCTTTGCGGCTGCAACCAGCTCCAGGGCAATCGGAGGCACTGTATCGGATCTTTGTCAAGCAGGTTGCTCCCCAGAAAACCCGGTCACAACCCCGTTGGTTGGAGAGCAAACCCATCCCGGTGCCCGAATCCCCGCTGGTGGTGCCCGCCGTGGCATTGCCAACAGAGGTGTTGGTAACCGATGGTCTGCCCCTGGGTGGGCAGGAGGATGGTACCTGGAGTTTTGCAGCGGGTTGGCAGCAACGGCGCAACAGTGAGGCCAAGGTTTCCGGTGCAGCCGAGCGGTTTGTGGAGGGCAGTGCCACCTGGCGATATTATGATGAACCAGCCCGCAGTTGGTGGCAGGCGGGTCTGCTGAAGCGGATTCGGGAGCAGGGCGACTCCAGCTATGGCCTGTTTGGCCGTATCGACAGCCGACCACTCTATCCACCCCTCAACCTTTTTGCCGAGGAGAGGCTGTTTGCACAAGAGCTGGATGCATCGGGGATGAAATGGGCCTCCCGTTTTCGCACAGGTCTTTCCCAGTGGCAACCTTTGGACCCCAAATTGGGGAATGAGTGGAAGGGGTGGGCGTTCTGGAACCATCAGGAGGTTGACAGTGTACCCGCATGGCTTCAGGGCAAGGTGGATCAGGATGTCTTCTCCAGTTATCGCCACGACCACCGTTATGGGGTGGAGTTGGCTGATACTGTGCGCTATCGTCCCTGGCTGGACAGCGAATTGTGGGCCGAAGTCGGGCTGGCATCCAACGAAAATTTCAACCTGCTGGACCCGGATCGATTGCGTTGGCAGGCGGGTTGGAGTCAACTGGTTGGACCAGTTTTGTTGAAAGGGGGTTATACGGGCAACCACTACCGGGCCGATCAAGATCGTTCCCAAAGCCATACCCGTCAGGAGTTGGAGCTGGCCATTGGTTTTGAACAGTGGCAACCCGATGGACAACGGCTGGAGTGGCGTCTCTCCGGGGATCGTGATTTGGGGGATGGCAAAGTGCGGGCGATGCTGGAATTGACCTGGCATGAAAGTGGTGGCCGTGGCTACCGGGATTTTCGTCCTGGAGAAATCATGTTTCGTGAAGAGCGGGAACGACGTAGCAGGCAGGAACCATTCCATCAGGATCTCTTCCGAACCAATAAAGTGGAAAAACCGTGAACCAGGCCGATACCATCCGCCAACTTTTGGAAGAGGGAATCCCGCCAGTTTGGCGCAAAGTGGAGGCGCGCTGGGTGCAGGAGACCGTTACCGCCTTTTTGCAGTGGCGGGGAGAGATGGACAAACAGGCTACCCTGCCAGAACGGCTTTATTATGGACTGGCCCACTTGTTGACCACTGAACAGGCGTTGATCGACGCCATGCAGGCGCGCCAGGGGGAATTTCTCAAAGCCCACCGTCTGGCCAAAGATAATTCCGGTCGCGAACAAATCATCCTGGACTATGCCCGTACCTTGGGAAGCTCTTCCATGGAACTGCGCCGTGATGCCGCAGCCTTTAACCGTTGGTTTGGTCTGGATGCCATGATCGACCGCTACAGCCGTCAGTTGGCCAACAGAGAGCGGCGGATGGTCTTCTACTTGCGGCGGATGGCTGATTTGCTTGTCCGAATGTTGGCCACCCCGTCCCCTGGGGTGGACCTGGCTTTACTGTGGCGGCGTTTTAATCTGGAGGCTGCGGTGCGTCCCCTGCTGGCTCATGACGGGGATGGACGGGTGCGGCTGGAGGCCTTTCGCTCTTTGGCCACAGCATTACGGGCATTGCCAAATGCGGTCCATCAGCATGGGGTGAGCAACGCCACCGTGCAATATATTATGCGGGCGGCCCAGGACCACCGTTTGGACATCTGGATTCAGTGCGAGGCTTTGGAGTTGCTGGAAACTTTGGCCCCGCAAGCCCTGGTCATCACCCTGTCCCGGCGTTTGACCAACCCCCAGTCCGGGGATGATCTTTTTGTCCGGCGTCGCGCTGTGCTGATCATGTCCCGCAACAAAGCCCACCTGCCGGAGTGGCCCGTTTGGCTGGAAAAATTGCTCCAGGATCCCAGCCCAACCGTGCGTCAAATTTTGCCCCAGGTACTCAAGGATGCCGATAGTGCCAGTGTGGAACGCTGGTTACCCCGGATGCTTGGGGAAGATCCGGTTCCCCAGTGTCGGGCAGCGGCCCTGCTGATCCTGCCCCAACTGGTGCTGCGAGAAGAGTTGGCGGCTTTTGCCATGACTCTCGTAACCACAACCCTTTTCCAGGAACGTCATGTCTTTGTTTTGCGGGTGGCTCTGGAGTGCAGTGTGACAATGGTTGAAAACTTGTTGTCTTCACCCCGGTTGGCACCACTGCTGGAGCCGTTGGCAGGGGCGTTGCGCCAGTTGCATCAACAGACCGAAGCCTTGCCGGTAAGGCGTTGGACGGCCATGGCCAGGGAACGCATCTGGGTGCTGGTGGACCACAAAGCCCGTCTTGCCAAGGCTGTTTTGGCCCCATTGGTTGCCTCCCTGCCACCGGATGGCTGGGCCACTCGCCCCGTGCCGCCGGAACTCTCCCCTTTGTCCCCGGAGTTGCTGGCACGGGTGCTCTCGGTTTTGGCGCAACGGGATTTTGGTCTGGAACTTGAGCGTGGCTGGTTTTCCGGTCGTTTGTATTTGCGACGTGGACATCGCTTTGGGTTTCGTTTTTGGCGATTGTTTTATGAAATAACCCACCCTTCACCGGACAAGCGGCAAGCCTTTTCCCATACCATAGGCCGTCTGTTTCCAGGCCGCTGGCGGGCACCCTCCGCCATTCTTGCCGAATTGGCGCAAACCAAAGTACCTGGCGAGCCGTTGCATATGGCCAGTGAGGAGGGGTGGCGACCCTATTTGCCCTTGCCGGACGAATTTCTCTCCTCCCTGGAACAGGGGTTTGGCTTGTGGCGGCGTTCGGTTTGGATCACCAGCAGCGAAGGTGTGACAGAAATCATCCCGCCCCCCACCCTCTGGCAACGTTGGCTGGCCTGGTGGCAACTCACCATGCACTATGCCCGTTATGCCCGGTTGCGCAACTGGCGGGAGCAGGAACAGCAAGGGCCGGAGGCCTATGGTTTGGCTCTCAAGGCTCTGGGATTTCAACTGCACTGGCAAAGTCATGGCGATTGGCACAATCCGCAACCTGATGAGGATCCCCAGGTTCGTCGGTTTTTTCCAGCCATGGCCATGGGATTTACCAGCGGGGAGGTGGCAGAGCTGCTATCCCGGTTGCAGGACTATTTTTTCTCTGTATACGAAAACACCCTCTTTGAATTGGTGCTTTTTACCCTGTTTGCCACCTTGTTTTTTTTCATGCGCCATATCTATCTCAGCCAAAAAATGCGGTGGATTCGTGCCGGTCTGCCTTTGGTGATCGGTGGCTGGGGGACCAGGGGTAAATCTGGTGTGGAAAGGCTCAAGGCGGCGTTGATCAATGCCCTGGGCCATAGCGTGGTGAGTAAAACCACCGGCTGTGAAGCCATGTTTCCCCATGGTCATCCGTTTCGTTCGTTGCGGGAAATGTTTCTCTTTCGTCCCTACGATAAGGCCACCATCTGGGAGCAGTTTAACGTCTCCGACTTGGCAAAACAGTTGAAGACAGAGGTGATGCTGTGGGAGTGCATGGCTCTGACGCCCGACTATGTAGAGCAACTGCAACGCCACTGGATGCGGGATGATTTTTCCACCATCACCAATACATTTCCAGATCATGAAGATATTCAAGGACCAGCCGGCATCAACATACCGGGGGTGATGACCTGCTTTATTCCAGAAAACGGACGGTTGCTCACCTCGGAGCAGCAAATGTTGCCCATCCTGCGCCAGGGAGCCTCTGCCCTTGCCACGGGGTTGACCCCGGTTACCTGGTTGGAGTCGGGAATGCTGGCCCCTGATGTGCTGGAACGGTTTTCCTACCAGGAGCATCCCGACAATATCGCCCTGGTATTGGCTCTGGCCGAGTCCCTGTCGGTAGAGCGGGATTTTGCTCTCAAAGAGATGGCGGATCGGGTGGTGCCGGATTTGGGGGTGTTGAAAACCTATCCGACCGCCCAGATTTATGGTCGTCGCTTGCAATTTATCAACGGCATGTCGGCCAATGAACGCTTCGGCACCCTGAGCAACTGGAATCGGCTGGGTTTTGATCAGCAGGATTATCAAGCCGAACCTGGGGTGTGGATCACCACGGTGGTCAACAATCGGGCGGATCGGATAGCCCGGTCCCGGGTGTTTGCGGGCATTCTGACCGATGATATAGAAGCAGATCGCTTTTTCCTGATCGGCTCCAATGTAAATGGTCTGGTGGGTTATATTGAAACGGCGTGGCAACTCACCATTCAGGGGATTACCTTATGGCCAGAACGGGGTGGTGATCCACACCAGGAGGCTCTGGCCGTATTAATGGGCATGGCTAAAAGGTTGCGATTGCCCATGGACGAGGCTTTGCTGGCGGCCCGTTGGCAGGCCATGGTGGCGGGAATTGGACGGGAGGATTTGGGCGACCTTTGGCACAACCCGGAACTGGCATTGCCGCTATTGGAGCGACATGGAGTAGGTGAGTATGCCGCCCCGCTGCTTGCCCATTTACATCAATGGCAACAGGAGTTGTTGCAGTGGCGGGAACTTGTGGAGGCGGTAGCGACGACAACGGTAACGGATCGGGTGCAACTGGATCAACGGTTTCGCCAACAGGCAACGGCCTGGTTCATGGCCAAACTGGTGGTGGTTGAGGATTTCCATGCCAGTGGTGATCAAGTGGTGGCACTTATTGCCACGAGTACGCCACCGGGTTTTTTCAATCGCATCATGGGCATGCAAAACATCAAAGGAACCGGCCTGGATTATGTGTATCGCTGGCAGGCATGGGATCAGTGTCATAAGGCTTGCTCCCAGGTGCAGAGTATGGATGAAGAGGTCTCTTTGCGTGGTTTGGAGGCGTTGGTTTCCTTCCAGGATTATGGCCTGTTGTGTGAAACCTTTGTCCAAGCCACCTTGACCCAGGTGCAGAAACGCCCTTATTTGCAAAAGGAGCGGCGGCAGGCAGATCTCAACCTGATTGCCTCCCAGCTTGAGCAGAGTATGACCAAGGTTCGGCAACGGTTGGGTATGGTGCGTTCTGTTGGGTGGTTGGAACAGGTTGTTGAATTCATAGAAACCTTTCTGGATGCGGGGGACGCGGTCAAACGGCGCAAGATAGCCAATCAGATTTACCAGGATCTGGTGGATGAGCGGATCAGCCATGCCCGCGCCGCCCAGGAGCTGAAAGCCCTCAACAAGCGGCAAAAGGGTGGTTGGCTGTATGCCAAACTGTTCGGTGATTGATGTTGAAAAGCCTTAGATTTAGAGGAGAATATTCATGAGTATGGATCCGGCAAAGCGTGCCGAGCACCAGGAGAAGATACGCAAACTGTATCATTCTTATCGGGAACGAATGCCTGGGGAGCTGGCTGCATTGGAGGAGCTGGCCAGCCGGTTGGTGGGTGCGGAGACGGATCGGGAGGTGTTGACCCTGTTGCGGCAACAGTTGCATACCATAGCCGGTTCCGGGGGTACGTTTGGTCAAACAGGCTTGGGAGAGCAGGCGCGTTCCTTGGAGTTGACCATCCTTGCCTGGTTGAACGCCCCGTCTCTGACGATGAATACAGAGGAGCGGCAACGCCTGGTGGAAGCCATCGCCGTGTTGCCCGCATTTCTCACCGATGTCGTAGCATAGCCCTTAATCTTGTTTTGTCTTCTTTTTTTTGCTCTTTTACAGTTTGGTTCTTCTTCAATTTTTCCACAATAGATTGCTCAAGCTGATCATACACCTCCACTCCCATTCGCTTGCGGATCTCTACAAACAGCGAAGGGGCAAATGGTTGCTTGAGCGAGAAACCTGAAAAACCACAAAAGTAATGCAGATATGGATTTTCCTGGATCTGAAGGACAGTCTCTTCGTCTGTCCACCTTTGACGGTGTTTGATGATAACTGCACCAACCATCAGAGGAGCAGGTTTGGCAGGAGCAGCTTGTTCTGAACTCATGCTGCTGTAGTAGGCTTTGGAAAACTCGACCCAGGGAACCACCTCTGCAAGTCTGACCCAACGGTTGTTCTGGTCAAGATTTTGCTCAAATGGATTCTCAAAACCAGGCAAGGGACGCTGCTTTTTATTGGGTTCTCGAATCATAGGTGCACGCCTTTTTGGCTATATTGCGATAAATACCATGCACCCTGATACTATCACATAGCGTTTTATTGTCTAGAATCAATATGTTAGTTTTCTTGAGCAGGCCCTGTACGGTGGTGTGGGAGGACGGCGGGGGTGACCCCGCCTCCTACCCGATGAAGCTTCTCAATCGGGTTTATAATCCGGTCAGCTTGCGTACCGTGGCCAGAAAGACATCCGGGACCAGGGGTTTGACGGCCCAACCATTGGCTCCCGCCTCTTTGCCCTCCCGTTTTTTGTCATCCTGGGAAACCGTGGTCAACATGAGGATGGGGGTGGTGCGGTCGGTTTTGCGCACCTCACGAATCATGGTCATGCCATCCATGACGGGCATGTTGAGGTCGGTGACGATCAATTTCAGGGTGTTGCCACTGGTCTTGATGGCATTGATCAAGGTAAGGGCCTTCTGACCATCATCCGCTTCCACCACTTCCACCCCCAGGGTGTTGAGCAACTTGGCAACCAGCATGCGAACACTGGGGGTATCGTCCACGGTGATAATAACATTCTTGCCGGCCATACAGCCTCCTTGAAAAAAGGATCACAATCTGGTTACGAGAAAAGTGCCGCATCTGGCAAACCCGCATCATGCAGCAAACGGGTGAGCAAAGGTGACGATTGAATGATTAACTGACCACCCCGTTGTCGCAAGGAGACACGGGCGGCCAGAAAAACCTGTAATACCGATACGTCCACCGTGGTCATGGCCTCGGTCTTGACCACAATGGGCGACTGCCCTTGTTGAAGCAGGGACAACAAGTGTTCCCGCAGGGCTTCCGCAGTATCAATGTTGCATTCGCCCTCCAAAACCAGGTTGCCTTGATCCAGTTGAACCGGCATGACAGGACCTCAATGCAAGGTGTGGATGGAGTGTTCCAAAATTCCCCCCACATCCAGAATGGGAGCAACTTCCCCATCGCCCAGGATGGTGGTGCCAGAAAAATAGCGTACCGAATTGAACAATATCCCTAAGGACTTGATCACCACCTGATTTTGTCCCAACACCACATCCACCACCAACCCCACCCGGTGGGAATCGATCTCGGTTATCACCACCTGCTCTTTGACAGGTGGTTGTCCCGGCAGGTTGAACAGCTCTCGCAAGCGAATATAGGGGACGATTTCATTACGAATTTTAATAATATGGCGTCCCTTGGAAGCTTCCACATCTTTATGGGTCAGACGCACACACTCCCGCACCGCCGAGAGGGGAATCACATAACGCTCGTCCGCCACCTGTACCAGGAAACCATCAATAATGGCCAGGGTCAAGGGGAGTTTGATGGTGATGACGGAACCTTGCCCCACATGACTTTCCACCTGAATGGTCCCACGCATGGCCTCAATGTTGCGTTTGACCACATCCATGCCCACCCCGCGCCCGGAAACCGCAGTCACCTCGGTTTTGGTGGAAAAGCCAGGCAGAAAGATTAAGTTGAAAATTTCTTTGTCACTTAACTCTGCATCCGCCCTCACCAGTCCCCGCTCTCTTGCCTTGGCCAGAAGCACCGCCGTATCGATCCCCTTGCCATCATCTTCAATGCGAATGATCACATTGGCCCCCGCATGGGAGGCGGATAGACGGACCATGCCATCGGCAGGTTTGCCGTTGCCTGTACGGACTTCCGGGGTTTCCAGACCATGATCCACGCTGTTGCGTAACAGATGGACCAACGGATCGTTCAAATGCTCAATCACCGTTTTATCCAGTTCGGTTTCCCCTCCCTCGGTGACAAAACGTACCTGTTTGCCCAACTCTTTGGAAAGATCCCGTACCAGACGGGTAAATTTTTGGAAGAGGGTTTCAATGGGCAACAGGCGTATGCTCATGGTGCTGTCCCGCAAACCTTCTGCCAACAGAGTAATTTCTTCGGCTACGGTTTGCAGACCATGTTCATTTCTAAGGTGACTGACCAGTTGTTTCAAACGGGCCTGGGCAATCACCAGTTCGCCTACCTGATTGACCAGTTGATCCAGCTTATCGGAGGAGACCCGGATGGAGGTGTTTTCCTCCCGCCGACAATCGGCCATTTGCTTGTTGCGGACCAGAGATTGGGTATCCAGTGCCGATTTGAGAACTTCCTTGGGTAACGAGCCTGTTTCTTGTAACAGGGTTCCCAAGGGTTTGATCTCCTGACTGCTGCTCTGCTGTTGCAACACATGGTTTAATTGGGAAGGGGAAATATCCCCCCGTTCGGTGAGAATATTGCCCAGTCGCCAGTCCCCATGGCGCAAATCTTCTGTGGAGGGCTGGATGGTCAATTCGGCCAAATCATCCTCGATGAACATAAATTCATCCTGGATCACCGATTGGGCCTTCTGGCTGATCAGGGCGACAGTCCAACCAAGATAACAGGCAGCCGGATCCATGGCGGCCAAATCCG
>JADFXB010000128.1 GCA_015233935.1 Magnetococcales bacterium | reverse complement strand
TGGCCAGGCCCAGTACCGGGTAGTGGCGAATGTCGGGAATGCGCCCGGTGGCCTCGCTGGAGAGTTCGATCCCGGTGGGTTTGGCAAAGCCGAAACTGCGCAAATAGTCCTCTTGTACATGTGCCCCCAGCATGGCCCCAATTTTGGCGGAGCCAATGTTGGAACTCTTCTGCAAAACCCCGGAGACGCTTAAATAATCGTGCCTGCTGTGATCCTTGATGGTCTTGCCAGCGATTCGGTAGAGACCGTTTTCGCAGTTGATGACGGTTTCCGGTTTCACCGTGCCATGATCGAGAGCCGCTGCGATGGTGAACACCTTGAAGGTGGAGCCTGGCTCGTAGAGATCGGTAATGGCCCGGTTGCGGCGGGCAGCGGCCACGCTGTCTGATAAATTATTGGGGTTGAAGCCGGGTTGATTGACGATGGCCAGGATATGCCCATTTTCCGGATCCATGACGATGACGGTGCCACCGGCAGCCTCATACTTGGTTACGGCTCTTGCCAGTGCCCGATAGGCAATATACTGAATGGAGGCGTCCACGGTCAGAATCAGGTCGGTGCCAGGTTTGGCCAGGGAGAGTTCGCTGGATTCGGGCATCAGGCGACCAAGTCTGTCCCGAGTGATCAAGCGTGCCCCTGGTTGACCGGTCAACCGGCTGTTCATGGCCCGTTCCATTCCTTCCACCCCATGGCCGTCCATGTCGGTAAACCCCAGAATGTGGGCGGTGTATTCGCCCAAGGGGTAGAACCGTTTCATCTCTGGCAGGTAGAAGAGGGCGGGTTCGTGGGACTCTTTCAGGGCCTTGGTAATTTCCGGCGGAACCTTGCGTTGCAGGGTGGGAAAGCCTCCTTTGGGGATGGCCTCCAACTTGTTGGTCAAGGTTTTCCGGTCGATATCCAACAGCTTGGCCAATTTTTTGCCCAAACGTTTGGCCTCTTGTTTGCGTTCGGGGGTGCCGGGCTGTCCCAGGCGATCCCCTTCCACTGCAATGGTTTCTACCGGCAGACTGATGGCCAGGGTGCGCCCGCTGCGATCCAGGATACGTCCCCTGTGGGCCGGGACCACCACCTTTTTTTTGTGTTGATCTTCCGCTTTCGCCTGCAAATGATCCCGTTGCCAGATGGTCAGATCGGCGGCCCGTACCACCAGGATGCCGAAGACCAGTACGTAGACCCCCAGCAACAGTTGCAGGCGGCCTTCCGTCAAACCGGGAGGCGGGCGCACCACGGTGTTGGTGCTTTTAATCTGCCGTTGACCAGCGGGTGCACCACCAGGGGCCAGCAGCCGTCTTTTATCCCGTGGGGTTTCCGGTGCGGGGCGGCGTGGGTTGGGGTTGCGGTCGATTTTTTGCCAATTGAAGGTCATGGACTTTCCAGTCGCCATTGATCCGCTCGGGGTGGACGCATACCCAGCTCCTGGCGGGCGCGCAATTCCACCTGATTGAGGTCGGAACGGTTGATCCATTCAATTTTCAGGGCTTCTTCTTTTTCTGCCAATTGTTGCAGGGTGACTTCCGCTTTCTTGAACTCCCGATGGGATTTTTGCATCCAGGTGCGGGAGGAGACGATGCCAGCGGAGGTGGCCGCCAGCAAGGCCACCAAAATGGCGATTAACAAGGCGTCGATTTTCATGCCGCAGCCTCCCCTGGTATGAGACGTTCGCCGATGCGCAGTTTGGCACTGCGGGCGCGGGGGTTGCGGTTGACCTCCTCTTCGTTGGCCACCACTGGTTTGCGGGTGAGAATGCGCAAACGAGAGGGGGGATCAGGGGTGCGGGGGTCGCAACCCGGTGGCAGGGGAGGGCGGGCCAGGTTTTGGAAAAACTGTTTGACCATGCGATCTTCCAGGGAGTGAAAGGAGATCACGGCCATGCGCCCTCCTGGCAGCAGGGCGTTGTAGGCTTGTTCCAGGGCTGTCTGTAACTCTTCCAGCTCACCATTGACCGCCATGCGCAAGGCTTGAAAGGTGCGGGTGGCGGGATGAATGGGGGAGCGGCCTGGGATCACCCGTTCGGCCAGGGAGGCCAGTTGCCGGGTGGTGGTGAAGGGATTCTGCCGCCGATCGTGCACGATGGCGCGGGCCAGGCGACGGGAGTGGCGTTCCTCTCCCAATTGGAAGATGAGGTTGGCCAGTTCCCCTTCTGGCAGGGTGTTGACCAGTTGGGCTGCGGTGGTGGGTTGTTGTTGATCCATGCGCATGTCCAGCGGGCCATCCCGCATAAAAGAAAATCCCCGTTCGCTTTGATCCAGTTGCCAGGAGGAAACGCCCAGGTCGAACAAAATTCCGTGTACAGCGGGCACCTGCAGGCTTTCCAGGATGGTGCCCAATTGACTAAAAGGGCTGTGAATTAGCTTGAGCCGGGTGGGGAAGCGTTGCACCAAGGGGGTGGCATGGTGCAGGGCGTCCGCATCCCGATCCAGTCCAATGACCAGACCGTCTGGGGCGGAGGCTTCCAGAATGGCTAAAGCGTGGCCCCCACCTCCGAAGGTCGCGTCTACATATCGACCTCCAGAGGCGGGCACCAGCCCGGATACCGCTTCTTGTGAAAGAACGCTCTGGTGGCGATAGACGCCGGATTCAACCATGGACAGCTTTTCCATGACCCTGAGCCAGGATATGGGTGGCTTTGGTGATTGCATCCTTCCAGAGGTCGGGGTGCCACAGTTCAAACTTGCTTAAGCGACCGGCGAAGATCACCTCTTTTTCCAGGCTGGCGTATTCTCGCAGATATTGGGGAACGAGAATGCGTCCCTGGCTATCCAGTTGGGTGAGGCTGGCGTTGGCCGCGTAAATGCGTTCAAAGGCCTCCAGTTCGGGGTCGAGGGAGGCTTTCTGGCTGTATTCGTCCAGCAATTTTTCCCATGCCTGTACGGTGTAGCCCATAAGGCACAAGTCCTTGCTGCGGGTTAGAATGATGCGGTCATCCCCCATGCCTTGAATCACCTTACGAAAGGTTGCGGGTATATTGACCCGTCCCTTGTCGTCCAGGCTATGGCTGTGTTGCCCGATAAACACCGAATGACCCATCCTGAGTAGAAAGATCGGAGCTGGGTGTACGACGTGGAGTTGCTTGCCCTCTAGCTGCTGTTATATCTCCACCATCCCCTTCCAGAATCACCCACATTTCCCCACCATTCCCCACTATCGCAGTTAACCGCTATATTACACGAAAGTCAAGACTTTTTCTCCATATTTTTCTTTCCAGCTTTTTCAATGGATTGGCTCAGTATGCCCTTTTTGGCAGGAGATTGCATGGAAAAAAGAGCAGGGAAGCGCGATTGAAAAATCTGGTCTTAATCCTTTGAAAAATCTTGGTTGGTCATTAAATGTGGGGAATTGTGGGGGGAATGTGGGGGGAATGGGGTGGCCAGGTGGGGAGGAAGTGGGGGCGACAGGTAAATTGATGTTGGATTTGCTCCACCAAAAGCTTATCTTAAGCTTTCTACGCCCCATGGCCTTTCCTATAGGAGCTTACACATGAACAAATGGGTTCTTTCCCTGCTTTTTGGACTTTTTTCCCTCACCGCTGCCCAGGCAGGTGAGTTGACCGGCACCCTGGCCAAGATTCAAGAGAGCGGACGTATCACCCTCGGACATCGGGAGTCCTCCATCCCCTTCTCCTACTACGACAACAATCAGCAAGTGGTGGGCTACTCCCACGCCATCATGTTAAAGGTGGTGGAAGCGATTAAAACCGCAGTCAATCGGCCCCAATTGCAGGTCAACCTGATGCCGGTAACCTCCGCCAACCGTATTCTGCTGGTGCAAAATGGCACGGTGGATCTGGAGTGCGGCTCCACCACCAATAATTTGGAACGGCAAAAACAGGTGGCCTTTTCCAACTCCCTGTTTATCGTCTCCACCCGGTTGATGGCCCGGAAAGATTCAGGGATTCAAGATTTTCCCGATCTGGTGGGAAAAAATGTGGTGACCACCGCCGGGACCACCTCCGAGCGGCTGTTGCGCAAGATGAATGAAGAGAAAAAAATGGGGATGAATATCATCAGTGCCAAGGATCACGGCGAATCCTTCCTCACCCTGGAGACAGGCCGGGCGGTGGCTTTCATGATGGATGATGCCCTGCTCTATGGGGAAATCGCCAAAGCCAAACAGCCCCAGGATTGGCAGGTGGTGGGAACTCCCCAATCCAGAGAGGCTTACGGCTGCATGATGCCCAAGGGTGACGCCCCCTTCAAAGCCCTGGTGGATGCCACCATCGCCCAACTGATGACCTCCGGCGAAGTGGAAAAACTCTATAATATCTGGTTCACCCAACCCATTCCCCCCAAGGGGCTGAACCTGGCCTTTCCGTTGCCGGCAGACATGAAGGCCCTGTATGCCAATCCCAACGATAAGCCCATAGAATAATTCGGTCGTCATGGGCTATCACTGGGATTGGTTGGTTTTTCTCCAGACGGTTCCTTCTGGGGAGACCACCTATCTGGCCTGGCTGCTGACGGGAGCAGGATGGACCATCCTCCTCTCCCTCAGCGGCTGGTTGCTGGCTTTGCTGGTGGGCGGTGCCGTGGGGGTGGCCAACACCCTGCCCTGGCCCTGGTTGACGCGCATGGCCACGGGTTATGTGGAATTGTTTCGCAACATTCCCCTCCTGGTACAATTGTTTCTTTGGTATTTTGTTTTGCCGGAAGTGTTGCCCACCGCCTGGGGGAATGCCATCAAGCAGTCACACCCCCTGACCCAGCAATTTTTGGCCGCCTGGTTGTGTCTGGGACTGTTCACTGCGGCACGGGTGGCGGAACAGGTAAGGGCGGGCATCCAGTCTCTGCCCGTGGGGCAATATCAGGCTGCCCAAGCCCTGGGGCTTTCCCGGAGCCAAAGCTACCGCCATGTGCTGTTACCCGTTGCCTTGCGCTTGATTTTGCCCACCCTGACTTCAGAATTTATCAACATTTTTAAAAATTCTGCCGTGGCCACCACCATCGGTCTGGTGGAACTCTCCCGCCAGGCCCAGCAGTTGTCCGACTATTCGGCTCATCCCTATGAAGCCTTCATCGCCGTTACCTTCCTCTATCTCATCATCAACCTGGTGGTGACCACGTTGATGATCAGGCTGGAAAGAGGTGTGGCCCTGCCAGGGCAGGGAGGCAAACCACCATGATGGGTGAACTGGACTTTTCCTTCCTGATCCATGCCTGGCCTGCCCTTTGGCAAGGATTTCGGGTGACCCTGCAGATTACCGTCACTGCCGTGGTGGTGGGGTTGTTGCTGGGAATTTTTATCGCCCTTGCCCGCATCTCCCGCTGGCGATTTCTTGCCCTGGCGGGGACGGTCTATGTCAACCTTTTTCGCTCCATCCCCCTGGTGATGGTCATCCTGTGGTTTTATCTACTGGTGCCCCAATGGTTGCAGGGGCTGGTGGGAGGCCGCCTGGAGGATACCCGGTTTACCTCTGCACTGGTGGCTTTTTCCTTATTTGAAGCCGCCTTTTATGCCGAAATTATCCGGGCGGGTATTCAAAGCGTACCTGTCGGTCAGCGGCAGGCTGCCCTGGCGTTGGGATTGTCGCCGGGGCAGACCATGTTTTATATCATTTTGCCCCAAGCCCTGCGCAATATGGTGCCCTTGTTGTTGACCCAGGCCATCATCCTGTTTCAGGACACCTCCCTGGTTTATGTGATCGGTCTTGCCGATTTGTTTGGCACGGCCACCCGGGTGGGTGACCGGGATGGACGCTTGATCGAAGCGGTCCTGGCAGCCGGGGCCATCTACTTTATGCTTTCCCTCCTACTCTCCCGTTGGGTGCGCCATCTGACGGTCAGGAAACCAGGATGATCTCCTTTAGCAACCTGTGCAAATGGTTTGGCCCCACCCCCGTGTTGCAAGGCTGCGGGGCCAGAGTCGCCGTGGGTGAAGTGGTGGTGGTGTGTGGTCCATCAGGATCGGGCAAATCCACACTTATAAAATGCCTCAACGGTCTGGAACCCTTTCAACAGGGGGAGGTGGTGATCAACGGCATCACCCTGCAACCAGGCGTCCTGCCGCCAGCCCGGCTGCGCTCTAAGGTGGGCATGGTGTTTCAACATTTTGAGCTGTTTCCCCATCTCAAGGTATTGGACAATCTGTGTCTGGCCCAACAGAAAGTATTGGGACGTTCACGGGAGGAGGCGGAACAAAAGGCCCTTGCCCTGTTGCAGCGGGTGGAGATGGTCGGTCATGCCCATAAACATCCCAGCCAGCTTTCCGGTGGACAGCAACAACGGGTGGCCATCGCCCGTGCCTTGGCCATGGATCCGGTGTGCATGTTGTTTGATGAACCCACCTCGGCCTTGGATCCAGAGATGATCCAGGAGGTGTTGTCGGTGATGACCGAATTGGCTCAGGAAGGTATGACCATGATGTGTGTCACCCATGAAATGGGCTTTGCCCGCCGGGTGGCCCAGCGGGTGTTGTTCATGGATCAGGGGCGGATTGTGGAGGATGCCCCCACCCAACAGTTTTTTGCCCAGCCCGCCTCACCGCGAGCGGCGTTGTTTTTGGAGCGTGTGTTGCATCATTAACGGTAAGATTTCAGGAGCCTACCTTCCCTCCGGTCGCACCACCAGGTCCACCTTGAGACTCATGGGGGTGCCATCGCGCACGATTTCCAAATCCACCGGCGTGCCCGGATATTGGCGGGAGATGAGGCGGGTCAACATTTCCGGGGTGGTGGGGTTGGTGCCGTTGACACGCACCAGAATATCATTGCGGTGCAATCCCGCCCGGTGGGCCGGACTGTCCAACGCCACTTCACGAATGCGCAAACCCTGGGGATCCGCCCCCGTGACAATTCCCAACCATGCCGCACCACGGGGCATATGCTTGTTGCCACTCTCTCCCGCCTGGCGAGGAGCAGGCTGGGGCAGGGCCTGCACATCCACGGTCATGCCATTACGCCAAATTTTCAATATGGCCGGTTCACCTACCGGCAGATTGGCGATAATACCCGTCAACTGGGCCACCGATTGAATTTCCAACCCGTTGACCGCCAATACCCGATCCCCCACCAGCAAACCCGCATGGGCAGCCGGACCATTGGCCATTACCTCCTCCACCTCCGCCCCGGCAGGGGGACGTATGGCCATGCCCAACCAACCACTCCACCCGGTGCTCACCAGAGAGGCGGTCACCAAAATTCCGTAAAGCGTCCGTATAAAAAGGCGTATTTCCATGGAAAATCATCCCCGTTTGCCGAATGGGTCAGTTTGTTGCCACATCCCCCACCCTCCTTAGTTGACTCTGACGACTGGTTGGAGTATAAGCAGCGTCAAGGAAGATTGGGATTTCAAGGCAAGAGCCGCAGAGGCTCTTTTTTTGTACCGGAAGAGACTCGTGGCCTACAAGGGATTCAATGTATCATGGCCATCGCCCCATCCATCATCACTGGTAAAAACAATCGGGCAGTCCTCTGTTTAGAGGATGGAACCCAGTTTATAGGCGTTTCCCTGGGTAGCCAGGGAGAAGAGGTGGGTGAAGTTTGCTTCAACACCTCCATGACCGGCTACCAGGAAATTCTTTCCGACCCCTCCTATGCCGGTCAAATCGTCACCATGACCGCACCCCAAATAGGTAACGTGGGCGTCAACCCGGAAGACATGGAGTCGGAACGTCCCTGGGTTCGCGGTTTCGTCATGAAGGAGGCCTCTCGTATTACCTCCAACTGGCGCAGCAAAGAATCTCTCGGCGATTTCCTCAAACGATACCACATTCCATCCATTGGGGCCATTGATACCCGTCAACTGGTACGCATTTTACGGGATAAGGGATCTCAACGGGGTGTCATCTCCACCCGCGACTTCGACCGGGACTCCCTGGTGGCCAAAGCACGGGCCTGGCCCGGCCTGGCAGGCATGGATCTCACCGATCATGTCACCTGCCATAAGCATTTTCGTTGGGAGGAAACCCTTTGGCGGGTTCCCTTGTCCAACAAACCCAGCAAAAAGGTGGTGGCCCTGGACTTTGGCGTCAAACGCAATATATTGCGCCATCTGGTCTCCTCCCACTGCCAGGTGACGGTGGTTCCCGCCCAAACCAGTGCAGAAGAAATTCTGGAACGCAAGCCCGACGGCGTCTTTCTCTCCAACGGTCCTGGGGATCCAGATGCAGTCAAACACGGCATTCGCACCATTCGCAAATTGATCAAGGCATCCGTGCCCCTGTTCGGCATTTGCTTGGGCCATCAAATGTTGGCCCTGGCCCTGGACGGCTCCACGGAAAAGATGAAATTTGGCCATCGGGGCGGCAACCATCCAGTGCAAAATCTCCTCACCGGTCAGGTGGAGGTGACTTCGCAAAACCATGGTTTCATGGTGCGGGAAAGGGACCTGCCCACCTGCCTGGAGGTGACCCACCGCTCCCTGTTCGACGGTACGGTGGAAGGCATGCGCCATCGGGAGCTGCCCGTTTTTTCGGTGCAGTACCACCCGGAAGCCTCCCCCGGCCCTCACGACGCCCACTATCTGTTCGGGCGTTTCCTGGCATCCATGGGAGAATGAGGGGATCTCACACCCTTGTTTTCTTGAACCCATATCGTGACAGGCATCCGCTATCATGCCCAAACGCACAGATATACATAAAATACTGCTCATTGGCTCCGGTCCCATCATCATCGGTCAAGCCTGCGAGTTCGACTATTCTGGTGCCCAAGCCTGCAAAACTCTCAAGGCGGAAGGCTACACGGTGGTGCTGGTCAATTCCAATCCAGCCACCATTATGACCGACCCGGAGATGGCCCACCGAACGTACATCGAGCCACTCACCGTCCAATCCCTCACCAATATCATTAAACAGGAGCGTCCCGACGCCCTGCTGCCTACCATGGGGGGGCAAACCGCCCTCAACCTGGCCCTTAAACTGGCCGATGCCGGGGTGTTGGAAGAGTACGGCGTGGAATTGATCGGTGCCTCCCGTGCCGCCATCGCCAAAGCGGAAGATCGGGAACAGTTCAAACAGGCCATGATGAAAATTGGTCTGGATATGCCCCTCTCCGGTTTCGCCCGCTCCCTGGAAGAGGCCAAAGAAGTGTTGGAGATGGTGGGCTTTCCCGCTATCATCCGCCCCAGCTTTACCCTGGGTGGATCCGGTGGCGGTATTGCTTATAATCCAGAAGAGTTTGAGACCATCATTCGTCAGGGACTCTCCTGCTCTCCCACCAACGAAGTTCTGGTGGAAGAGTCGGTGCTGGGCTGGAAAGAGTTCGAGATGGAGGTGGTGCGGGATAATAAAGACAACGCCATCATCATCTGCTCCATTGAAAATATCGATCCCATGGGGGTGCACACCGGCGACTCCATCACGGTAGCCCCGGCCCTTACCCTCACCGACAAGGAGTATCAAATTCTTCGGGATTACTCCATCCAGGTGTTGCGGGAGATCGGGGTGGATACCGGCGGCTCCAATGTACAGTTTG
>JADFXB010000127.1 GCA_015233935.1 Magnetococcales bacterium | reverse complement strand
ATGTGTTAGGCATGCCGCCAGCGTTTGTTCTGAGCCAGGATCAAACTCTCCAATATATAGGGATGTTATCCCTTGGAGTTTGCTTCGATCCTTCTCGAAATTTTCTCTCGGAATTACAGGGTGCCTGACTTAGATCATGTCCTCTCGGACATCTCAAAGAAATCTCCAAACACCCACAATATCGACTACCGAATTGTCAATGAACCTTCCGCTTATCCTCCGTTGAGGGGCGGTCCCTGCTGCGCTGTCTCACTTCATCACCGCGTCGGGGTGGACAAAACTAAACCACCTTTGAAAGCTTGTCAACCATTTTTTTGAGTCGCCTTCATTTTTTCTTTCCGGCTTCTCGTTACTGCCTGGTCCTGCTTTCTTTTCCGGTGCGGTGTTTGTTACCCACCGTCGCTAAGGAGGCTGCAATTTAGCCAAACCGACGTTGGAAGTCAAAGACCTTTTTTGCCACTTCTGCATTTTTTTGCAAGCATCTGAAAATCATAGAATTTTTAAGACTTGCGCCTTTTGGCTAAAGCCGCCATCAGCTCCCGCAGCTCGGCCACCCTCAAGATCCAGCAACTTGCCCCGTATAAAATCATGGCCACAGCCACCGCTGGTAACAACATGCGGGCAATGGCCCAGGTGCCGCTGTCCAATGGAATCCAGCCTTTAAACCACCATAATCCCCCACCCATGATCCCTGTGGCCACCATGGCCCGCCACAGCGCACTGTAAAAGCCGCGCCCAGGATGAAAATCAATGCGCCGGGAAAGGTTCCACAACAAGAGACCCGCATTGAGATAGGCCGCCAACGTGGTTGCCAGGGCAAGCCCCACATGTTTCATGGATCCCATGAGCAATAAGTTCAACCCCATATTGGTGGCCAAACAGAGGATGGCTATCTTGACGGGTGTTTTGGTGTCGTGCAGGGCATAGAAGGCGGGGGCCAGTATTTTCACCCCGGAAAAACCGATCAATCCCATACCAAAGGCCACCATGGCTTGGTAGGTCAAGGCGGTAGCCTCTTCGGAAAAGGCCCCCCTTTGAAACAACATGGTGAGCAGGGGTTCCCCCAGAATGATCAACCCTGCGGTGGCGGGTAGGTTGATCAACACCATAATGCGCAGGGCAAAGTCCAGGTCACTCCTTAACCCTGGCATATCTTCTTTTGCGGCTCGCGCCGTCAAGGTGGGCAAAATGGCGGTGGCCATGGCGATCCCAATGATTCCCAAGGGGAACTCCACCAATCGGTCCGCATAATAGAGGTAGGAGACCGATCCCTGGGGCAAAAAGGAGGCGATGAATAGATCAAACAACAAGCCAATCTGAGCCACCGACACCCCCAGCACCGACGGTCCCATGAGTTTTAATATTCTGCCAATGGCTTCATGCCGGGGATTCCACCGCCAACGGAGAGGCACCCCCAGTTTCTTCATGGCCGGATATTGCAAGGCCAACTGGGTCACCCCACCCAAAAAGATGCCAAAGGCCAATCCCATGGTGGGTTCGGCAAACAAGGGGGCAATTCCAAAGGCCCCCACCATGATGGAAATATTGAGCAAAACCGGTGTAAAGGCGGGCAGGGCAAAGTGGCGATAGGTGTTTTGCACCCCGGCGGCCAGGGAGACCAGGGCAATGAATAATATATAGGGGAAGGTGATGCGGGTGAGATCCACCGTCAACTGGAATTTTTCCCCATCCGCCATAAAGCCGGGTGCCAGAATCATGATCAACAAGGGCATGGCAATTTGGGCAATCAGGACCACCAGGACCAGAATGGCCAGCAGCACGGAATAGACCGACTGCACCACCTCCTGCACCTCTTCCTGTTCCCCTCTGGCCACGTAACCTCCCAACACCGGCACAAAGGCGGTGGAAAAGGCCCCCTCAGCGAACAGTCTACGCAAAAAGTTGGGCAGCTTTTGCGCCACAAAAAAGGCGTCCGCCGCCATTCCCGCCCCAAAACCATGGGCAATAACCACATCCCGCACAAACCCGGTAATGCGGGAGAGCAAGGTGAAAAAACTCACCGTTCCCATGGCACGCAACAGACCACCTTTACCGGTGGGGGAAGATTGGGAGATGGACACGGAAAATCCTTTGACAAATTGGGGTGAATGGGATAGATTAAACAGTTTCCAGAAAGAGCCGGAATTGGCGCAACAGACGCCCTACCCTACCGGTCTTATGTTATGCATCAACCCAACCATTGAAGGCAAAGGAGTTCGGATTTGGCCAACCATCAGTCTGCTGAAAAAAGCACTCGCCAAACCGCCAAACGTACCCTGGCAAATCGTGCCACCAAATCCCGCATGCGTACCTACGCCAAAAAGGTCTTGACTGCGGTAGATTCCGGGTCTGTTTCCCAGGCGCAGGATGCCTTGCAGAAGGCAACGTCTGTGCTGGCATCCATCGGAAGACGTGGCATTATTCATAAAAATCAAGCCTCCCGGCGCATTTCCCGCCTGCATGCCAAGGTGAAAGCCCTGGCTACGGCACAGGCTGCGGCTTGATGACTCGCTACCCCGTTCCATCAGCCCCTGATGGAACGGGAGTACGCCGTTGACGGCCTTACAGAGACAAGCTGGGACATTTATGGAGTTTGCCGATCTTCCCATTCCACCTGCCATCATGGCGGGGATACGCGACTGCGGATTCTCCCAGTGTACCCCTATTCAGCAGCTTACTCTTCCCATTTCTCTGGCAGGCAAGGATGTGGCCGGGCAAGCCCAAACCGGAACCGGTAAAACGGCAGCCTATCTCATCGCCTGTATGAGCCGTCTGGTGGACTCACCTCCCAATCCTGTTGGCAGCGATGGCACCAGTTATCCCCGGTGTCTCATCATCGCCCCTACCAGAGAGCTGGTGGTGCAAATTGTCAATGATGCCCACCGCCTGGGTGCCCACTGTTCCCTCAATATCGCCGCCGTCTATGGCGGAGTGGATTATGACAAACAGCGCACCCAACTGGCCCAAGGGCAGGTGGACATTCTGATTGGCACACCCGGCAGACTCATCGATTATTTTAAACAGAAAGCCTACCACCTTTCCAAGGTGCAAGCCCTGGTGATCGATGAAGCGGATCGCATGTTTGACATGGGCTTTCTTCCCGATCTGCGCTATATGCTGCATCGTTTGCCCAACTATGCCAAACGCTTGTCTTTGCTCTTTTCCGCCACCCTCTCCTATCGGGCACAGGAACTCTCTTACGAGTTCATGAACAATCCCGAACTCATCGTGGTCAATCCGGATGTTCGCACCTCCGATCAAGTGGTGCAACAGCTTTATCATGTGGAGAGCAACCGGAAAATCTCCCTGCTGGTAGGCCTGTTGCGCATTGACATGGTAATGGATGGCGGCCCCCACAATACCCGCGTGATGATCTTCACCAATACCAAACGCATGGGTGAACGGCTGTTGGACTGGTTGACCGCCAATGGATTCCATGCGGGTTATCTCTCCGGCGATGTCCCCCAAACCAAGCGTTTGAAGGTTTTGCAACGCTTCCAAGAGGGGGAAATTCCCATTTTGGTGGCCACCGACGTGGCCGGGCGGGGTTTGCATATTGATGGCATCACCCACGTCATCAACTATGATATGCCGGAAAACCCGGAAGATTATGTCCATCGTATTGGACGCACCGCCCGTGCCGGAGCCAAGGGGGATGCCATCTCCCTGGTGGATGAAGAGGGAGCCTATTGCCTGGAGGCCATTGAGGTCTATCTGGGTCATAAAATTCCTGTCAGTTGGGCCGAGGATGAACTCTTCGCCAAACTGGATCGTCCGGTACGCAATCGGGAGTTGGAAGAGGAACGGCGGCGGGAGCAACCCCGGCGGCAAACCCGAACAGGGAGTAGCCCACGGCAGGAGCATGGCAGCAGTAGTGGTGGAGGGGAGCGTCGTCGTCCGCCCCGCGCCAGACCAGTAGCCCCTGCACCGGAAGCCCCAGCTATGGCGTCACCACCACCTGCACCAGCCGCCAGCGGGGCACCATCTCCTGATGATGCCTCTGCCGAGGCACGCAAACGTCGTCGCAGGCGGCGGCGTCCTGCTGGCGGGGGTGAGGGAGAAAACACCACCAGCACCCCGGCGGTCGCGGAACATGGACCGGCGGCTGACAACGAATCTTAAATTTACCCCAAGACGAGAACGACCATGAGCGAAGCCGAAGACAACCAGCCCTTTTTCCATGTGGAAAAAATTTATCTCAAAGATTTATCGTTTGAGAGTCCCTATACCCCGGAATCCTTCTTCATCAACGAAGAACCCAAAGTGGATTTCAACCTGGAAACCACCAATGTGCGGCGGGGACAGGATATTTATGAATCTTCCATCCAGATCACCGTCAAGGTGCATACCGATGAGAAGGTGTGGTTTTTGGTGGAAGTGACCTATGCTGGCATCTTCCGCATGCGCAACATTCCCGAAGATCGCATGGCCATGTTGTTGGGCATCGAATGTCCCACCATTCTCTTCCCCTATGTGCGCCAGATTGTTTCCCAGACCATTACCGAAGGTGGTTTCAAGCCGTTGCTGTTGGATCCCATCAACTTTGCGGCTGTTTACCAGCAAAATCAGATGCGTCGCCAGCAACAAGGTGAGGCCAATCCTTTGGTGAATTGATTCTTGGATGTATCGGGCAGTGGCATCAGCCCACTGCCCGAATTCCTCTGCTTTTTCCCCTCAAGACAACCATTCGCTACGCACAGTTCCCACCAGATGCAGAGAGCCGGTCACCAACACCACCCCATCGGCGGGGGTGCGGTGGCGTGCGGTCAAGACGGCCAATTGGGGGCTGGCATGGATGAAGGTGGGTATGTTTTTTACCTTCCAGGCGGCAGCAATACGGGCAGGATCGGCGGCCCGTGGTTCGTCCAGGGTACACAGGTGAACCTCCCTGGTGATGGGAGCCAGGGCTTCAGCCATGGCCATATGGTCTTTATCGGCCAGGGCGGAATAGACCAGGGTATAGGGCGGGGGAGCGAGAGCGGGCATGCTGGCGGCCAACGCCTGGGCAGCCTGCGGATTGTGAGCACCATCCAACCAAATGGTCGGGGTCCCGGCTACCAGTTCCAAACGTCCCGGCCAATGGGCATGGGTGATGCCATAACGAATGGCCTCTTCGTTGATATCCAATCCGGCGATGGCACGCAAACCGGCAATGGCGAGAGCGGCGTTGGCCACTTGATGATTTCCCAACAGATTGGGCATGGGCAGCGTCAGGGTGCCTTTGCCATCCTTGAAAATCCATCCCTGGCCATGAATGCGGTAGTCATATTCACGTCCGCGACTGATCAAGGGGGCACGACGCCCGGCGGCGGTCACCCGCAAAATGGCCTCGGCGCGGGGAGAACCGGGATCGATGGCGGCTGGGGTGTGGGGCTTGAGAATGCCCGCCTTTTCCCAGGCAATTTCCAGTAAACTTTCCCCCAGATAGTCCTGATGGTCCAGGCCAATGGCGGTGATGATGGACAGACGGGATTGCACCACGTTGGTGGCATCCAACCGTCCACCCAAGCCGGTTTCCAGCAACAGCCAATCCAGGGGGTGTTGATGAAAACATTGGAAGGCGGCCACGGTGGTGCGTTCAAAAAAGGTGGCCTCTTCTGCACCAGGCAGCTCCATCACCTGGGCCAAATGGTTGGCCATTTCCTCTTCTGCCACCGCTTGTCCGTTGATACGCACCCGTTCGCAAAAATGGTGCAGATGGGGTGAGGTATAGGCCCCCACCCGCAAACCCGCCTTCAGCAGGATGGCCTCCATGAAGGCCACCACCGATCCTTTGCCGTTGGTCCCCGCCACATGAATGGTATTCACCCCCTTTTCCGGGTTATCCAACTGTTCCAGCAGTCGTTCGGTACGCTCCAACCCCAATTGAATGGGTGTACCGGATGTTTGCATGGCCCGTTGCAGCAGGGTGTCCAGGGAAGGATTATTACTCATCAGGAAAATGCCATTTGCGGGGGTTGCAACATTTGCTCCTCCATATCCCCTGCCCCACTGGCGGCGGTCTGCCAACTGGTGAGGCGGGAGAGCAGATCGGAGATGGTATTTTTCATATCGCTACGGTGAACAATCATATCCACAAAGCCGTGTTCCAGCAGGTATTCACTGCGTTGAAATCCTTCCGGCAACTTTTCCCGGATGGTTTGTTCGATCACCCGTGGTCCGGCAAAACAGATCAAGGCATTGGGTTCTGCCAGAATGATATCTCCCAGCATGGCAAAGGAGGCGGTCACCCCACCGGTGGTGGGATCGGTCAACACCGAGATGAAGGGCAGGCGGGCCTCTTCCAGTTTGGTCAGAGCGGCTGAAGTACGGGCCATTTGCATCAGCGAATAGATGCCCTCCTGCATGCGTGCCCCGCCCGAGGTGGCGAACACCACATAGCCGCAATTGTTTTCCACCGCAGCCAGTGCTCCACGAGCAATTTTGGCTCCCACCACCGATCCCATGGATCCTCCCATAAAGCGGAAGTCAAAAGCACTCACCACGGCGGGGACCTTGTTGATGGTTCCTTTGTAGACTGTCACGGCATCGTTTTGTTCGGTCTCTTTCTGGCTTTCCTTCAAACGATCCCGATAGCGTTTTAAGTCTTTAAAGCGCAGGGGATCGGTGGGTTGCAGGGAGGCGAACAGCTCTTCTCTTCCCTCCTCATCCAGGATGATCTGAATGCGTTGGCTGGCGGGAATGCGAAAATGGTATTGGCAGCGGGGGCAGACATCCAGGTTTCGATTGAGTTCCTGGTTGAAAAGGGCTTGCCCACAATTGACGCATTTGACCCACAACCCTTCCGGTGACGGGGTACGCCGTCCGGCGGTGGCCTGAATTTTTGGTTTGAGGACGCGACTGAACCAGTTCATGGTGGCTGTATAACCTGCAAAAAGCTGGGAGGGATTCCCCGATTGAACATGGGGCAAAGGGTAGTCTTTTCTGATCTTTTCGGCAAGTGAATTACTGGCGGTCTGGCCTTGCGGCCAACTGCCCAATCCCTAATCAGCAAAAGATGATTCGATGCAAAAACAGACAGTCATGCCTATTTTTTAATCATACACCATATTCACCCCTGAGGCATTCTCATGTTAGTATACTGATCTTGTTGATATTTTACTATGGCATCGTTTTTGCGGTTTTTTTGCACCCTTTCACCCACAGGCAGGAGCATCCATGAAATACATCATCGCCGTCATCAAACCCCACCGCTTGGAAGAAGTCTGGCAAGCCCTGTCGGAAACCGGCATTCATGGCATCACCGTCACCGAATCCCGCGGTTTTGGTCGTCAGAAAGGCCATACCGAAATCTATCGCGGCTCCGAATACCAAGTGGACTTTGTCCCCAAACTTAAATTGGAAATCGCCGTGGCCGATGACATGAGCGACCGGGTGGTGGAAGCCATCCGCCGCAGTGCCGCCTCCGGTAAAATAGGCGATGGCAAAATATTTGTACTGGACCTGCAAGAGGCCATCCGTATCCGTACCGGTGAAACCGGCCCTCAAACCCTTTGATCCCCCCCAACAGGAGTATCCCCACCATGGGTCGGAAATCTCTTCTTCTTGCTTTATGCTTCTTGCCCCAGTTGGTTTTCGGTGAAGAGGCGGTGGTCATGAACGGTGCCTCTGCCGCCTGGCTGCTCACCGCCACCGCATTGGTCCTGTTCATGACCCTGCCGGGTCTGGCCCTTTTTTATGCGGGCCTGGTACGCACCAAAAACGTGCTGTCTGTTCTCATGCAATGTTTTGCCATCACCTGCCTGGTCTCCATTTTGTGGCTTGTTTATGGCTATGGCATGACCTTTGGCAATGGGGGTTCTTTGCAGGATTGGTTGGGACTGGAAAAGTTTTTCCTGAAAGGGGTCACCGATCAAAGCCTCACCAATGATATCCCGGAAACCATCTTTATCATGTTCCAAATGACCTTTGCCATCATCACCCCGGCACTGGCCATTGGTGGTTTTGCCGAACGGGTCAAGTTTAGTGCGGTGCTTTGGTTTACCTTTTTGTGGCTGACCTTGGTTTATATCCCGGTATGCCATTGGGTCTGGGGAGGCGGTTGGCTCATGTCCATGGGGGTGAAGGATTTTGCCGGTGGCCTGGTGGTTCATCTCACCGCTGGTGTGGCCTCCCTGGTGGGTGCCCTCTACCTGGGCAATCGGCGGGGCTTTCCCGATACCCTGATGCTCCCCCATAACCTGACCATGACCTATACCGGTGCAGCCATGTTGTGGGTGGGTTGGTATGGCTTTAACGCGGGCAGTGCCCTGGCCGCCAACGGTGCGGCTGGCATGGCCATGCTGGTCACTCACCTGGGGGCGGCTGCCGGCTCCCTCGCCTGGATGATGATGGAATGGGTGCGCCATGGCAAACCCAGTGTGCTTGGTATCGTTACCGGCATGGTGGCTGGTCTTGGCACCGTCACCCCTGCTTCCGGCTTTGCCAGCCCCCTGGGCGGGGTGGCCATTGGGTTGATTGCCGGTTTCGTCTGCTACTGGGCTACCCAAATTCTCAAACAAAAACTCCACATCGACGACTCCTTGGATGTCTTTCCTGTCCACGGCGTGGGCGGGGTGATTGGCACCATCATGACCGGCATCTTCACTGCCCCTATGCTGGGAGGGGTGGGCTTTGCCAATAATTTGGATTTGCTGGGACAGGTGGGGGTGCAAATTTTGGGTGTTTTGGTGGTGGGAACCTGGAGTGGGGTCTTCAGCCTGCTCATCTTTAAAGTGACTGATGTGATTTCCGGGGTTCGGGTTTCTTCTGATGATGAAACCACCGGTCTCGATCTGGCCCTGCACGATGAACGGGGCTACAACCTGGACGGCGGTATGCGCTGGTAAGGGGGGTAGGGAGAGGGGTGCTTCTTGCCCCTCTCCCTCATGTATTCAGACACAAACACCATTGGAGCAGGTCACACAGCGATTGACTTCCACGGTGATGTGATCCAATCCGGCAATGGTGCGCAAACGCATTTTATAGACATCTGCTGATAAATCTGTCGGCGTCACCAGAGAAACAATACAAGCATGACTGGCAGGTCCCACCCGCCAAAGGTGAATATCGTTCACCCGATCTCCACCCCGTTGCAGACGATCCAATATTTCCTTGCGGCGATGATCATTCTCTTCGGCATCCAGTAATACCGCGCCACTCTCCCTCAGCAATCCTTTGGCCCACACCAGAATGACCAGGGATCCGACAACCCCCATGAAGGGGTCCATCCATACCCAGCCAAAAAAGTAGCCCGCAGCCAACGCCACAATGGCGGTCACTGAAGTGAGGGCGTCCGCCAGAACATGGAAATAGGCTGCCTTCAAGTTATAGTCCTGATGTTCCGCCTTGGCCACCATCCGGTGATCGCTACCATGGCTGACGTGGGGGTGCGGATGGGGGTGGGGATGGGGGTGAGGGTGCGGATGGGGATGATCACTCACCTGTGGAGGATCA
>JADFXB010000126.1 GCA_015233935.1 Magnetococcales bacterium | reverse complement strand
CTTGAATATCCTGCAAGAGTCCTGCCTGTCGGCTGGCTTCTTCCAGTTCTTCCTTGCTGGCTGCCGGATGGGCAAAGCGTAAATTTTGTGACAGGGTGCCGTAGAATAAAAAATAATTTTGCGGTGCATAACCCAAGGTACGCCGCAACAAAATGGGGTCCAGTTGGCGGACATTTTGATGATCAATAACCACCCGCCCTGCCTGGGGTTGATACATACCCAGTAGTAGTTTCAACAAGGAGGATTTGCCCGCTCCGTCATGACCGACAATCAATAAAGTTTGCCCATGCTGGAGTTCAAAACTTACCCCCAGCAGGGCTGGATAGGCATCCGGGGTATAACGCAGGGAAACCTGGGAGAGGGAAATTTTCCCTCGCATGGCCTGGGAGACGGTCATGGTGGCCTCAATGGCCTTTTCCATGCGCAGATTCATCAAACGGTCCACCTGGCGGACACTCTTGCTGACCTTGCCCAATTGGGTCATCACATCGAAGGCCGGGCGCATGGGAGCCAGAATGCGCCATACCAGCATCATGCCTGCCATCAGGCCACCCACCGACAGTTGATTATTCATCACCGACAATACCCCCAAGGTCATGGTGAGCAAGCCGGTCAAGGTTACCAATGCCTGGGAAAGGGTACTGACCACACTCCCCCAAAATCCTGCTCGAAAGCTGGCATGACTGGCCTCTGCCGATAAATTTTCATAGCGGGTGAGCCAATGGTTGGTGCTGCCTGTATAGCGAATGGCCCGCAGATTGGTCAGCATATCCACCAAAAACTGTTTGCGTTTGGATACCGCCTCCGCTGCTTCACTGTTGACACGTTGCACCACCGGCAAAATGGCCATGCCCAAGACCGCCAGCAAAAGAATTCCCACCAGCGGGGCAAAGCCCAAACTGGGGGCGATGATGAGTAAACCAATGTAGAGCATGGTCACAAAAGGTAGATCAAACAGGGAAATGATGGATTGCCCGGCGATGAAATCCCGAATGGTCTCAAAATCCCGAATACGGGAGACTTGAGCACCCAGAGAGGCACTTTCCGTAAAAGAGGGGGGCAAAAAGAGAATACGCCGCAAAATTTCTGTGCTCGCAATGTGAGTTAAGCGAATACTGACAAAGCCCAACAACCAGGAACGACCAAAGCGGAAGGCGGAGTCCAACAGGAAAAAGCCCAGTGCGCCAGCAACGAAACCATACAGGGTTGCCTCGGAGCGTGCCGCAAGCACCTGGTCGTAGATGGTCATCACAAATATGGGGGCCACCATGGCCAGGACACTAAGCAACAGGCTCACCACAAACGCCAACACCAACAAAGGACGAAAACGTTCCAGGAGCCGTTGAAACCAATTTTCCTGCTGATTGAGGGGAGAATTTTTATCTTTGCGAATGGCCTGGAAAAACACCGCCTCCCCAGGAAGGGACGAAATGACCAACTGGTTGAATCCACCCTCGCCCCCATCATAGACCAACATATCCTGTTGCCCGGATTTCAACAAAACCATCACCGGGCGTTCCTGATCGTCGGGGACAAACAGGCAGGGGAGCAGGCGGGCATCCAGGCGGGAGAGCCGGGTTTTTTCTCCCCTTCCTTCAAACTTGAGGTTGGCCAGTACATTCATGAAATCCGCATAGCCCATGGCATCGGGCATATAGGGGAGGGCTTCCGACAATTGTTGATGGTTGCCCCGCCAACCCAGGGCATCCAGCAGGGGAATCAAACAGCGGGCAAAGTCACTGACAGGGTTGAATCCGGCAATTCCCGTATTTTGGGTGGTCATGACGCTTGCTCCCTCATGGCCGTCAGGCTGCTGAAGTCATGATAATCCACTCCATTGATATGGTTAAGCCACCAATGCAGCAGTTGCACCTGAAAATGGGCCATATCTTCTTTGTTCCAAGTTTCGGGGCACTCGGTATAACGGTGAATTTCTTTCATGAACAATCGGTGTTTGTCGCTGTGGGTCACCAATCCCGAGTAGGCCATTTGTTGGAAAAAGACCTCTTCCCTTGCAAAGTGCTCCTCGGAGGCGGTGGCAATTTCCCGCAACAGGGTTGGAACCCGTGCAGGCAGGGTGTTATGGGTTTTAACCAACTGGTTCAACTCCAGAGCCAACTCCACCACCCGGTGATGGTCCCGATCCGCCCACGGCACACCCATGGATTTCAGGATGGGAGTGACATCAGACACCTTCTCTGCCTTGGCAAACAGGGCGGAAGCCCAGTTATCCAGGCGGAAGGTTTGGTAATCCACCGTATTGATATGCCCGGTCCACCAGGAGATGATGCGGGTCTTCACCCGGGCGGAAAAGACCATGCGCCCGCTGCCGATATCCCGAATCAAATCATCCATGAATTCCAGAAAATAGGCATGGGCAAGCTGTTGGCGTTCAAGGCCGGGAATGGCATAGCGTTGAATCAGGGCTTCTTCACCCGTGAAATGGTGCCGGGAGTATTCTTGGAGATGGCGCAATATTTCCAGGGCCTTCTCCCGCAAACCGGGGGTCAATTTGCCCCGCTGAAAGGCTTCCACCACATCGTTGGCTTCCAGGGTGAGCAGGATTAAATCCTGGTGCTCTTGATCCAGTTGATCCAGCCCGGTGGTTTTCACCAGCTCGGTAAGACTCTCCCAGGAGCTGCTTTTCCCCAGAAAGGATCCCACCCAGGTTTCCAGTCGGAAGGTGTCGTAATCGGTGCCATTGATATGGGCAACCCACCAGTTCATCACCTCCTGCTTGATCTCTAATGGGGCAAGACGACCATTGGCTGCTTGAATTCGCAACTGTTTCACCATGTGCAAAAAGTGTTCATGGCTTTGACATTGCTCCTCCAAATGGGGTATGCCCTGCTTGCGGATGAACGCCTCCTCATGTTGAAAATGATGCCTGGCATAATGATCGATCCGATCAATAATGGATACCACTTCCTGGAGATTTTCCAAGTGGTCGCTGCTCAACCAGTTGTTCAATTCCAAGGTCAGATTGACCAAATCTTTGTGCTCTTCATCCATCCGATAGAGACCGGTGGGTTTGATGAGGGCTTCCACATCCTCCCATTGGTGGGCCTCTTCCAAAACCTTGTTGATCCAAGGATCCACACAGAAGGTGTCAAAATCCACCTGGTTGATGTGGTGAACCACCCATTCAAGCACCGACATTTTCAAATTGAGGGAAACCCACATGCGCCCGGCGTTGAAATCCTGAATAAAAGTGTCCAGAAGCTGCAAAAACTGTTTGTGCTGTGCCTGCTGGCGGGAAAGATTGCGCAGGTGAAAGCGACGGATCAACTCTTCTTCATGTTCAAAATGGTTGGCGGTCACCTCCCGCAACCGTTGCAAAAAGATGGACTCTTTTTTGATTACATCCAGGCTGATGTCGTTGCTCTCGAAGAGTTCTATCAGACGATTGAGATCCAGGGCACTTTCGATCAACTGTCGATGTTCCTGGTCTACGCTTTCAATGCCGGTTTGTCTGACCACCTCGGAGATATCCGGCCAGGAGCGTGCGGTTTGAATGATCCAGCGGGTCCAAATATTTTCATCCATGGGCCATCCTCCGGCAAAGACTATTGGACCAGCAGGGAGCCGTTCACCAACTGATAGCGGTGATGGCAGATGGCCAGCAGTTCAGGGTTGTCCGTCAGCAGGATCAGGGTGCATTGACCCTTCAGGCGGGTGAAAAAGTCGAGAAAGACCTTTTCGCTCTCCCGATCCAAGGAAGAACTGGCTTTGTCAAAAATCACCACCCGTGGACGCATGACAAAACAGCGGGCCATGGCGATACGCTGGATCATACCCATGGGCAAGGTGGCGTTGGATTGACTGGTCACCTCGGTTTCGTAACCTTGCGGCAGGGTGGCTACCAGCTCATTGAGTCCCAACAGGTTGGCAGCATCCAGGGCAGCGGCCATATGTTTGTTATCGAACAGGGCGATATTGTCCAGGATGGTTCCAGGAAAGAGCACCCCGGATTGGGGCAGATATTCCACCCGCCCCCGCAACTGGCTGTGGTCCCATTCTGCCAGATTATAATCATCGATAAAGACCGCCCCCTGGTTGGGTTTCAAGAGGCCCAATAGCAAGTGGCACAGGGTGGTGGCCCCAGAGGAGGAGGTGGCCTGAATGCCCACCATGGTACGGGCAGGAACATGCAATTCCAAATCCTGCAAAATGACTGGGGCGTCCTCCCGATAGGCGAAGCTTACCCCTTGCAGGTGGAGGGAGCCTTCGATATCTGCGGGGAAGGTGGGTGTTCCGGGTGGGATATCGGTGGGCAGGTCAAAGACGTGCTGCAACTGTTGTTGGGCAATGCGGGCATCGGAAAAGCGCAGCCAAAAACCGATGGCCATTTGCACCGGTTGCAGGGCGCGTCCGGCCAACAGGGAGCAGGCGGTCAGGGTTCCCAGGGTCATGGTTCCTTCCATCACTGCTGGTCCTCCGGCAGCGATCACCACGAAGGTCATGGCCTGCGAGAAAAAGGCCCCGGCGGTAATGGGCAGATTGCTCCACAGGGTAACACTCATGTTGGTGGTGGCCGCCGTGCTTTGCAGCCTTTCATAACGGCGCATCATCTGCTCTTCAAAGGCCATGGATTTGATCAAATGGATACCGGACAGGGCCTCGATGAGAAAATTATAGCGACGGTCGTTGATCTCCACCTGTTTGGAGCGAAAAATATCAAACTTGGCGCGGAAATAACGAAATATCAGCAGAAAAACCACCAGTAGCAGAATGGGGGCAGCCACTATCCATCCACCCAGCAAAGCGACGGTGGCCAGAAAGAGCAGACTGAAGGGTAAATCCAGCAAGACTTGGAAAATTTGTCCGGCATAAAAGCCGCGCAGGGTTGCCACCGATTCCAGCCGTTCCAGGTGGACCCCCACCCCATGGCGTTCAAAATGGCTCATGGGTGAGTTGACCAGATGGTTGATGGCCATCATGCCCACCCGATGTTCAAAACGGGCGGCCAGCCAGCCGCTGACATGGCTGCGGGCCAGACGGACCACCGCTTCCAGAACCATGGCCAACAGACAGCCGGTGATCATCCAGATCAGGGTATGGGTGGCTTGGTTGCCGAGGATGCGGTCGTAAACCTGCATCATGGTAAGGGGCAGGGCGAGGGAGGCCAGATTGATGGCCAGGGAGGCAACCAGCATGCCCGCCACCCCCTGTTTGAATCCCGGCAGTGCAACAACCTCCAGCCACCAGGCGGGCTGTTTTTGCGAGAAAAAAGGCATGCCAATCCGTCCAAGTCTAATATAGCTTGTGGCAAGACCCCCCCTGTAGGCTTAGACTACCTGAAACTTGCTAACAGGACAACATCTTTTTGGCTCATTAAATGCAGTGACACCGACGACCATGAATGGGTTGCAGCATTTCCAGGGGGGCGGGCCATGCTTGAATTTTGTACTGAATGGTTCATAATTACAGGCCAACGACTACCCGTATCGTCGGTCCTCATCCGCTGATCATCCAAGCAAGGAACAAGGCTGTGAACAACCCCTTCCAACGCCTCAAAGTGCTTGGTGCCGGTATTTTTAGCTTGCTACTTGCACTCGGCGTGGCACGCTTTTCCTATACACCGCTGCTGCCGCTGATGCAGGAACAGGCCGGACTCGGTGTAGCGGAGGCGGGCTGGTTGGCAGCCATCAACTATGCTGGCTACCTTAGTGGTGCATGGATCGCCTCGTTGATCAACGATCTGGTACTGAAAGATCGGTTGTACCGGATCGGCATGATTGTGGCGATCCTCAGCACGCTGATGATGGGGCTTAGCACCGATATGACGGTGTGGGCGATCTCGCGCTTTGTTGCTGGCCTCAGCAGCGCGGCGGGGATACTGCTTGGCACCGGGCTGATCCTCAACTGGCTGATCCGCCACAACCACCGTAGCGAACTGGGCATCCACTTCGCTGGCGTTGGCCTCGGCATTGCTGGCTGCGCCGCTTTTGTTGCCCTGCTCAGTCAGTGGCTGGACTGGCGCGAGCAGTGGTTTGCTTTCACCGCCATCGGCTGCTTGTTCCTGATTCCTGCCCTCGCTTGGCTGCCGCCACCCGACACCAGCGGGCTGACCAGCACCGGGCAGAAGATGCAAGACAGCCCGCCAAGTCCGCTCTACCTGCGAATTTTCATGGCGGCCTACTTCTGCGCCGGAATTGGCTACGTCATCAGCACTACCTTTATCGTCGCCATCGTCAACAAACTGCCTGGGCTTGCCCAACAGGGAAACCTGGTGTTTCTGACCATCGGCATCGGTGCCGCACCGGCTTGTATCAATTGGGACTTCATCGCCCGCCGCACCGGCGATCTCAATGCTCTGATCCTCGCCGCCATGCTGCAGATTGTGGGCATCCTGCTGCCGGTAGTGGTTGACGGACTGACAGCCGCCTTGCTGGGCGCACTGCTCTTTGGCGGTACCTTCATTGGTATGGTCAGCCTGGTGCTGACCATGGCCGGGCGATATTACCCCACCCGGCCCGCCAAGATGATGGGCAGGATGACGCTTTCCTACGGCGCGGCGCAGATTATTGGCCCAGCGGTTACCGGTGCGCTGGCCATCACCTTCGGCAGCTACAACGCTGGCTTGTATTTTGCGGCGGCAGTCATGGCGGTCGGTACCGTGCTCTTGCTGGTGCTGAAGGCAATCGAACGGCGCGATGCGGTGCTCCGGCCATAGTGGAAACCATCCTGCGAGGGAATTACCCTGACAGCATCAGCCTGGAGAGGCTGAGGGCGGGGATTCCCATGGATTGGGAGAAGCAGGGGCGGCAGTTTGGATTCGATCATCGATAGCCTTGGCAACCCTCTGGAGGGCCGCCAATAACACCTGTTTCTCGATGGGTTTAGTAAGATGGTCATCACACCCGGCGGCCAGACTCTCTTCCTTCTTTTCAATGGCGGCGTGGGCACTCAAGGTTATTATGATCAAGGGAACCCGTCCAGTTTCCCGCTCCCACCGGCGAATGGACTGGGTGGCGGTGTAGCCGTCCATATTGGGCATTTGGATATCCATAAGCACCAAGTCGAATGCCTCTTCCTTGACCTGTGATACCGCTTCAACTCCATCAGTCACTATAACCATCTGATGAGGCGTCTTTTCCATGTAGATTCGGAACAAGGTCTGGTTGTCCTCGGAATCTTCGGCCAGCAGGATGCGCAGGCTTCTGGCCGACACCTCGGTGGTCAACTCCGTAAACTCAATCTGGGGAGTGGGAGACTCCACGACCCGTACCGGTAGGGTAAAAAAGAAGGTACTGCCTTGACCTTCCGTGCTTTCCACCCATATCCGTCCCCCCATCAACTCTACCAGTCGTTTTGAGATGGATAGCCCAAGGCCAGTTCCACCATAACGCCTGGCAATCCCGGAGTCGGCCTGGATGAAGTGTTCGAAGATATGCTCCACATGTTTCGGGGCAATGCCTATGCCGGAGTCAGCGACACTGAATAAGAGGGTTTGGGGTTCCTGGGTATGAAAAACCAGTTTCACCTCTATACATCCCTGATGGGTGAATTTGATGGCGTTGCTCAAAAGGTTGATGAGTATCTGGCGTACCCGTCCAGCGTCGCCCAGGATGGCGTCGGGAAGGTCGGAGACTAAGTCCTTTTTCAGGGTGAGTCCTTTTTCCTCGGCGGCTACCTGCATCAAACAAGAGGTCTCCTCCACTACATGACGGAGAGAAAACGGAACGTTATCAATGGTGAATCGACCAGACTCAAAGCGGGAGAAGTCCAGTACGTCGTTGATGACCGCCAGCAGGGCTTTGCCTGAACGGTGCATGGTTTGGATGAAACGACGCTGTTCCGGGCTGAGGTCGGTTTCCAGCAGCACCTCCGACATGCCCAGCACCACGTTCATGGGGGTGCGGATTTCGTGGCTCATGGCGGCCAGAAACTGGCTTTTGGCATGGCTGGCAGAGTCGGCCTGTTGTTTGGCTTGTTGCAGTTCGCCGTTTTTGCTATGCAGCTCTGCAGTACGGTCACTGACCTCCTTTTCCAGACGCGCCGTATAGGTGTGGGACTCTTCCTTCAAGCGACCAAGATCCTGCACCATCTCCTGGAAAGAGCGCATCAGGATCACCAACTCATTGTTTGCATTGTTTCTATTGTTTTGCGCTAACGAGACGGAAAAATTGCCTCGCCCAACCTCCAGGCTGGCCTGGGAAAGGTGCAACAGGGGTAGGACAAATTGATGGTTCAGAAAACCGTACAACAGGGGAAACAGCAACACAATGATCGCCAACGTGATGGCAGCGACCTGTCCATAGAGGGTCCGCATCCCCTCCGTCAACTCTGCCTGATCCACCGCAGTAAAGAGGTAGAGGGTGTCGCTGAGCAGGGTGCCCTTGAGCAAAAAGGATCCTCCGATCCATGACAAATTTTCAAAACCGCCCTCCTTGGCCAAGGCGGCCAACTGCGACCAGTCATGATCGTCCAGGCGTTCCGGCAGGTTGCGCCAACCGGGGCCGACAAGGGTACGCCCACTGGCATCTGTCAAAAAGGCAAAACCTCGTTGACCGATGCGCAGAGGTGTCAGTTGTGCCGTCAAAAAGTCGGGACGGATGGTGACGGCCAAATAGGCATGCAAGGGCTCTTTGCCCAACCCGGCACGTGCAGGGGTCTGCACCGTCACCCGCCTGCTGGCCAGCATGGCGGCCTGACCGTTGTCTGGATTGATGATAAATTCGGTATACAATCCGGAGTCGCTCCCCTTCAACCGTTGAAAATAGGGCATCTCGCCCTCTTCATCCTCCTTGTTGGCAATCTCACTGGTACTGTAGCGGGCACCTTCCGAACCATCGGGCATGAGAATACGGAATTCATAATATTCCGAATAAGCACTGGCATAACTGGCAAACAGTTTCAACAACGGGGGCAGAAAAACGTTGTAGCGAGTCACTGCATCTTCAACCGCCACATAATTGCTGACCAGGTTGGAGCGGGCAAAAGAGTCCACGTTGGCACGAATGGCGGCCAAGTGGATCCCTGCATTGGTCACTATTTGCTGTTGCAGATTTTCCATTTCGGTAAGAACGGCTTGTCGACGACTCTTCACCAAATAGTCACCGGCCAACCAGCCAAACAGCAGCAACGGCAGCACAAGCAGGGGGATCAGGGTGATGGCCAGTTGGCGGCGCAGCTTCATGCCGAACTCTCCATGTGACGATTATTCCTTGTGGGTCAATTGTATGTGCAGGCTTCTAATGTTTTTTAATACCTTTGCGGGCAGATTTTTGGTAAATTCCGAACGATCCAGCACCGCCTGGGGCGGATGGATGATGGGATTGTTCAGGTGCTCTGCGGAGAGAAAGGGCTTGGCCGACTCGTTGACCGTGGCATAATGAACCGCCTCTGCCATACGGGCGGCATTCTGAGGTCGATGGAAAAAATCGATCAACCGGGCCGCCTCTGCCTGCTTTTTTGAGGCATTGAGAATGGTAAAACTGTCCACCC
>JADFXB010000125.1 GCA_015233935.1 Magnetococcales bacterium | reverse complement strand
GACCGCCCGTGATAAAGCCATTTGTACTGTACCGTTGAGCAAGATCAACAAGGAACAATCCCTCATTCGCATACCTATTACAGGAACCATTCAACAGGCCGCTGACCTCATAAACGAATTCGATCTGCGGGTTTTGCCCGTGGTGAGCAAAGCGGGTGTTCTAAGGGGGTATGTCACCGTTCACGCTGTACTCAAATATTATCGCAATAAGCGACAGGGCTGATGCCCACCGTCTCTGTGGTCGGCGGAGACTTTCTGAAAAATTCCAGGAAATTTGCCAAAGGTGGTGGTATAGTAACCACCTTGACCGCCGGGTGCATGCCCAGGTGGAGCCACTATTATAACCCTTTGTTGAGATACCAGGTTACCCTCCATGGTTTTACGTTGGCGTAGTCTATCCATGCTCCCTCTATGCGCCCTGCTGGCCCTGTCTGCCCAACCTGGCAGCAGCCAGGGAGAGGGGCTGTTGGAATTAGGCCAAAAGGCGCGTCAGTTTGTGGACATGGAATCGGACCACTTAGAACACGACCGCCAGGCTAAAACCATTACCGCCACAGGTGGTGTTCATTTGCAACAGGGGGACGAATACCGACTGCATACCGACCGGGCCATCTATCATACCGACAGCCGCCGCATCGATGCCATTGGCAAGGTGGAGCTGGACTATCATAGCTCCAAACTACGCCTTGCCACGGAGAAAGCCACCTTTGATACCGTTGCCAACGCCCTGGAAGTGCCAGGTTCCGTGACCATGAAAAGCGGCCCCGATGCCATCTCCGGCGTCAACATGCTTTTATGGCCACGGGAATACCGGGGAACCCTGGAAAAAATGGTCATGGATATGGAAGGACCGGGAGGCCATGTCACCGCAGACAAAGCCACCCTCCACGATGAACACTCCATGACCCTCAATCAGGCAACCTTTACCAACTGCGATTGCGACGATGCTCCCTGGCGACTGGAAGCCGACTCCCTCTTCCTGGATAAGGATGAAAACCAACTTGTAGCGCAAAATGTGGCCCTCTATTTCAAGGGGGTGCCCATTGCCTACAGTCCCTGGTGGCAAAATCCCCTCTTTAAAAAACGTAAAAGCGGCTTCCTGCTTCCTGCCATTGGTCACAGTGGTGCCACCGGCATGGAACTTGACCTGCCTTATTATTTTAATATCGCCCCCGATAAGGATGCTACCCTCACCTTCCACCCGACTACCGAACGGGGTCTCCTTCTTAAAGGCCAATTCCGCTACTTGGCGGAAGGCTATCGGGGGGTACTGGATAATCAAAGCATCTATGATACCAAGGATGACACCTACCGGGGCCTTACCCTGCTGGATCATCGCCACAAGTTGGATGATTGGCGACTGGATATTCATGTGCAACGGATTCAAACCAGAGATTACCTGCAAGATTTTCACCAGGAGTCGCTGGATGACAAAACCCGTTATACCACCAATAATGTTTTGGTTAACCGCCTTTGGGGGCGTAAAGGTGGCCTGACCGAACTGCGGGGCGGAACCACTTGGTTCCAAAATTTGGAAGCGTTGAATGATGATTTTACCATTCAGCGGCTGCCTTATCTCCATTTGGAAGATATGCGTCCCCTCACTGGGTTGGGTAGTGGCTGGAGTTTGGAAAGTACCGCTGGCATGGACCAATTTTATCGTCTCAGCGGCGATTTTGTCCAACGGTTGGATATCTCCCCCTCCCTTTCCTTCCGCCAACCCCTCTATATCGGCTCTTTGACCGCCCAATTGGGGGTGCGGGAGACTGCCTATCTCTCCCAGGGCGTCGCCCTGGAAAATCCTTTGGACCTCAACGATTCCGTCAGTCGGCAATCCAGCCATGGGCGCATTCGCCTGGATGGCATGCTGGCCAAAGTCTATCAAGGGTCAACCGGAGAGGCCACTTATCGCCATACCCTGGAACCCTCGGTGCAGTATGTGATCAATGCGGTAAACAACCAACCCAATTTGCCCTTGTTGGATACTGCTCTGCGGGATATGACCGCTACCAATCTCTTCTCCCAATATCTATTCAGCGGTCCCGACCGCTTGGTGAGTGGCCAATGGCTGGCCTATGGTCTCACCACCCGTTTGACCGGTCCCCGTTGGAACAGTGATCGGGTGGGTGAAATGGTGGCATTGACCATTGGTCAACGCTGGGCACCAGCCGAAGATCGGGAGTTCCAGGCGCAACACGCCATGTCCAACGTGGTGACCAGTATGGAACTCTTCCTGTCTGATCAATGGTCCCTCACCTCCAGTGCCCTGGTTGACCCTTACAGTGGCCTCTTCAGTCGGGTAGACAATACCCTTAATTATGCCTCTCTGCGGGGCGATCTGGTTACCTTTGGTCACTATCTGGATCGTCAACGCATGACCGAAGATATGGTCCTCATGGCCAAAGTTCGCCTGGTGGATCCCTGGTCCTGGATCCAGGAGGGTGATTACTCCCTCGAACGCTCTACTCTCAATAACTGGAAATCGGGTCTGATGTACGAACATGATTGCTGGTCCATCCAACTCTTGGGAGGTAAACGTTTGTTGCAAAATACCACCCAACATGGTGGCGGCTGGGCCGGTTTTCTCATTAACTTCAAGGGATTGGGTGATTACGGTATTCGTTCGTAATCGGTCACCTGCCAAGATAAAGGATTTTGCCCGTGTTGTTCGGAAACCTTCCCATTCATTCGTTGGTTAAGGCGTGTCGGGTAGCCATGGTAGTGGCCTTATCCGGCCTGTTTTTCACCGGGCAAGCCCTGGCCAGGGAAAGTCAACCCTTGGATCGGGTGGTGGCCATTGTCGGAGCGCAAAATATTTCCGACAAAGAACCCGAACCCATGATCATCACCCAATCCGAAGTCGATTTAATGGCCCGCCCTTTACTCTCTCAACTGGCACGTAAGGGTGGGGATGTGGATGGGCAAAAGGTGCGCAAAAAGGTTCTGGATGAAATCATCATGCGCCGTTTGCGCTTGCAGGAGGCGGAACGTTTAAAAATCAAGATTGGGGATCAAGAAGTCAAAGGGCTTTTTGACCAAATGGCCAAGCAGAATAATTTGTCTCCCGAACAGTTTACCCAAGCCTTGCAACAACAGGGTTTGGACCTGGAACAATATCGGGATGAGTTGCGGGATCAGATTATTCAAAGCCGACTCATTGCCAAGGTCATTCGTCCCATGATTAATGTTTCGGAGGAGGAGATTAAGGAGGTCTACCAGTCCACCGGTGGGAAAAATCGATCTGATGAAATTCATCTGGGGCAAATTCTTTTGACCATTGATGCGGCCAACAGCAAACCAGAAAAGATTCAGGCAGTACGTGATCTGGCGCAAAAATTAATCCGTGAATTAAAGGGTGGAGCCAACTTGGCCTCACTGGCCAGCCAGTATTCCGACGATGCCAGTGGGTTGAAAGGCGGCGATTTGGGTTGGTTTAAGCGCGGTCAATTACAGCCAGAGATTGAAAGGCAGATTTTCAATCTCCCCCCTGGCTCAGTTGCGGGGCCGATTCCCACCAGTCAGGGATTGCATATTTTACAGGTATTGGAAAGGCGCAGTGGTTCTTCACCGGAAGCCATGCAACAGGTAAAGGTACGGCACATCCTGATCAAGGTTCCCCGCAAGGCCTTACCGGAAGAGGAAGAGCAAGCCTTGCAAAAGATTGAAAAGATTCGCCAGGAGATTGAAAAGGGACTCCTTTTTGAGGAAGGTGCCAAAAAATATTCCCAGGACAGTTCCAACAAGGAGGGTGGGGATTTGGGCTGGGTTGGCCGCGGGTTAATGGTCCCCGAATTTGAGCAAGCCATTTTTGCCATGGAACCAGGAGTATTGAGTAAACCGATTCGTACCGCCTTTGGCTGGCACCTGGTTAAAGTGGAAAAACGACGTACCCAGGATGCCTCTTCCCTACCTGCCATGCGCAATGAGTTGGAAAACCGGGTCAAGGATGCCAAGGCGCAAATTAAATTTCGTCAATGGTTACGGGATCTGCGTTTGCGGGCCTTTGTGGAATTGCGTTGATGGATAAAGCCCCCCCTGGCATTTTGGCCTTTACCATGGGTGATCCGGCAGGAATCGGACCGGAGGTGCTGTTAAAGGCCTTTTTCCATCGCAACCGGCAAGGTTTTCCCTGGCTATATGTGGGAGATCCCCTTCCCTTGCATCGTTGCAGCCTGCGCCAGGGATTGAACTTTCAATATCAAGTGGTGAGCAAAGCCGCAGATGCTAAAAAGGTGGCCAGTGATTGCCTGGCCGTGTTTCCTTTGCAAAGTATGCTGGACGGCAACCTGTTGTTTCCTGGTCAATCGGATGTCAGTCATGCTGCTGTCACCATAGAGAGCATTGAGACTGCTTGCCGTCTTGCTCAACAACGTGAGGTAGCGGCCATTGTCACCCCCCCCATTAATAAGCGTGTTTTACACCAGGCGGGATTTCATTTTCCCGGCCATACCGAATTTTTAGGGGAACTCACCCAAACCCCCCAACCCGTGATGATGCTGGCAGGGCGGGGTTTACGGGTTGTCCCTGCCACCATCCATATGGCCCTGAACCAGGTGGCGACCACTTTAACCCCGCAACTGTTGCGGCACGTGATCACCACCACCTATCAGGCTTTGAAAGTGGACTTTGGCCTGGACAGACCGGTACTGGCGGTCACGGGTCTCAATCCCCACGCAGGGGAGAATGGGGCGTTTGGTCAAGAGGAGGTAGAGATGATTCTGCCCTTGTGTGATCAATTGCGCCAGGAGGGGATTGTAGTGCATGGACCCTTATCTGCGGACAGTCTCTTTTATCCCGACTCACGCAAGCGTTTTCATGCCGTGGTTTGCATGTACCATGACCAGGCCCTGATACCCCTCAAAATGCTGGCCTTTGGTCAAGCGGTGAACATCACTTTGGGATTGCCCATTGTGCGCACCAGTGTGGATCATGGCACGGCTTACGATATTGCAGGCAAAGGCATAGCAGACCACCGCTCACTACTGGAGGCGGCCCAGGTTGCAGAAACCATCAGTCGCAATCGTTATTTATCTCTACCCCAAAAACCTTCAAAAGGCAAAAAATAGAACATTGCAGAGGGTTAGGAAAGTGTTACTTCTCCATAGATGATACCCATAGCAGTGAGATTTTAGGATGGCAGAATTCCTTTCTTGGCAATTTTCAGCGAATCTTCTGCCCTCGCTGTTATCATGACGTATAAAATTTGAGCAAACATGCCTATTTTTTCAGCTTTCTATCAGATTCAGGGTCAGCCTGTTATGAATTAGGAGAACACCTTAAAAAACAATTTGTTAGTTCAGTTTAGTTTCTAAAAATGCAGCCATTGAAACTAGCCTCAAATATGCTAACACCGGGTTAAGAGGAGTTAATGGAGTCCTTTTTTTAAAATCCAATTTTTTCTGGTTTCTGTTTCACTACATAGTAGCTTGCTAGAGAATGGAAAAATGTGTAAATGGCGGGATTGGCTGAATGATCAGTCAACACTTGCAGGCAGATTGTTGGTCGCTTGGACCATATGTTAGTTTAACTGTTCGCTCCATGATTACACCGAAGATTTTCATCTTTTTTTACGGGTAATCCTGGTCGAAACTGCGGAAAATGTGGCTAAAGAAAAATGCCTGGCTAACCGATAGGTCAACCTGGCGTAAATTCTTGACGGAAGCAAAAAATGTTTTCAAACAGGTCTCTTGGTAGAAACACCAAAAAATTATCTAAAAGTGTTCGTGACAGCGTGCTAGAAAGCAAAGTGGCCACAGCACGCAGTTATATGTTAGGTGAGGTTGGATCAGCCGCATTCAGCCAAAGCTGGAGCTTTTCTTCACAATCCCTTCCTAACAAGTTGGGGAAAGAGGCAGCATCCGCAAACCCTTCTCAAAGTATAGAGAATGTGGATGATCTCTTTCGTGATGAAATTCTCGAAAAGGCTGGTTTTTTCAAAGAGGTTGACTTGGCACTCCAGAGCCTAAGCCGCCGTTCCTAGCTTTCGAGCTGCAAAATCTGGAAATCTAAAAGCTAGAACGATGGATAGTGTCTACCCCTTCCATGAACCCCTGCAAAGAATCTGCCCTGAGCAATAATTGCCAGTAAGGATCTGCTATTTCCTGATCTGACAATAATAAAACTATTCGCGTCCATTTTCCCCCATGGACCATTTCTATCCCCAAAAAATTCTCCCTTTGCGAAAGCTCCTTGACCTGGATTAGAGGGGATGGCAAATCCTAAAGACTGCTGCCAATGAATAACCCATGGGTCAACCATAAGGTATACCTAATGAAAAAACCAACTAAGCATATTGTATTTATCAAAAAACCTGGCCGCAAGTCCATTAACGCCTTTATCACCGACCAACGGGAAAACACTTTCTCTTATGAGGAGGTGGGAAGCACCCGTCGCTTGGAAAAGGAAAAGAAAAAACTATCCAAGGATTATCGGCTGGCCCATTACCGGTTTGTCCTGGGCAGGGGGGAAAACATTTACGCCCATGCCAAAGAGGCCTTACGTCAATGGAAATGTTTTGATCTGGATTGGGTGCAACTGTGTTGGCCTGAAACGATAGCGGCAGTTGGAACCGATTTGGCCATCTTGGGCAACAGCCTGGGACTATGGCTCATCAATGCTGTTCGGATTCTGGATGTTTTTGATGAGCAAACAACGGACCACCGTTTCGGCTTTGCCATGGGCACCCTTCCCGACCACATGATTGTTGGCGAGGAGAGAATGCAGGTTATCTGGAACCAGGAGGAAGACCTGGTCTACTACGACCTTTGCTCTTTTTCCCGAAAACAGCGATGGCTGGCTAAAATGGGTGCCCTTCACGTCCACCGTATGCAAAAGCTCTTTGCTCTCGAATCCGGCCTGGCCATGCAACGGGCGGTGGACCACATGAAAAAAGAGGCCATAAACTCCACCGAGAACTGATGTCTACCCTTCCATAGATTTAAATCGATAGGCAGCCAGATTGAGGGAACCATAATCGAAGCTGTCATGAATCCTTTCAGCAACTGGCATATCTCCGGCAGCTCCCAGGACTACAAACAACGGCATCAGATGTTCCAGGGTGGGGTGAGCCAAAGCCAAGTGGGGTGCTTGTGCCAATCCCCTGGCCAAAGCTGTGGGATGCTCCCCTGTCAGTTGTTGATGCAGCCATTGGCTGAAACTGGACGACCATGGCTCTGGAGGTGTGCCGGGACGGTTCAACCGGCGCAGGTTATGGGTAATCGCCCCAGAACCCAAAATCAACACTCCCTGTTGACACAGAGGATGTAACGTTATTCCTAGATGCAAATGCTCCAGCGGGTCCAGTCGTTGCAACAGGGAAAGTTGCACCACCGGAATCTGGGCATCTGGAAACATGAGCCGCAAAGGCACCCATGCTCCATGATCCAACCCCCGGTCACTGACCTGCTCATTCGCCACCTTCCCCAAGCCCAGGGCAGATATCACCGATTCCACCAGCCAGGCTTCCCCCTGGGCAGGGTAGTCTATCTCGTATAATTCACGGGGAAATCCGAAAAAATCATGCACGGTCTCTAGACGCCCCACACGGGTTACCTTGGCCGTGGCAGACTCCCAATGACCGGACACCACCACTATGCCCCGTGGACGAGGCAGGGTGCGACCCAGATTTTCCAGAAAATGTCGGCAGGGGTGATCCCGGAGAATTAAATCGGGCGCACCATGGGAGACGAACAGGGGGTCCATCCATGTTTCCTGTTTTCCGACAACCTTCATAGCCTTCACTCTCCATGCCAATGGGTGTTCTTGCACCACTTGGTCAGATCAACACCCCTACCACCGCCCCGGTCATACACGTCGCCAGAGTTCCGGCCAGAATGGAGCGCATTCCCAAGGCGACGATCTCCTGTCGTCGCTCCGGGACCATCTCCCCCATGCCACCGATCATGATGCCCAGACTGCCCAGATTGGCAAAGCCGCACAAGCCATAGGTGAGGATCAAACGGCTGCGGGGGGAGAGGGCTTCTGCCGGTAACTGGCTCATATTCAAGTAGGCGATGAATTCATTTAATATGGTCTTGGTGCCCATGAGGGCACCCGCAGTGTGGGCCTCCTGCCAGGGGATGCCCATGAGCCAGGTAAGGGGGGCTGCCAACCAGCCCAGGATGCGTTGCAGGGTGATGGCCTCCCCTGCTATCTGGGGAAAGAGGGAGAGCAAACTGTTGGCCAAGGAGACCAATGCCACATAGACCAGCAACATGGCGATGATCTGAATCAACAGTTGCACGCCATCCCGCACCCCTAAGCTGATGGCATCCATGGTGCTGGTGGCGGTGGTGGGGGGCAGGAGCCGTCCGGCGGTGCTGTGGGCTTGTTGGGGAATCATGATAAAGGCGATGGTCAAGGCCGCCGGGGCACTCATGATGGAGGCAATGAGTAGATGGCCCATGGCATCTGGGATCACCTTGGCAAGAAAAATGGCATAGAGGGCCATCACCGTCCCGGCAATAGAGGCCATGCCCCCTACCATCACGGCGAATAATTCAGCCCGGCTCATGTTTAACAAATAGGGACGGATAAACAGGGGAGCTTCCACCATTCCCACAAAAATATTCATGGCCGTGGAGAGACCTACCGCCCCACCAATACCCATGCCTTTTTCCAACAGGGTGGAAATGCCGCGAATGATCCACGGCAACACCCGCCAATAAAACAACAAAGAAGAGATGGCACTGAAGACCAAGACCAGAGGCAACGCCTGCAAGGCCAGAATGAAACTGCCTCCAGGGGTGGTTTCGACAAAAGGCAATTTGCCACCCCCCAGATAACCAAAGACAAAACTGGTTCCCGCCTGAGTGGCCTCCTGGATGGCCAACACCCCCTCATTGAGGAGCAGGAAAAATTGCCGACTGGCGGGAAGATACAGCAAGGGCACGGCGAGGGCGAATTGCAGGGCAATACCGCCCACCACCAACTTCCAGGGAAAGGCGCGGCGATTTTCACTGACAAGCCAGGCCAGTACGGTCAATAAAAACAATCCCACCAAGCTCTGGCCTTGTTCCACGCTACTGTCTCCCTAATCAGGCTGACTGCCGGGTGGCATCCCGTTCCAGCTCTTCTTGCACCAGGTGGTGATCAAACCACCAATCGCCCCGGATCATGGCATCCAGGGTTTCCATGACCAGGGGCAGGAAATGATCGGGATCATTCAAATGTTCCCGTTCCACAAAGGCCTGGAAGGCATCCTGGTCGTCCAAATCCAGGGTGGTGGCCACATAATGGAGCATTTGTCCTGCCTGATTGATGGCCAACTCCCGATCCGGGTGGTCGGGGGTGCGGTGGCGACTCATTAAATTGGCCAGAGAGGCGATGGCCGGACCGGCCCGATGTTTGGGGGTGAGGGAGACCAACAGGTTATAGAAGATCAAGGTGACCTGGGTGACTGGGGCCTGAATTTTCAACACCAACCAGGCGGCCTGGGCCATAGCCTTGTAGGCTTCCGGGATGCCATCCTTGTTGGAGAGATAGACCAGTATGCGCAACACTTCAAACCAGTCCCGTTTTTCGTTGGCCTTGAC
>JADFXB010000124.1 GCA_015233935.1 Magnetococcales bacterium | reverse complement strand
AGGGTGCTGATGCGGGAATCCTCCCAGGACCACTCCTGGTTGATGAGGGAGGGTTGAAAGCTTTTGTATTGAAATTGCTGCTGGTAGATTCCCGATTGAAAAGACTCGAATTTCACCTTCCCAACCCCTCCTGATGGATGGACCGGTTGCGGGGAACAGATTTGGTTTTTTCAATTCTATATTATCTTTTTTACCAGAAAAAGATAATATAGAATTCCATATTATCTTTTTGGGCTGGAAATCCTGCATCCGTTTGGGTGGATCAATGCAGTCGGATAATCTGACCCTCTCGCCGGGCTATTTCAATCAAGGGAATGCGCTGATCTTCTTCCCACTGCCGGGAGCCGATACCAATGGGTTCGATGCGAACATCGGTGGGTAAGGTGGCATGCCACATGCGGTCGATATCGTCACGATTTTTGGGTGGTTCAAACTTTGGAGAAACCACCAGCACGTCAATATCGCTCCATTCCGTGGCATCGCCACGACAGTGGGAACCGTACAACACGGCAAAATCCACGGGGATGCCATCTTCCCGCAAAATTTTTATGAAATATTGGATGATTTCTTCAATGGACTGAGGAGGCATGTTCCCACCGCACTTTCTGCGGTATTCCAAATTACAGACGGGTAGCCAACACCACCGTAAAAGACAGGGTGGTTCCCTGGGGGGAGGAGTTTTCCAGGGTGATCTCACCTCCCATCATGGTCACCAGTTTTTGGCAAATGGCCAAACCCAATCCCAACCCACCATACTTGCGGTTCAAGGGAGATTCCACCTGGGTGAATAGCTGAAAGATGACCTGCTGTTTTTCCTCAATAATACCGCAACCCGTATCCCGCACCAAAAATTTTAAATAAATTTTCCCCTCCGCAGGCGACGGCAAGCGGCTGACCACCACCTGCACGCCCCCCTTCTGGGTAAACTTGATGCTGTTGCCCAAAATATGCCGCAACACTTGCGCCAGACGCCGGGGATCCCCATAAACAATCTGTTCAGCCAATCCAGACAGGTCAGTGCGCAGATACAAACCTTTTTTCTCCGCATCCTTGCTTTGCAAAAACACATTTTCCGCCATGAATTTTCCCAACTCAAAGCGGCTGCGGCTCAAGGTGAAATTGACCGGATCCAGTTGGATAAATTCAATAATATCATTGACATTCACCAACATGGCACTGCCAGAATCGTGGATAATCTGTACCAGTTGCCGATCATTGGCATTCAAGCGACCCGCATTGAGCAAATAATCAGAAAATCCCAACACACTGTTCAGCGGAGTACGCATTTCATGGCTGATGACCGCGAGAAAATTGGATTTGGCCTGATTGGCCGACTCCAACTGGACCTTGGCCTGTTGCAAATCCCGTGTGCGCTCATTCACCAACTGTTCCAGATGGTCCCGATGGCGTTTGAGTTCCAAATGGTTGTTCACACGACGACGCAATAAATGGGGATGGGGCGGCTTGCGGATAAAATCCACCGCTCCCAAAGCCAGACCGGTCGCTTCATCGGCCACATCATCCTTTGAAGTCAGAAAAATAACCGGAATACCCCTGGTGGCAGGATCGTTTTTCAGTTGACGACATACTTCAAAGCCATTCATCCCCGGCATGATTACATCCAACAGGATGATATCAATCCCGCCCTGGGCCGCAATGCGCAAGGCCACCTGTCCATTGATGGCCACCTTGATGCGAAAATCATTTTCCAACAGGGAACGGGCCACATCAATCTGTTCTGGCTGATCGTCCACCAGTAAAATGACACCTTCTTTGCTTTCTGCTGCGGCAGGAGTCATATTGGTTTTCCTGAATAAAGGTTATGGTATCCTAATGCTGTGATCCCATGGATAAAAGAGGAGTTCCCCCCTTGGATATTTACTACCGAATCAGCGAAAATTCCACTCTGAAACATCGCATTTGTGGCAAATGGATCTGTCTTGTTAATTTTTTCATCCATTTTGTCAATAAAGAGGATCGGCTTATCCTAATCGCTGACAATTGTTCCGACAAGGCGGTACAAACCTTGAAAACCTTGACCGGCCTTTTTTGTCCCGCTCCCGTCAAACCTCTTTTGACATCCCTTGGTAATTCAGCCAGTTGGCGATATGCCTGCCAGCAGGCCATGGCCGATGGCACCGAAAGCATCTATTTTGTGGAAGATGATTATCTTCACCGTCCCCATGGCCGCACCCTGCTTCTGGAAGGACTGGAAATCGCTGATTATGTAACCCTCTATGACCACCCGGATAAATACTGGTCCCCGGAAAAAGGTGGTAATCCCCTGGTGGTGAAAGGGGGGGAAAAAAGCCGGGTGTTGCGTACCCCTTCCGCCATCTGGAAGGTGACCAACTCCACCACCATGACCTTCGCCACCCGCAAAACTTGCCTGTTGCGCGATCGTTCCATATGGGGAAAACATACCGAGAGCAGCCCACCCGATGATTTTCACGCCTTCCTGGATATCGCCCGCCATGGGGCCGAATTGATCTCTCCCCTGCCCGCCCATGCCACCCATGGCGACCTGGCCTTCCTGGCCCCCGGTATCGATTGGCACGCCGTGATCGGCGAAACCTACGCCCAGATGACTCGCCATATCCGGGATGGGGATCTCTTGCGCTATCTGATTCCTTGATCGCAGTACATGGAATTTGACCTTTTTTCGCTCCTCTGGCACACTCACAAAGTGCCAGATCCATTGTTTGTCAACCCTGCCATAGGAGGCCCGATCATGGAACAGGATGAGAAAATTGCCGAACTGCGCCGTCTGTTGGAATCCAGTACGGAATTGCGCGACCCCTTCGGCTATTTCATGGATCACTTTGGCGACAAAAAAGAATTTATCGCCAACTCCTCCCAAGTCCAACTCCCCGTGTTGGCCGCCGTTCTTAAAGAAACTGTCAAAGCCTACTTTAAAAAAACCGTCGATCCCAAAAAATGTCTCATTCTGGAATACCGCCCCTACACCCCCTTGGTCCATGGCTCCTGTATTGTCTCTGGTTTTCTTATTGTATTTTTCCATATCCGCGATATGAATATAGGAATGGCTGCCTTGGTCAATGTCAAAGATCCCGGCATGACCCACTATTGCCGTTTCCGCACCATGGAAATCTCCGACAAACTCGCCAATTTTCACATGGGAAATCCCAATACAAAACATTAATTTCCTATTAATTTTCCCGTGTTTGAGAACAAATTGGCCCCTTTTCCCGTTTATGGCAATTCCCTTCACCCCAGGATTTTTCCAATGGATTGATGTTGCAGTTAAGAATTATCTAATGCAATTTCGGTACAAGAATTGAATCTTCCTATCTCAGGGGGATTTGATAAGAAATAATAAAAGTTTTGGAGGACTCTTATGAAACTCCAGTACAAATTCGCCTTCCTTACTTTCTTGGTGGGCACGGTTCTACTGGTTACCACCCTGTGGTTTTTCCACCATATTTTTTTAAAGACATCCACCAAAACTCTGGCCCAAAGCACGCGGGTTCTGGCCGAACACGGCTCCATGATTGTTGAAACCCTCCTCAAAGAAAAAGCCAATACCCTGCAAGCCCTGGCCATGACCCCTCAGGTGACCCACGCCCTGCTGGACAGCAATGACGCATTTGATCAACAGACCGAAGAGTCCCGCCTATCCACCCTGAACAGCCGGGAACAACAATGGAGTCAGGCAAAGGAGGGGGATCCCCTCTTGCAGGAAATTCTCAATAATCCCACCGCCCAATTTTTAATCCGTCAGCAAGAGCGGCGTCCTGCTGCCTATGGGGAAATCTTTCTCATCAACCGTTTTGGGGCAACCGTAGCCGCCAGTCGTCGTCTGACCAACTATGACCACAGTCGCAAATACTGGTTTGTTGGTGGATACAACAATGGACAGGGGCGCATCTTTATTGATGATCGGGGATACGACAGCAGCGTGGGCGGGGTGGTTTTGGGGGTGGTGGTCCCGGTGCGCAGCCATGATCAGGTGATTGGTTTGTTAAAGGCCAACCTGCACGTCAACCAGTTGCTGGGGCAAATTGATCGGGACACCCGCACCCTGCACCCGGAATGGCAAGACTCTCTGCAAATGTCCGTAGTGCGCAGCAATGGAGCCATTATCTTTCAAAATGGCAAGCAGCCGTTGACCGCCAGCCTCGCGCCGGAAGTTGCCGCCCATTTAAAGGGACAAACTTCTGGCAGCATGCATCAAATGCATGAGGGTGAATCAATCGTACTGGGATTTTGTCCCATTCTCATGGAAGACGACTCCCAACTCTATTCTTTTGGCGGTAGAGTTTCCGGCAAAGATCACCGTCAGGGCAACAGCGGAGAAACCTGGTTTGTGGTGGTACAACGGAAAGCTACAGGGGTCTTGGAAGGGGAAACCCTCTCCTGGCTTATGGGCCTGGGTCTGCTCATGAGCATTGTCCTGGCCATTCTTTCCCTCATTTTGGGACGGTGGGTGAGTCTGCCGGTAGCACGCTTGGCCAAGGCCAGCAGTCAACTGGGCAGTGGTACCTTTCCCGCTCCCCTGCCGGTGGCTGGCAATGACGAACTGGCCATGCTGGCCCACGCCTTCAACCATATGGTCAACCGTCTGCAAACCTCCATGACCTCCCGGGACGAGTTGGCCAAAGAGGTGGCCGCCCGTCAACAAATCGAAGATTCCCTGCGTAGCCTGCAAGCTCGCCAGGAAGAGATGATCAACACCGTGGATGGTATTCTGTGGGAGGCGGACCCCAACACCTTCTGCTTTACCTTTGTCAGTCGGCAGGCGGAAAGTCTGTTGGGCTATCCGGTTCGCCAATGGCTGGAGGAGGCCAATTTCTGGCCCCGTCATATCCATCCGGATGATCAACATTGGGCCGTTGACTATTGTTTGCAACAGACCCGCCAGGCCCTCAACCATGTTTTTGAATATCGCATGATTGCCGCCAATGGCCAGACCGTCTGGTTGCGGGATGTGGTGGTGGTGGTGAGCGAAGGAAGTGAGGTCAAAGCCATGCGTGGGTTGATGGTGGACATCACCCAACGCAAAATGGCCGAAGAGAAGCTCTTCCACGCCCAACAAATGTTGCAATGGGTGATGGATGCGGTTCCCCAGGCCATCTACTGGAAAGATTTGCACACCTCCTATATGGGGTGTAATCAGGTCTATGCCGATGCCATGGGGTTGGCCAACAGGGCCGCCATCGCGGGACTGAATGATTTTGACCTGCCCTGGTCCACCGCCCAAGCCCAGGTTTTTCTCAAACGGGAAAAACGGGTGATGGAGAGTGAGCAAGCCCTCACCAACCTGGTGGAAGAACGTATCTTCCAGGATGGCACCACCCTGTGGACCGAAACCTCCATCATTCCCTTGAAAGACAGTAGCGGCGTGGTCATCGGGGTCTTGGTCGCCTATTCAGATATCACCCGCCGACGGGAGGCAGAAGCCAAATTACAGGAGAGCGAAGAACGCTACCGATCCCTGGTGGAAAATACCACCGATGGCTATTGGATTTGGCAGATGAACAGCAACCGGTTGCTCTTCTCCAATAACCGTCTCTGCACCATGCTGGGGTGCCAACAAACCTCCCTGGAAGAGATCGACCCCTGGGAAATGTTTGACAGCGAAGAACGTTATACCATCCGTCAACGCATCCAGGAGTGGTGGGCCAATGATCGGGTTGAGTCCCACCGGCAGGTGGTTCCCTTGCGACGGCAGGACGGCTCTACCATCCGGGTGGAAGTCACCTCAACCAAGATTATCTTCCATGGCCAATTGGTACACCAGGGGCTTGTGCGAGATATTACCCAAGAGGAACGCCTGGCTCGTCAGTTGGAACACGCCCAAAAAATGGAGGCTATCGGTACCTTGGCAGGGGGTATTGCCCATGACTTCAATAATGTGCTGGGGGTGGTGATCGGCTTCTCGGAACTGGCTAAAATGGAGCTGCAAGGTCATACCAAGGTGGTCCCCTACCTGGATCAAATTTTGGCGGCTGGCCTGCGGGCACGGGAGGTGGTGGCCCAGTTGCTTACTTTTAGCCGTCGGCAACCCACCGAGAAAAAACCCATTTTGCTGGATCCCATTGTCAAAGAGGCCATTCGCTTCATGCGGGCGACCCTGCCTACCAATATTGAAATTCGCCTGAAATTGCATCCTGGTCATCGGGTGGTGCTGGCCAATGCGACCCAGATTCATCAGGTATTGCTCAACCTGTGCTCCAATGCAGGGCAGGCCATGGCAGAACGGGGTGGCAGCCTGAATATTTCTTTGCAAACCATCACCCTCTCCCATACCGGGGAGCTTCCCCTCAATCTGTTACCTGGCACTTACAGTCTGTTACAGGTGGTGGATAACGGCCCTGGGATGGATAATCAAATTAAAAACCGTATTTTCGATCCCTTCTTTACCACCAAAAAGACCGGTCAGGGAACCGGTCTGGGGCTTGCAGTAGTCCATGGAATTGTCACCAACCATGGAGGCTGTGTGGGTGTGGAAAGTCAGGTGGGTATTGGCTCCACCTTCAGCGTTTATCTGCCAGAAGTGGCCACCTCCCCCAATCCAGAATCCCTGCCTGTGGCCAATCTGGTGCAGGGCGGCGGCAAGCATATCCTGGTGGTGGATGATGAAGAACAACTGTTGAGTGCCGTACACGGGATGTTGACAGCCCTTGGCTACCGGGTGACCACAGCCAACCATCCGTTGCAAGGATTGGAACTCTTCATGGCGGATCCCCAGGCCATCCACCTGGTGATCACCGACATGGCCATGCCGGGTATGTTGGGGACCGAATTGGCAGAACGGTTGCGCCAGGTGCGTAACGACATTCCTATTGTGGTCTCAACCGGTTGTACCAATCCGCTGGAACAGGAAGGGTTGGTGATCGATGCCAGTTACGGATTTCTACAAAAGCCGTTCTCGGTAGGCGATCTTTCCCGCATTCTTGACCAGCTTCTCTTTCAGGATCAGCGGCAGGCGTAGGGCAAATAACGACTGTTCACCGAACCTGCCGTGCAGGTCCAACTTCCCCCACCATCAGTCGTGCGCAGGATGACCGTTTTACTGGTCAAATTGGTGTTGACCCCGGTAGTATGCATGGTAGCAGTCAAGGTCAGTGCACCTGTGCTTGCATCTGAACTACTGATGGCAATACTGGAGGTGTATTTACCAGCGGAGGTGGCTTGCAAGTCGGTCCCCAGTGTGGGCCAGCTACCCTGGGTGCCATACCATTCCGACAAGGGGGATTTCAAACCATCCATCAAGCCCACCGGTTCTGCCATTTGGGCGCGGGCCAGATAGTCGTTGTACATGGGAAGACCAATGGCAGCCAGGATGCCGATGATGGCAATCACAATCATCAGCTCAATCAAGGTAAAGCCCCCCTCTTTCATGGATCCAACCATTCCCTTCTCTCCCATCTTGCCAGAGTTGTGTATGACCTGGAACTGGTTATCCATTGGTCAAGACAGATAAAAAGTTTTCCCAACGGGTTTCGGCAACAAACTGGAAATTACTGGCCGTGTAGCTGCTGCTGACAGTCGTGTCAGGAATATAAATACTCAGGCCGCTGGACTCCTTGCCGCTACGTGCGGTCGCACCAGTTTGGGCGATGACCGCTTGATCCAGGGCGGAAATCACGTTGGCGGCTGCTGTATCCAACTGGCTGTTGCCAGATAAATATTGCACAGCTTCCATGTAACCGCCAAGGTCCAGATAATTATAATCAGCAAAGTTCCAGGCACTGTTGCGGGCATTGCGCATGGCGGTCCAGTCATTGGACGATGCCGAGTTGAGAGCGGTGCCAGCAAATTCATCCAATCGTTGGGAGAGCAGGTCAACCTGCCCCATATCGATGGCCGAAAGGGTCAAGCCTTGGGATTGTTCGCTCTCATTGTCCCAAACCTGGTTGCCGTAGGCGGTGCCATAGCGAGAGACAATCTCTGCCCCCAATTCACGACCATCCCAGTTGGGATTGTTGCCCAGGGAGTTGAGGAACGGGGTCCAATGGTTGGGACCACCGTATGAATACATCCAGCCCAAATCTTCTGAGGCCACCACTACTTCTGCAAGGCCATCCAACTGGGCCATTTGTTCCACCTCCCCTTGCAGGCAGGTGCGAAAGTAGACCAAATCCAGTGAATTGAGGACCGATCCGTCGATGGCATTGCTCATTTCTGCCATGGTAAGGATATCGTTGGGATTTTGGTCGTCGGTACAGGTACCGTAGAGTCCACCGCCATGATCCCAGATCACCAGACCATAGTGTTCTGCCGGGAAGTTGGAGACAGACCAGTCGATGAACGAACGCAAGGTGTTGCCCTTGGCCATGTTCATCTCACCAATGGAGGTGAGGTTGGTGGCCAGGGTGGAGGTGGAAGAGTCCTGCACCACCTGTCCCCGGCGGGTGTCGCTCCAGTTGCCAAAGTCGCCGGTATAGAGACTCCCCTGATTGGTGGCAGCCCGATCCATTTGCACCACCACATTGACCGAGAAGGGCAGGGAGGCCAACTCCATCTGGTTCAATTCATTGAGTGCCCCCCGTTCCAGATTGTTGTCTGCATCCATGTAAACCATGATGGTCCACTTGTCGGTCACCTGGCTGCCCGCCGTGGGGGTATTGATCAAGAAGGTGTCGCTGGCCTGTTGATTGTTGCCATCCCGAGCGGTGACCGTGATGGAAAGGTCCAGTGAATTGGCGGGTGGGGTTCCGGTAAGGGTACGGGTGGTTGGGTTGAAAGAGAGCCAGGAAGGCAGACTTTGCCCATCGCTCTGACTGGCCGCATAGGTCAAGTTGCTTCCTTCCGGGTCCAAAAAGACGTTGCTGGGAAGGGTATAGTTGAAAACCTGTCCTTCCCGTGCCTGTTGGTCGGGAATGGGATTTTCCACGGTGGGGGCCAGATTGCCCGCCTCAGCCACTTCCAGCAGATAGGTGCCGGTGTTGGTGCCATAGGCGGTGGCTGCCACATAATAGACGCCACTGGAAGAGGGGGTGTAGGAGACAAAGGAGTTGAGACCCCGATTGGGGGCGTCGTCGTTGTAGGTGTTGGCCTGGACCACCCCTGCCGCATTATAAATTCCCAGGATCATGGGATCCTGCAAACCACCGCTGCCGCCTGCATTGGACAGGGCCACACTGTAGGTCGTACTGGAAGTCAGGGATACCTTGATCCAGTCCACATCGTTGGCCAGCTCAATGGTCCCGCGAAGTTGACTTCCTACGGCCAAGACCCCAGAGGTATTGGTATTGGCGGTATAATCATTACCATTGCTGGGGGTGACGAGGGCAAAGGTGGTGGAGGTGGATTGACCTACTGAGTCTTGAACTGTCAAGCGAATGGTGTAGTCACCGGAACCGGTTGGAGCGGTGCCGGAAAAGAGCCGTTCATTGCCATTGAAGGTAAGCCAGGAGGGCAGGGCATTGCCATTGGCCAGGGTGGCGGAGTAGGTGAGGGATTGGGATTCCGGATCCTGGAAGGCATTCCACAATAGTTGATAGCTGTAGAGCTGTCCTTCATAGGCTACTTGGCTGGGAATGGGGGAGGTCAATACCGGGGCAAGATTGTCCGTGGACACCCGCATGGTGTAGGTAC
>JADFXB010000123.1:8082-9877 GCA_015233935.1 Magnetococcales bacterium | reverse complement strand
ATCTGGCCTCCCAACTCTCCTTTAAATTAAGCCAAAAAATCGGGCGCGAACTGCACGTTCAACCCAAAGCCACCATCAACCAAATTTTTGGACGCTTTCTCCACGGTCTGGATCCACCGATCTTTATCAATATTTTGCGGGTGGAACCCTCCCAGTCCATGGCCCTGGTGACCGTGGATGGCGAGGTGATGTACCACGTGCTGGAAGGATTTTTTGGGGGAACCGGCGATTCAGAACGACCCTTCCGTAACTTTTCCCCCTTTGAAATGAAGGTGATCGACCGCATCATGGACGTGGTGCGGGAGCAGGTGGAACTCTCCTGGAAAAAATTGGACCCCTCTTTCCGCCTGATTCCCATTCGTTGGGAAAACCAACCCCAGTTTGCGGCGGTGATGGCCCTGGATGAAACCGTCTTTCTCATCTCCTTTGCCGTTGAGGTGGGTGATGCAGAAGGAACCCTCACCATTTGTTTCCCTTCGGTCATCCTGGAACTGTTCAAGCAACAGCTCAAGGTGGGCTTCCAACAAAGGGAGGCGGTGGAAGGGGAGTCCTTGTGGCTCATGACCCTGGTTCATGAATTAGCCCATGTTCCTTTGCGTCTCGACCCGATTGTGGGCCGCTCCACCATGCGGGTGTCGGAAATGCTGGAGTTGAAAAAAGGGGATGTCCTGATGATCAATATGGATATGACCGACGAAGTCCCGATTGAAATCCAGGGAATCACCAAATACATGGGATTGGCCGGTGTGGTAAACGGCAAGCGGGCGGTGCGCATCACCCGCATTGTCCGTGAAGAAGAATAATGGTGCTCATTCTGCCTGGGAGTAGACCATGGATGATATGATGGACGAAGAAGAGGAAGACGATCTCTTCGGCGATGCCCGCAAAAAGGCGGCGGCCAAAAAACCCCGCAACGCCAAAGGGGGAAGCCCTCTGGATGCCGGTGATCTGGATGGCCTCCGCTTTGAAATGCCCAAAAATCTGGATTTGCTCATGGATGTGCCGCTGGATGTTTCGGTGCGGCTGGGCCATGTGCGCATGCAAATTCGTGATTTGCTCAAACTGAATAAGGGTTCGCTCATCGAACTGGAAAAAGAGGCGGATGAACCCCTGGAAATCTATGTCAATGACCGTCTGCTGGCCTTTGGCGAGGTGGTGATGATCAAGGATAAACTGGGCATCCGCATCACCGATATCGTCTCCCTGGCAGAACGCCTGGAGAACTTGCGTTGATGCACCCTGTCACCTTGGCATGTGCAGGCTGGCTGGCTTGCCTCCCTACCGGGTTATGGGCCGAGGAGGCCCCCTTGGCCCCGTCGGAGGATATGCTGGCCGCCACCGTGCGGGTGGCAGGATTTTTAATCTTTTTTATCGCCGTAGCCCTGCTGGCAGGTAAATTTGCCAAACGCATCAATCCCGCCCTGGGCAGTGGTCCCATTGAGGTGGTGGGAGGGCGCGGTCTGGCTCCTGGTGTTGGGGTGCGGCTGATCCGGGTGGGGGATCGCCACTTTCTGGTGGGTTTTACCAGAGAACAGGTAACTTTACTGGCGGAAATTCAGGCTCATGAACTGCCGGGTTCAGAGGTTTCACCATGAAATGGCGGGGTTGGTTGGCAATTTTTTTGGGAGCGATGGTGCCAGTGGCGGTTTTCGCCGCTGATCCGCCCCTGCCTGCCCTCAACTTGATCGGCAACGATGCCGATCCGGCGCAGGTCTCCACCGCCCTGCAAATTTTGCTCCTCATGACCCTCTTCTCCCTGGCTCCAGGGTTGTTGATCATGTTTACCTCGTTCACC
>JADFXB010000123.1:0-7769 GCA_015233935.1 Magnetococcales bacterium | reverse complement strand
TGGTGCCTGCCTTCATGATTTCCGAATTAAAGACCGCCTTTCAGATTGGATTTTTGATCTATTTACCGTTTCTCATTGTGGACATGGTGGTGGCCTCGGTGGTCATGTCCATGGGTATGATGATGCTGCCACCCTTGGTTATCTCCATGCCCGTCAAGTTGATCCTGTTTGTGCTGGTGGATGGCTGGTCCCTGGTGATCACCTCTCTTGTTCAATCCTTTCGGTAGATCCAACGTGAAACAACGCCCATCTCCTACTCGTTCCCATTTTGCCGGTCAGCAAGCCCCGTTGGCCAAAGCCGATGTGGTGATCTTGCCGGTTCCCTATGAGGGGACCGTCAGTTATGGTCGTGGAACGGCAGCGGCCCCAGCGGCCATCTTGGCAGCCTCCGGTCAACTGGAGCATTTTGATGAAGAGTTGTTGTGTCGGTGCAATCAGGTAGGGATCCACACCTTGCCTGCCATGTCCGCCTCCTCTTCTCCCAAGTCCATGGTTCGACATGTGGCGAAAGCCGCGCTTCCTCATTTGAGCAAGGGAAAATTTCTCCTCACCCTGGGGGGTGAACATTCCATCAGTGTGGGTGTTTTTCGCGCCTGTCAGGAGGTGCATGGAGAAAACTTTTCCATCCTGCACCTGGATGCCCATACTGATCTGCGCCATCGCTACCAGGGAAGTCGCTACTCCCACGCCTGTGTCATGCGCCATGCCCATGAGATGCACGTTCCCTTTGTGCAGGTGGGCATTCGTTCCGTCAGTTATGGTGAGTGGCAGTTTATTCAGAAACACCAGTTGCAAAGCCGTATCCACTGGGCCAACCATATTGTGGCCGAGCAGCGTCGCTGTTGCCGGGAGTGGATGGAAGGCGTCGTCGCCTCCCTGGGGGATAAGGTTTACATCACCCTGGATGTGGATTGTTTGGATCCTGCCTGTATGCCCGCTACCGGAACCCCAGAGCCGGGTGGTTTGGACTATTACACCCTGCTTCAGCTCTTGCGCCTGGTGGGCGAAAAAAAACAGGTGATCGGGGCCGATATCACCGAACTGTCCCCTCTGCACGATCAACCGGCCTGGTCCTATTCAGCCGCCAGAATCGTCCAAAAAATGGTCAGTTACTTTATCCGTCCCCACCAGACCTACCGTTTTAGTGGCCATACCGAGGGGATGTGTGACGCTGAAAACCCCTCTTGACCCTTGGATCAGCTGGTGCTGGTGGTGACGTTTTTCGCCAACAGGCGGGAGGCCTGTTCAAGAAAATCGTCGGAGAGACGACGGTTGACGGCCTTGCGGGTTTCCCGCTTAATCTTGTCGTAAATTTCCTCCCGATGCACTTCCACTTCACGCGGAGCATCAATACCAATGCGGACCTGATTACCCTTGATGCCTAACAAGGTGATTTTAATATCGTCGCCGATGTTTAAACTCTCCCCAACTCGCCTGGTCAAAATTAACATGTCATGATCCCCTCATGGACTGATTGCGGTATCCCTTCCGCAGTTTCCCCAGGCACAGTCGGGAAAACGGCGATTTCCATAGAATTGCGCTAATTCGTGGGTGGTAAGTACTCCAACCTTTCGTTGGTATTTATTTATATTGAAAAATTGACCCTGTCATTTTCATCCATTATGACAGATTGGGCTGAATATGCATCTCTTTTTTCCATTTTTTTCTCAAATCTTGGAAAAAAATGTGGGGAGCAGAATGGTCAAGCGGTTGAAAAATTTGCAGGCTCACACCTCTGTCCTGTATAAATGAACAAAACTGGCTTATGAGAGTAACTTCCAAGGACTGTACGACGACATATTATGACTTTGCAACCCTTTATTCCTTCCCGACGTTTTTTGCAAGTATGGCTGCGTAATTTTCGGGTATGGCAGAAGACGGCCACCGCCTCCCTGGCCAGCACCTTGGGGGAACCCTTGCTCTACCTGGTGGGCATGGGTTATGGCCTTGGACATTACATTGGCAGCATGGGCGATGCCCCCTATATGGTCTTCCTGGCAGCGGGAATTCTGGCAGCCAACGCCATGAACACCGCCACCTTCGAGGTCTTCTACGGCACCTTTACCCGTATGGTGCGTCAGAATACCTTCCAGGCCATGCTGGCAGCCCCCATGCGGGTGGCGGATCTGGTGGCTGGGGAGATTGTCTGGGCGGCCAGTAAATCGTTATTTTCCGGTTTGGCCATTTTTCTGGTGGCCAGCCTGCTGGGTGCCTTACCGGGAGAGTCCGCCTTCTGGGCCTTACCTATGGTCTTTCTTACCGGCCTGGTCTTTGCGTCTTTGGGGTTGATCATGACCGCCCTCTCCCCCAATTATGAATTTTTCCTCTATTATTTTACCCTGGTCACCACCCCCATGGCCCTGTTTGGCGGGGTCTTTTATCCGTTGGATACCCTGCCACTACCCTTGCAAACCCTGGTGCAGGAACTTCCCCTCACCCATGCTTTGGCCATGATCCGCGCCTTGACCATGGATACTCCCCTTCTTCATCCGATCTACCACTTGTCCATGCTTATCTTTTTTGTCCTCACGGGCTATGCCATCGCCCTTCATCTGTTGCGCAAACGGTTGCTTGTCTAGTCTCTACCAGTTTTTCCAAGGTTTGGTCATTTGTAAATAGTTATCTTCCAAGGGAAAAAACCTGGTGTCCATAAATCATCCCTTTTGAGTAAGGAGATAAATGGGTATGATTGTGGAATCTACATAATTAAAGGATGCTATAAATTTATACCTTAAAATGGAAGTATTCGGGCAAACTTTCAAGTTGACCTGTGTGCCCCCGTATGCCCCATTCATAGAAATGTTGCAAATGGGGTAGATTTTTATATTTTAAAATAGATGGCAATCAGCGTAGATTGTGCATCTTTATCTGTCATGAGGCTGTCATGAAAATTGTTCAAATCAGGTACACCGCTTATCGTATTGCTCTTTCTTTCTTTACCATCATCGCCGTAGGCGGTCTGGGAGCTTTGATCAACGGCTATTTTCTGGACAAGATGATGTCCAGCAGTCAGCATGTTGAACAGCAATTGCAAAACCGGTTGCTGGCCGCTGATGATCTGGCCCTGCAAATTGCCGATCTCACCCAGCAGTTATTGTTGGTCTCCCTGGAGCAAAATCAAAGTGGTTTTGAAGAGGCTACCCGCCAGGGAAAAGCCATCCGGGAGCAACTGGGACGCTATAAAGAGGTTGTTCAGGAAGACGCCACGGAAAAAGCAGCCATGGAGGAGTTGATCAAGGCCTTTGATCAACTCTATCGGGATGGCCGTCGCATGGCTGGGGTTTACATCTCTCGTGGTGGGGTGGCAGGCAAGGAGTTGTTACCCTCGTTTATTGCCGCCTCCGACCAGTTGATCAAACGCCTCTCCGATAGTCGGGAAAAAAATTTACAATCCACCAAGAGTGATTTCCAAGCCCTCAAGGAGCATGTTTCTTCCATTTCCATTGTTATGTTGATCATTGGTGCGGTCTCCACCTTCTGGGCGATTTTGGCTGGCTGGTGGCTCTACCACAGTGTGGTTCCTCCTTTAAAGAAGGCTGTGGAGTTTTCCCGTCAGTTATCCAGTGGCGATTTAACCGCCAATATTGAGGTGACAGGCAAAGATGAAATGGGGGTGTTGGCGGAGGCCCTCAATACCATGTCCACCAGTCTGCGGCGCACTGTGGGCGAAATTGGGGAAACTGCAGATCGTTTGCACCACTCCTCCCAGGGCATGGCCACCATTTCCAACGAAATGGCCAAGGAAGCGGTGGTCTTATCCAACAAGGCGGAAAACGTGGTGTCAGCGGCTGCCCACATGACCGCCAACATGTCCACCTGTGCCTCCGCAACCCAGGATGTGAGCGGCCAAATGGACGTGGTGGCTGCGGCAACCGAAGAAATGAGTGCCAATATGGCCACCATCTCCGCCGCCGCTGAAGAGGCCAGCACCAATCTCAATATGGTAGCTGCGGCGGCTGAAGAGGCCACCACCAATTTGGCCAGTATTCAAGAGGCAGCCTTGCGTACCGGTACCAACGTGGAACAGGTAGCCCAATCCACAGTGGAACTCAATGGCTCCCTGCGGGAAGTACGGATTCAATGCCAGGGAGCCAGCGATGAGTCCAAAGTCGCCAATCAAAAGGCCAAATCCACCTTGGAGGTGATGGTAAGGCTGGAGCAGTCGGCAAGCGAGATTGGCCAGGTTTTGGACATGATCAAGGGCATCGCTGAACAAACCAACATGTTGGCACTCAACGCTTCCATTGAGGCTGCCGGGGCGGGTGATGCGGGTAAAGGTTTCTCGGTGGTGGCCAACGAGGTCAAAGAACTTTCCCGGCAGACAGCGGCGGCCACCCAAAGTATCGATGAGCAAATTTATAAAATTCAAAGCAACAGCCAGGAGGCCATTGCTGCCACCCGCCAGATTGGGGATTTGATCGAAAAAATTGCCCATGCCAATGGGATAATCGTCTCTTCCGTGGATGAGCAGGGCAGGGTGGTAGGTTCCATTGCCCAGGCCATGGATACAGTCTCTTCCGACTTGGAGGAGGTCAATCGGCGCATGGGTGAGGCGTTATCCGGTTTGCAGGAGGTTACCCGCAACAGCCAGGAGATTGCCACTGGAATCGAGGAGGTCACCCGCAATGTGAGTGAAGCCTCTCTTGGGGTGCAGGAGATGACCAGAACCATTGCCAACGTCACCCATGGCAGTGGTGAAATCACTCGTCATGTGGCCCAGACCTCCCGCCTTGCCCAGGATGTGACCGGGGTTATGGGGCAGGTGGAACAGGCAACCGGGGTGATGGATCAATTGAGTACTCGGGTGAGTGAGGGTTCCTCGGAACTGAAAACTTTGGCGGAACGCCTTTATCAGGAAATTCATACCTTTCGCTTATAAATCAAATTTTCCAGTCTGCTGGACCAACGCATTACCAGCAGACTGGAGAGTTTGCATGCTCCAAGCTTCCTTCCTTTTTCATGCCTCCTGTGTATCCTGTGACACACTTTGGAACACTTATTGAACATTTTGTTCAGTTATCTTTCATGGGTGAAACATTGGTTTAATCAATGAGATTTGCATGCTTTGACAGCTAATTGATTTTAATGATTATTTTTCATGTTTTCACTTGGCACTGCAATTGCAATATTAAAGACAACCCATCCGGGTTTTACTGCCAATCGCCGTCCCCCCCAAACGGCGACCCGGATGACTGCCAGTTTGGGTCCGTCGCCTGCGTGTTCCCCCCCCATACCCACGCAAACGGCGACGGACCCGCCTCCCTCATAAGTTGTTTGCTCCCCATGCCATTATTGGTTACTCTCAGCCATCGTTCCTACTGTTGTGGATTTCCCCATGTCTTATGCTATCCGAACTGCCTTACAGCAGGCCACTTGGCCCTGGTTTTTCCTGCTGCTGGGCTTTACCGTCTGGAATTATCGTCTTGGCCTGTGGGATCTTCCCTCCCGCGATCAACTGATGTTTGTGGATGAAAAGCTTTTTTTTCCGAACAATTGGGATTTTTTCCTACATAGCCTGGAATTTTCCCGTGGTCGCCTGCTGGGGGTGGGGGATTATTTTCTGTTTCGCCCCGGTCACTTCACCCTGTTGGGACTGAATCTCATTCTCACCGAAGAGCACTTGCAATGGGCCGGTCTCTTTACCTATCCCCTGGTGGCTTTTACGGCTCTTTCGTTATTTTTGGTGGGAAGACGGTTGGTCTCCCCTGGGTTGGCCCTGCTTACCGCTTTGTTATGGATTGATTTATTTCCAGGGGTGTTTACCATCGTCTGGCGGCATATCAATCCCTACCTGTTGGCCATCGCCTTTTTGGCCCTGGCCCTGGCCAAATTGCTGGAGGCCCAACAGAGGCAGACCGCCTTTCCTTTTTCCGCCAGTTTTTATCTTTTTGTGGCTTCTCTGTTTCATGAAGTGGTTCTTTTCTCCCTGGCGTTACTCTTTTTGGTCACCAGGGTAAAAGCCTCCCCAGATCATCCCGCCTTGCTGCGTACCCTGGAATTGCACAAACGCACCATCGCCCCGGCGTTGCTGGCCAATCTGTTTTTAAATTTTTTGGATCTCTTGTGGCACCCGTTGCCTGGTCTCTTTGGAGTGGATGATTCCTTGCACCTGGAACATATGGGGGAAACCTTTTTGGCGGTGTGGGTGGGATTGCCAGGGGCCTCTGGGGTCAGTTTATTGCTGCCTTTTTTGGTAGAAAAGTTTACCTTGGGAAATTGGCCATTCATGGCTGCGGAAGGTAATCGCTGGCTGGTGCTGGCAGTAGGTACCCCCCTCTCCTTGTTGTTGGGTTTTGCCCTTGTGACCTCCTGGCGTTCCTTGCGGCAAGGAAGCGTAAATCATCGCACCCTGACCCTCTCTTTGGTGTTGCCTTTTTTTTGGGGCATTGTGTTGATCTGGGGCAGTGGAAGGGCCTTGAGTCGGGGGGTGGGATACCTCTATGAAAATCCCCACTATTATTTGATGCTGGACGGGTTGTTGCTGCTGGTGGCCCTGGCTTTGTTGCCCCGTCAGGGACAACAGACGGTGGCACCGGGCAGTCACCGCTTGTTGTGGGTGGTTATCCTGCTGGTATTGCCGTTTCATCATCTTCAGTTGCAAGAATTATTGGCAGAAAATCATCCCCGTTCCACCACCCGTGCCCACAGCCATCTGGCCTTTCGCGAAGCCCTGGCCCCTTATACCAACAGCCATTGTTTGATAGGGAAAGGCTATACCCCAGACTCCGGTGAAGCCTTGCTGTCCGTGGCCGATTCCAGTGATGTAACCTTGTTGCTGCGTCCCCATTTTTGTCAACAGGGGGATGGGCGGGAAAAAAGCCAGCTTAGGTTTCAACAGGGAAGTTGGTGGTTGGCCAAGGTGATCCAACATGAACTACCCGCTGAATTTCAATGGCAGGAGGTTGGGTTACCCAACACCTCCAGTCAACGTTGGCATCGGGATGAACGAGGAAGCTATGGTGACGCCCCCCGCCTCTATCGGGCCGCCTCCGGCAGCTTTCTCACTCACCCGCAACCCTTGCAAGGTCCTTCCCTGGCCGTGACCATGCTGTTGCCCTATCGGGGTGGCATGGTCTTTGGTTTGGAAGAAGATGGCAACTATGACCTGTTACGCATTCACGAACACCGACTGCTGATTTTTCGCTATCGCCAAGGCAAGGCGGTTCGGGCAGAAAGCTTTGACAATCACCTCCCCCCCAATGCCCTGGGACCGGTGCGGTTGGAAATGCTCTATCAAGGGGAAAAGGTATGGCTTTTTGTCAACGGCGACTTCTACACCAGCCTGGATGATCTACCACCCGTCAACGGGCAAGTGGGCCTTTACTCACCAAAGGGAGGTTTGGGCAAACAACGATATACCTCCTTGCAAGCGGGGCCTCCCCTGCCCTTGACCTTTATTCCTGTTTCCTGGCAGCCTGTGAGCAGGCTTTGGCAGCCATGATCTGCCACGCTTCCGACACATTACCTAAATTGAAGGATGGTGGAAATTCGGGCTTAACGTATCCACAAAATTTGCGCGTTTTTCTTGCCAGATAAGGAGTTTGTTGTGATGATCAAAGGTGGAAAAAATGGGTGGCGATGGGGGGTGCTGGGCCTGTGTCTGTTGCCTTGGACCCAGGCGTTGGCAACCAGCAAGCCGACGGTGTTCATGCTGGACACCAAGGTCACCGAACCACCAAACAACGCCCCGGTGGATGGAGGTCATGTGGCCAATTCCCTGGCAGAAGCCTTTGAGCGACGCTTTAAGCCCTGCGCCACCACCTTAACCA
>JADFXB010000122.1 GCA_015233935.1 Magnetococcales bacterium | reverse complement strand
GTCCTCGCCATACTCAAAAATGGCGATAATATGGGGATGCATCAGACGACCAGCGGTTTGCGCCTCACGCCGAAAACGGGCAATAGCCATCTCTCCCGCTTCGCCGGACAGGATATGGCGATGGATGACCTTGAGAGCAACCGAACGTCCTATAATCGCATCGTAGGCCTTGTAGACCATGCCCATGGCACCCTTGCCCAAGGGCTGGACGATTTCATATTTTCCGATCTTTTTCGGATGTTCCATCTTCGACCATTCCGGTCACCCTATTGGAGTTGTTCTTTGCGGTCATCTCTCCCCGTCTGGCAAAATACAGGAAAAGATCGCCACTATAAATGGACAAGTCGCTCACCTACTCTTAAAAAACGAAGTCAGACAACCAGGAATAATGGTGCAAGAGAGAAAAAAGGGTTATATTCCCATTCGTGACATGGGTGTCTGATGGCTTACAGTTGAATTTTTCTAAAAAAATTAATTTTCGAGACCATAGAACCTCATCTCTCCTCCGAAAGCATGCTGGCATGGAAAAGTCTCTCTATGATGTCCTGATGGTGGAAGACGATCTGGTAGACCAGATGGCCTTCAAACGCTTGGTCAAAAAAGAGGCCCTTCCCTACCGCTATGAAATGGCTGGTTCTTTGCAGGAAGCCAGCGATATTCTCCAGCATCAACAATTCGATGTCATCATCAGCGACTTTCGTTTGGGCGACGGCACCGCCCTGGAACTCTTCTCCCAAGCCAGGCAGACTCCCATCATCGTGGTAACCGGCGGCGGTGATGAAGAAATCGCCGTGCGTGCCATGAAGGCGGGTGCCCACGATTATTTGATCAAGGATCAAGAACGCAACTATCTTAAATTCTTGCCGGTGGTGGTCAGTCAGGCCATTCGCCACAAAGAAGCCAGGGATGATCTCCAGGAAGCCCGTGAATATGCCCAAAACTTGATCAACAGCTCCCTGGACATGATCATCGCCGTGGATAACAACCGGGCCATCGTCGAGTTCAATAAAGCCGCCCAGGAAACCTTTGGCTACCACCGTGAAGAGGTTATCGGCAAATCCATCGATATTCTTTACGAAATGCCGGATGCCGGACAATCTAATCATCAGGTTCTGCTGAACAGGGGAAAGTTCAGTGGCGAAGTCATCAATCGACGAAAAAATGGGGAATCCTTCATAAGCTATGTCTCTGCCTCCCAGTTGCGGGATCCCCGTGGCCAATTGGTGGGTTCCATGGGGGTATCGCGAGATATCACCGAGAGAAAACGCATTGAGGCGCAGCTTCATAAAAATTTCTATACCCAACACACCATCAGCACCGTTTTGCAAGCTTCCTTGCGGGATATTTCCCTGGAAGAACAACTGGCCTTGATCCTGGATCATATTCTGGCCGTCCCCTGGCTCTCCTTGCAGGGACGAGGCTGCATCTTTCAGGTGGATGAAAAACATCCCGGTCAGTTGATCATGATGGCCCAGAAGGGGATGCCGGAAGTTTTGCAGAAACAGTGCACCAACGTAGCCTTCGGCAAATGTTTGTGCGGAAAGGCAGCGGCTGCCCGCTATAATCGGGCCGATGAAGCAGTGAAATCCCTGCCAGCAGTGGAATATCACGACCGTAAAGAATTGCCGGAACTGTTCAATACGGATATTTTCACCCCACCCCTACCCCACGGCCATTACTGCATTCCCATTGTCTCTGGCCAAAGGCTTTTGGGTATTGTCAGTTTGTATACCCAGGAAGGACACAACCGGCTGGCGGAGGATGAAGCCTTTTTCATCTCCATCACCAACACCCTGGCGGGCATCATCGAACGCAAGCAGATGGAAAATGCCCTCCTGCAAGCCAAGGAATTGGCCGAGAGTGCCTCCCAGGCCAAGAGCGAATTTTTGGCCAATATGAGCCACGAAATTCGTACCCCCATGAATGCCATCATTGGCATGACTGAGCTTTCCATTAATTCGGACTTGCCATCAGAGCGCAACAAGTTTCTCTCCATCGTTTTGGAATCTGCCGAATCCTTACTGGGATTATTAAACAGTATTCTGGACTTTTCCAAAATTGAAGCAGGACGCATGGAGTTGGAGCATATCACCTTCGACCCTCGCGCCATGCTGGAGAAATTGTGCGATTCCATGGCCGTGACGGCTACCCGCAAGGGGTTGATGCTCTATCTAAAAATTCTTCCCTCTTTTCCCCATCGTCTGGTAGGGGATCCGGGAAGATTACGGCAGGTGGTGGTCAACCTTCTTTCCAACGCCATGAAATTTACCGAAGAAGGACACATTCAGGTCACCGCCGATATTGCCCCCACCTCGGATGAAAATATTTTGCAGATGACCATCTCGGTTGCAGATACCGGGGTGGGTATTTCAGAAGATCGCATGGAATTGATCTTTGAAAGTTTCACCCAAGGCGATGGCAGTACCACTCGCAAATATGGGGGTACGGGTCTGGGACTGGCGATTTCAAAGCGGTTGGTTCAGCTCATGGGGGGAACCATTTGGGCCACCAGCGAACGACATAAAGGCAGCACCTTCCACTTTACCAGCCGCTTTTCCCTGCCAAGGGAAAAAAGCCTGGCCCAACCCGCCAGCCAAACCCAATTGAGTGATTGGAACATTCTGGTGGTGGATAACCATGCCAACAATCGGCATATCGTGCGTGAGTATCTGAGTTGGTGCGGGGCGCAGGTATTGGAAGCCGAAACGGGTGCCCAGGCATTGGTCCTGTTGAAAAACAGTGAGACCCCCACCATCCAGGCCATTATCATTGATGTTCGCCTGACCGACTTCGGTGGGTTTGACCTGGCCCGGATCATTTTGAACCAAACCAATTTCAAGGGACGGTTGGTGATGATGTTAAAATCCAACCATCGACGGGATGACCTGTTGTTGTGCCAGGAGATCAACGCCTCCCATGTGATTCAGCCCATCAAGATGTTGGAATTATTGGAATCCCTGATAACTGCCCCCACCTTCGAGGTGGAGGAAGTCCCCCGCCGCAGCCCGCAACCCATTATCACCAAGGGCTATTCCTTGTCCATTTTGCTGGTGGAAGACAATCTCAACAACCAAAGACTGGCCAAAGAAATGCTGGAACGGGCCGGGCATAAGGTCAGGGTGGCCGTGAATGGCATGGAAGCCATTGCCTTGCTGGAAAAACTGACCTTTCAAATTATTCTCATGGATATTCAGTTGCCGGAAATGGATGGTTTTGAAACCACCCGCTATATTCGCTCCTATAAGGGAGATCACTTCGATCCCAACATTCCCATTATTGCCATGACCGCCCATGCCATTAAAGGTTATCGGGAAAAATGCATGGAAGTTGGGATGAATCGTTATCTGGCCAAACCCTTCCGCTCGGATGCCATGCTGGACGAGATTGACCGCTTCTTCCGCCAGGATGAACGTCCTGCCCCCCCTTCCCCTCCTGCCAAGCGTTTGGGAAGTCAGGAGGAGGTGATCCGACGGGCGCAAACCATAATGAGCACCACGCAGGTTAAAAGCGATGCTGAACCAACCGATTTTCATCCCCAGGCCATCAAACGTCTGGAAGAGATCAAACAAGCCCTTGATGAACGGGATTTTGGTCTGGTAGAGAAAAAGGCCCAGCTTTTGAAAAAAGATGCATCCGGTCGCGGGCTGGCACTGATCAATACCGCTGCGTTCCAGTTGATTTTGTCCATTCGCAAGGAAAACCTTTCCGCTGCCGACAAATATATTGCTCAACTGGATGATTTATTGAACAAAATGGCAGGATGATTCCACCCTCTGCCATGAGATGACTGTGACGACAAGCACAATGAACCTTGTGGATCAATCCTGGACAGGGGCATGATCCCCTCCCACAACCTGGGCTAACCGTTTGCCCCACCAGACACCTGGCTGCAAGAGGTAACGATGAAAATATTGATTGTGGATGACGAGTTCAATAACCGCATGCTCATGCAGAAACTGCTCTCCCCCTATGGCAGTTGCGATGTGGTGGTGGATGGTCAGGAAGCCCTGGAGGCCTTTATCCTCGCCCATGCGGAAGGAGAACCTTATGAATTGATCTGCATGGATATTATGATGCCGGAAATGGACGGTCATCAATCGGTGCAGGCCATTCGGGAGAAGGAAAAAGAGCTGGCCGTTGCCCCCCGCGATGAGGTGCGCATTCTCATGGTCACCGCCCTGGATTCTCCCAAAGATGTATTGCGGGCTTATTACCAGGATGGTTGTACCGACTACATGGTCAAACCGGTCACCCGCGAAAAGGTTGAGGAAAAATTACGGGAGTACGGATTGGGAGATGTCATCGATGTCTTTTCCGGTGAATAACCTTTTCCTGGATCGACTGTGAACTCCCTGTCACATTTGGCCACCTCCCTGGGGATCAACCCTCCGGTTCGAGTCCTGCTGGTGGAGGATTCACCGGTGGCCGTTGCCCTGCTTAAACGCAGTCTGTCCACCATTCCTGAAATTCAGGTGGTGGGAACAGCCTCCCATGGCGAACAGGCCCTGGAGATGATCCCCCGGCTGGATCCACAGGTAATCTGCACCGACCTGCATATGCCGGTCATGGATGGCCTGGAATTCACCCGCACGGTGATGGATCGTTTTCCCCGGCCAATTCTGGTGATCAGTGTTTCGGTACAGAAGGATGATCGTTGGAATGTGTTTCAGCTTTTTGAAGCTGGGGCCATGGATGTCTTTCCCAAACCCATGGCCGATTGGCTGGCCAAAAGTGGTGATCATTTTTCCCAAGAGCTTGCCCATAAAATTATTCTATTGGCAGGGGCCAATCAGGTTACCTGTCCCACCAAACCCCCCGTTGGTTTGAACAAACAACCGTTGCTTCCCATGTCTTCCTTAAGCATGGTGGTGATTGGGGGTTCTCTGGGTGGACCGCATGTGATCAAGGAAATTCTTTCTGGGTTGCCAGCGGATTTTCCCGCACCCATTTTTTGTGTTCAGCATATGGATGAAATGTTCCAGGAGGATATGGTCTTCTGGTTGCGACAACACACCCCCATGGCGGTACAACTGGCCTCCCATGGTGAGGTCCCCTTCCCTGGCTCCATCTATTTTCCTCCCCGTGATCATCATCTTACTTTGGATTCGGTAGGACGCATGGTTTGTTCCCAGGCTCCGCCGTTGGATGAGCACCGTCCTTCCATCACGGTGACCATGGAATCGGTGGCCAACCATTATGGGGCCAATGCTTTGGGCATCCTGTTATCCGGAGTGGGGAACGACGGGGTTCGGGGACTGGAGGCCATCAATCGCAAAGGTGGGGTGACCATCGTGCAGGATGAGGCCAGCTCCCTGGTATATGAGATGCCCCGCAAGGCCATCGAAATGGGAGCTGCCCAACATATTCTGTCTTGTACTTCCATGGCCCAGGCTTTGGTGAATCTGGCGGGACATTTGGGCGAAGAGCAGGCTGCTCCACCGGTCTCTGTCGGTCAACCCGATACTGCTTTTCGCAATCTGCCGGTCTTGCTGGTGGAGGACAGCCCCACCCAGGCTTTCAAACTGAAAAGAATGTTGACACAGAAGGGATTTGCTGTAACCCTGGCCAAGGATGGTGTGGAAGGTCTGGAAAAAGCATTGGATTTTATTCCACGGTTGGTGATTTCCGATGTCTCCATGCCCCGCATGGATGGTTTTCAACTCTGCCGTGCCTTGAAGAATAATCCCATAACCGGACGTATACCGGTCATGCTGTTGACGGCGTTGACCAACCCCAGCGAAATTTTGGAAGGTTTGTCGTCGGGGGCAGATAATTATTTAACCAAGCCTTGGGAAGAGGAGCACCTTTTAGGGCAGATTGCCGCCTTGTTGAGTCAGACGGCGGATATGCGACAGCAGGATGAAGGGATGGAGATCACCTTCGAGGGGCGCACCCATGTGATCACCTCCACCCGGCGGCAAATTTTGGATTTATTGTTGACCACCTATCAAAAGGCGGTCCAGCAAAACAAAGAATTAATCGCCAACCAGTTGGAATTGAAAATGTTAAATCTTCAACTGGTGGATCAGGCATCCAGACAGGAATCCCTGAACACCCAGTTGCAACAGGAAATTCAAGTGCGTCGGGGTGTGGAAGAAAGACAGACCGCCTTGTTGCTGGAGCTGGAATCGGTGAACAAGGAGTTGAGTGATTTTGCCTATGTAATCTCCCATGATCTCAAGGCACCGGTGCGGGCGTTGGGTTCCCTCACCAACTGGTTGATTACCGATTACAGCGAAACCCTGGATGAAGATGGTCGGCAGTTGATGACTACTTTGGCGGGACGGGCACAACGCATGGAGGGTTTGATCAACGCCCTCATGGAGTACACCCAGATCTCCCGCTTGCAGGAAGAGTTGACGTTGATTGATCTGGATAAGCTGGTGCGCTCCATCATCCAAAGGTTAGCCATCCCGGAAACCATGGATGTGCGGGTGAGCAATCCACTGCCAGCCATTCAGTTTGATAAAAAGCGGGCAGAGCAGTTATTCTATTGTTTATTGGATAATGCGGTGCGCTTTATGGATAAGGAGAATGGGGAGATTCTCATCGATTGGCGGGAGCAGGGAGATTATTGGGCTTTTGCGGTCACGGATAATGGTCCTGGCATTGATTCCCGGTATCATGAGAAAATATTTGGCATTTTTCAGACCTTGCAGGCCAGGGATGAACTGGAAACCGCTGGGGTGGGATTGGCACTGGTACGCAAGATCGTGCAAAAATATGGTGGAGAAATTCGTTTGGAGTCCAGGCCTGGTCAGGGATGTACCTTTCATTTTACCCTGCCCAAGGTGGCCCGCTCCATTGCCGAGTTTCGCCCGCAACCGACTGTAATGGAATCCACATGAACGAGTCACAAGGTTCTCCGGGGCGACCCATGGTGGTGTTGGTGGTGGAAGACAGTCCCACCCAGGCGGTGATGGTGCGCCGATTTTTTGCCAGTAAGGGCCATGAGGTGGTGGTTGCTCACAATGGGGTGGAGGGTTTGGCACGAGCAAGAGAGATCAAACCCCATCTGATTGTCAGTGATATTGCCATGCCCGGCATGGATGGTTTTGGTTTGTGCCGTGAGGTGAAAAACGATCCTGAACTGCGTCATACCACGGTATTGTTGTTGACCATGTTGTCGGATGCCAAGGAAATTATACGGGGATTGAATGCGGGGGCGGATCATTACATGGTCAAGCCCTATGATGAGCAGCATCTTGTGGCGCGCCTGTCCGCCTTTTTGCAGGATACCCTGGTGGATCGGTGCCAGGAGGTGGATGATCGATTGGAGGTTCATTTTGCGGGTGAGACCCATTTGGTGCAGGCAGGTCGTCAGCAGATTATGAATCTGTTGCTTTCCACCTATGAGAATGCCTTTCAACAGAATGCGGAGTTGATTCAAACCCAGTTTGAATTGAAACGCCTCAACGAAACCCTGGCCAATCAGGCCAATGAGAGGCAAAATCAATTGGTGAAGGAGTTGGAGACGGTCAATCAGGAGTTGAAGGAGTTTGCGTATATCGTCTCCCATGATCTGAAAGCTCCCTTGCGTTCCATCGATGCCCTGGTACAGTGGATTACCGAGGATTATGGTGAACTGTTTGATGAAACGGGCCGGGAGCAGCTTGATCTTTTGATTGGCCGGGTACGGCGCATGCAGAGTTTGATTGAGGGTGTGTTGAACTATTCCCGCATTGGTCGTGTTCGGGAAGAGATTGAAAGTGTCAATCTGAATCGACTGGTGGCATCGGTGATTGATTTATTGTCGCCGCCAAACAACATTTCCATCCATGTGGCAGGCCGGTTACCCACGGTCAAGGCGGAGAAGACCCGTATCAGTCAGGTCTTTCAAAATTTATTTTCCAATGCCATCAAGTTTATGGACAAGGAAATGGGGTCGATTCAACTTTCCTGTGAGCAGGAGGGGGATGAATGGCATTTCATGGTAACGGACAATGGGCCGGGCATCCCGGAGAAGGATTTTGAGAGAATCTTTCAGATTTTCCAGACCTTGAATTCACGGGATAGCTTTGAGAGTACGGGTGTTGGTTTGACTCTGGTGAAAAAGATTGTGGAGTTGCATGGTGGACGGGTTTGGGTCACTTCCCGGTTGACGGAGGGAAGCACCTTTCATTTTACCTTGCCGGTGGTCATCACCCATTCGGTTGAGTAACCTGCATCAGTAGAAGGCAGATCAATATGGAGAATCAAATGAGATACCATCACCGCCCCATCCTCCTGGTGGAGGACGACCGGGTTGATGCTATGACGGTGCAGCGCGCCTTGAAATCCATTCATGTTACCAATCGTTTGGTGGTAACCAACAATGGTGAGGAGGCCATCGCCTGGTTGAAGGATTCCACCAACGATCCGCCCTGCATCATTCTGTTGGATTTGAACATGCCCCGGATGAATGGTTTGGAATTTTTGGAAATTCTCAAGCATGACAGCCAGTTGAAAACTTTACCGGTGATCGTCCTCACCACCTCCAAGGATGAGTTGGACCGGGTGAAGAGTTTCCGGCTGGGGGTAGCGGGATATATGGTGAAGCCGGTGGATTATATGCAATTTGTGGATGTGATTCGCACCATTAACATGTATTGGACATTGAGCGAACTGCCTGATTGATTTGGCGGTCAAGAATTTGCCAGGTCCACCTTTGGGGGGGTGGCAGCCATGAACAAACCGGTTCATTTGGAACAATTTCTTGCCATTATTGCCAATCATACCGGGCTGGTGATTCCGGAGCAGGAGTATGCCAATCTTGGAAAAATATTGGCGGAGCGGATCAAGCATAGTCAGAGTCGGGGAGCGGAGGAGTATTTTTCTCTGTTGGGGAGTGGCAGTAACGACAGCGACAGGGAGTGGCAGGTTCTTGTATTGTTGTTGACCACGGGGGAGAGTTATTTTTTCCGGGATACGGGTCAGTTTGGTTTGTTGGAAAAGGTAATTTTGCCGGATATTATTGACCGCAAATCCAGGGAAAATCGTGAAATTCGTTTGTGGAGTGCGGGTTGTTCCACTGGGGAGGAACCTTATTCTCTTGCCATCCTTCTGCACAAGATGTTGCCTTCTCCCGATCAATGGAAAATTGTCCTGATTGGCAGTGATATCAATGAAAATGCGTTGGAATTTGCGCGTCAGGGGCGATATGGGGCGTGGTCGTTTCGTCGTTCGGAGATCAGTTCGGACGAGACCTATTTTAAGCGCAAGAAAAATTCCGAACTTTTTCATGGCAAGGAGTGGGTTTTGAATCGGGAGATTCGCAACCTGGTAACCTTTATGCGGGTGAATTTGATCAAGGATACTTACCCGGACAATGCAGGTGAATTGCGGGAGATGGATTTAATTTTATGCCGTAATGTATTTATTTATTTTGACAGTGACACCATTCGGCGGGTGGTGGGGCGGTTGGCGCAGACGTTGCGGGTTGGGGGATATTTGGTGACGGGTCATGCTGAGTTGTCTGGCCAGATACCGGATGAGTTGACAGGTAAAATGTATCCCGAATCTGTTGTTTATCAGCGAAAGCCTCCGCAAGAGGTGGCACAACGACCGGGAAAACCGCCGAGGGTGGTGACGGTGACCCCATCTTTGCGGGAGCGGGCCAAGCAGATGGTGACGCCCAGTGGGGTGAAGACGTTATCGACGGCTTCCATGTTGGCGTTACCGGAACCCATAGCCAGTATGATGGGGGTACGTGAGAAGTTGCGTTTGGCGGAGGATTTTTTCAAGCGTGGAGCTTATCATCAGGCGATAGCCAAGGCGCAGGAGGTGACGGATTCGGAGTTGAGCACGATTCCGGTGCAGTTGCGTTATGAGGGATTGTTTTTGATGGCCAGGAGTTATGCCAATTCGGGGGAGTATTCCAAGGCGGCTTCGTGTTGTCATCGGGCGATTCAGACCAATGCTTTTTCGGGCCAGCCTCATTTTTTATTGGCGCATTTGTTGATGGCGGAGGGGAAGGATGAGGAGGCGAAGAAGCATTTGCAGAAGGCGTTGTATTTGGATTCCAAGCACGCCCCCACCTATTTGGAATTGGCCGATGTATTACAAAAGGAGGGGGACAACAAGCGGGCCAAGCGATTAAGAGAGTCAGCTCTGGAGATTCTCCGCGCCCTCCCCCCCCAATCCCGCATTGAGACCTTTGAGGAGTGGACGGTAGAAGAACTCATCCAACACGTTCTGGAGTTGGTGAAAAGGGATAATGATTAACATGTCCATCACCGCCGCAGACCTATCCACCATGAGCACCTGGATTGTGGAAGCTGTCCATCCAGAAAAAATTATTTTGTTTGGCTCCCATGCCCGTGGCGATGAAACCTCTGATTCTGATGTAGATTTATTGGTGATTGTTTCCAAGAACTTTAATGGTTCTGAGCGTTGGCAGATGATGCAGAGCATCCGCAAGGCCATTGCCCGGATACGCTGTTCCAAGGATATTTTGGTT
>JADFXB010000121.1 GCA_015233935.1 Magnetococcales bacterium | reverse complement strand
GCCTTCGGTACCTTGACCCATGATTTAATGCCTGCCTTCTCCTCCGGGCCGGGGGCCTATACCCTGGTGGGCATGGGAGCCATGGCCGCCTGCGTGCTGGGTGCCCCCATTGCCAGCATTTTGATCCTGTTTGAATTGACCGGTGACTATCGTATCATGCTGGCCTTGATGGTCTCCTCCATCGTCGCCTCCCTGTTGATCAGCCAGACCTACCGGGATTCCATCTTCACCCGTGCCCTGAGACGTAAAAATATTGATTTATGGTCGGGCCGGGAGACCAACATTTTACGCCAGCTCATGGTGGAAAATGTCATGCGTACCCATTGTGAAATGATCCTGGATACCCTCACCATCCGTCAGTTCAAGGAAAAGTTGCGGGAGTCCAGGGAGGAGAATTTTTTGTTGATCAATCGCCAGGGGGAGTTACAAGGCATCGTCTCCTTCCAGGACATTCGGGGCGTTGCCTTTGATGAAGGGCTGGAAGAGCTGGTGCTGGTGCGGGATATCGCTACCCGCAATCCGGTGACCATCACCCCGCAGGATCATCTGCTGGATGCCATGCAGCGTATGAGCAGTGCCAATGTGGAACAGTTGCCGGTGGTATCCGCCAACAATCCCAATCAGGTGCTGGGCATCCTGACCAATCATGCAGTGTTGCGCGCCTATAACAAGGCGTTGTTGGAACGGGAGACCTTCCGTGGCTGAATTGTCGAAAGCTGATTCCCTGCTCCTGGGACTCAATCCCCCCCAATTGGCGGCAGTCACCAGCCGGGATGGGGTGGTGATGGTTCTGGCTGGGGCAGGATCGGGAAAAACCCGCGCCCTTACCCGCCGTCTGGCCTATTTGTTGGCCACCGGGGCTGCCAGACCGGAAGAAATTCTCGCCGTCACCTTTACCAACAAGGCGGCCAGAGAGATGCGGGAGCGGGTGGCCGATCTTCTCTCCATGGATGAAATGGGCCTGCGTCGTTTGTGGATCGGCACCTTCCATGGTCTGGGTTCCCGTATTATTCGCAACCATGCCTCCCTGTTGGGCTATGACGAAAATTTCACCATCCTGGATGCGGCTGACCAGGAACGGCTGGTCAAGCGGCTGGCAGAAGAAATGGAGATCAACGATCCCTTCTGGACCGCCCAACGACTCACCTCCTCCATCGCCCGCTGGAAGGATGATGGCCTGCAACCGGAAGAGTTGACCATGGAGGTGGTGCGCTTTAAAAAAGACCTCCAAATGGTCAGTGGTTTTTATCAGCGGTATCAGGAAGAGTTGAAACGGGTCAACAGCCTGGATTTTGGTGATTTACTGCTGCAATGTCTCCACCTTTGGAATCAACACCCCACCGTGTTGGAACAATACCGCCATCGATTCCGCTATATCCTGGTGGACGAATACCAGGATACCAACCGGGTGCAATATTTATGGTTGCGTTATCTGGCCTCCGGTCATGGCAATTTGTGCGTGGTGGGGGATGATGATCAGTCCATCTATAGCTGGCGGGGGGCGCGGATGGATAATATTTTGGACTTCAAAAAGGATTATCCCAATTTTCAGATCATCCGTCTGGAGCAAAACTATCGTTCCACCGCCAATATTTTGAGTTTGGCCAGTCAGTTGATCAGCAACAACAAGGGGCGCATGGGCAAAACCCTTTGGACCAACGGGGCGGATGGTCCTCTGGTGGAAAAATATGTGGCAGAGGATGGGGAGGATGAAGCCCGTTTTGTGGCCAACGAAATCATGAGCCAGTGCAAGGACGGGGATTATCAGAAGGTGGCCATTTTGGTGCGGGCCTCCCGGCAAACCCGCGCCCTGGAAGAATCCCTCATGCGGGCCAATATTCCCTATCAGGTGGTTGGGGGCTTGCGCTTTCTGGATCGGGCGGAAATCAAGGATGCGGTGGCCTATTTGCGTCTGATTCGCTCCCAGCGGGATGATCTGGCCTTTGAACGGGTGGTGAATGTACCCAAACGGGGCATGGGTCCGGTGGTGTTGCAGACCATTCGGGAGACCGCGCAACGGGAGGGTATCTCCCAGATGGAAGCGGCAGAACGATTGTGTCAGGGCAAGGAGTTGCGCCCTTCTGCCCGCGCCTCCCTGGAAAATTTTAGCAAGTTGATCCGCAAATGGCAGGAATACCTGCTGGCGGGAGGCTCCCTGGTGGGAATCCTGGAGGGGGTGTTGCAGGAGTCGGGCTATCTGGAGAGCATTCGCCAGGAGGAGCGGGCGACGGAGAAGATTGAAAACTTGCAGGAGTTGGCAGCGCAAATTTCCCGTTATCAGGATTTGACCCTGTTTCTGGAAGATGCCGCCTTGATCAGCGATTTGGGCGAGACGGAAAATACCCTCAATCAGGATCGGGTGGTGATCTCCACCTTGCATGCAGCCAAGGGGTTGGAGTTTGCCATCGTCTTTCTGGTGGGATTGGAAGAGGGGCTGTTGCCTCACCAACGCGCCCTGGAAGAGGGGCGGGATGCCTTGGAGGAGGAGCGGCGATTGCTGTATGTGGGCATCACCCGCGCTCGGGAAAAATTATTCCTCACCCATGCCAAACGCCGCTGGATGTTTAAACAGATTCACCTTTCCGACCCCTCCCGCTTTTTAATGGAGTTGCCACGGGAGAGCATTTCTGAACGCAAGCCACGGGTTTCCTCCTCCTTTGGTTTTTCTGCCGATGGCGGGAGGCAACCCTGGGCAGGTGGTTTTCGCAAACGCTGGTAAGGAACAAGGGCGATGAACAAAATTGCCGTGGCCACGGCTGTTAAAAAGGTTACCTCCCTGCTCTATTATGTGACGGCCTTGGCCTTGTTGACGGCGGTGGGCATGGAAGTGGTCTCCCGCTTGAGTGAAAAGCATTTTGCCGTCGGGCAGGAGCCACCACGCCAGTTTCCCGTATTAAGGTTGGATGGTGGGAATGCCTGGCAGGTGGTGCGTTGGGGGGAATTGGATGGCAAGCCAGGCGGGGAGGCCTTTCTGGTGCCGGTGGGACGGGGGCATGTGGCGGGCCATGGGCAGATTCTCACCAATTATCAGGTGGAAGAAAACCCGGATCAATCCCGTTTGGTCACCTTGCAATGGGTGACCGATGATTATACCTATCTCTCCCGCTATCTGGTCTCCCAACAGGAGGTGCGTCCTCTTTCTTTGCGCAAGCGGGGAGTGGGGGAGGCGTTGTTGGGATTGGTGGCGGCCTGGGGGGTGATTGCCGCTTTCCGCAAGTGGCGGCGTTCCTCAAATACCCCGTAACATGGCCATGAGATCGTCTTCTGACAGGCGGGTGGCAGCGTCGCTTCCCTCCAGCAGGGCATCGGCCAAATCCCGCTTTTCCTGGTGAAGTTTGACCATTTTTTCCTCGATACTGCCCTGGACAATCATGCGATAGACGGTGACCGGGCGTTGCTGACCGATACGGTGGGCACGGTCGGAGGCTTGATCTTCCACCGCCGGATTCCACCAAGGGTCCAGATGGATCACATAGTCCGCCGCCGTAAGGTTGAGTCCCAATCCTCCCGCTTTCAAACTGATGAGAAACAGTTCCCCTTCCCCCGCCTGAAAAGCCGCCACCCGTTTTTCCCGCTCCTTGGCGGGGGTGGAGCCATCCAAATATTGATAACGGATACCCGTATGCCGTAACGCCTTTTCCACCAGTTCCAGCAGGGTGACAAATTGGCTGAAGACCAGAGCCTTGTGCCGGTTGCGGATCAACTCTTCCACCAGTTCCATGAACAGGGTGAGTTTGGCCCCCGGCAGGGGGGTGGCCGGATCGATCAAGGCGGGATGGCAACAGGCCCGCCGCAAACGGGTGATCTCTGCCAGAATGCGAAACCGCCGCTCCTGGGGATTATCCGTGGGCAGATTTTCCAGGGAGGAGAGTATTTTCTGCCGCAACGCCTCCTGGAAGGCCCGCTCATTGGCAGGCAGTTCAACCTCCAGGGTGACATCGGTGCGGGGCGGCAGTTCGCTCAGCACCATGCTCTTGGTGCGCCGCAGGATGAAGGGACGCACCAGGGTACGCAAGGCTTGCATGGCCTTGTGGTCCTTGTGTTTTTCAATGGGGGTGGCAAAACGGCGTTGAAAACTCTCCCGTGAACCCAGCAGATTGGGATTGATGAACTGGAAAAGGCTCCACAGTTCATCCAGATAGTTTTCAATGGGAGTGCCGGAGAGGGCGATGCGAAAGGCGGCCTTGAGTTTGCGACTGGCCTGGGCACGACGGGTATCCGCATTTTTGATGGCCTGGGCTTCGTCCAGAATCATCACCTGCCAATCCATAGCGGTGAGGGCCTCCTCTTCATTGTGCAAAAGACCATAACTGGCAATCACCACCGTCATGGGGGTGAGAGAGGCCAGCAGGGCGGACCGGTCGCTGGATTCCGCCAGATGGTAGACTTGCAGGGCAGGGGCAAAACGGGCCAACTCCCGCTGCCAGTTGTGACACACCGAGGTGGGGGCCACCACCAGGGAGGGGCCGAGGGTGCCCTGTTCCAGCAGGATGGCGATGGCCTGGATGGTCTTGCCCAATCCCATATCATCGGCCAGACAGGCCCCCGCCCCCCAGCGGGCGAGACGGGAGAGCCATTGAAAGCCTTCCAACTGGTAATCCCGCAATTCGGCTTGCAGGGTGGAGGGGAGTTGGGGTTGGTGCTCGTTGGCCTGGCGAATGCGCTGTTGCAGGGATTGCCAGCCCGCATCGGCCTGTACCTGCCCGCAGTTGGCCACCAAGTTATCCAGGACAAAACCCGCCAGTTGGGGCACCCGGTTGCCCTCTTTGGAGGCTTCGGAGATGGCCTGCAACTGTTCCAGTTGTTGTTTCAACTGGTTGGTGAGGGCGACAAAGCGGCCATCATCCAGGGGGATGAAACGTCCGCTGGCGTGGGGCAGGTTGGCCAACAGACGGCTCATGGTCACCACCTCTTTGGGATCCACCGCTGCCGTACCTTCCACCTGGAACCAGTCCCGCCCCTGTTTGACGCTGAGGGAAATCTGGTTGGGGTCGAGGGGAGGGTAGACCCGTAAGGGTTTGCCTTCCGGCCATTCCACCACCAGGGGGTGGGGATTTTCTCTCACCTGCAGGAGCATTTCCAGACAAAGTTCCAACCCTTCCAGGGGGGCGGTGAATCCCTCGGTAAAGATTTCCCCCAGCAGGGGAACGGCGGTCAATACTTGCTCCACCGCCTTTTTTTCTGCACTCAGGTTGCGGTTGGCCCGTTGTTGCCCTTCCGGCAGGTTGGCCAGGACGGACCGGTTGCCCTGACCGGGAAAATAGCCCGGTCCCTGGGGACCGAAGGGACGCACTTGCAAGGTGCATTTTAACCCCTGCTCCAGGGGACGCAGTTGGAGAACAGGTGTGGTATTGCCTTCCTGGGCGGTTTCGTCCAGACCGGGGACTTCCACCCGCATGGAGAGGGGGAGTCCTTGTTGGTGGATCAGATTGACCAAATCCTGTTTGGCCTGCTCCGGGATTTCCAGCCCCTTATTGGGCAAAATGCGGTGCAGGAGCAGATGCTTTTCGGAAAAGTGGATCACCCGGAAGCGACCGGGACTCTCTTCCTGCAAAAAGGTGGTGGGGGCGTCGGCCTGGTGGGAAAGGGCGAGACGAAATCCCCGGCGGGTGGAGGTGATTACCAATTCCAGGGGATAGGAAAAGAGTTCTATGGGACTGCGCCGATTATTGCTGTCGAAGAGGGCGGGATGGCCCACCAGGAGTTGCAGGGTCTCCTTGGTGTCGAAAATATAGGAGTCATGCCAGCCCATACCATCCTTGCGCAGGGTGCGCAGGGCACGGCGGTCCTGTTCGGTAAGATAATCCAGGCGGGGATCCTGCTCATGGAGTCGTTTGAAGGCCACAGGGCGACCATCGCTCCATCCCTGGCGCACCCGGAAGGATTGTTCTACCACATCCTCGATAAAACCTTGACGGGTATTTATAAACCAAGCCAGGCGTTTGCTGTGGGTGGAGGAGGAGGTGGTTTCCCGGACTTTGTTGGTTTGCATCCAGGCTTGCAGGGCCTGGAAAGTGCGTTGCCAGTTTTCCTGCTGGGCGATTAAGGTGGTGAAATCCCGCCAGGGAGAGGCAGGGGGTGTCTCTCCCCGATGGCGGTGGATGATGGCGGTGAATATGTGGGCCATCATAGGCAGCACGGGGGTGAACAGGCGAACCTTGGTTTGCAACTGGGAGATATTTGTATTGCTTTCCTCCCGGTTGATGTAAAACTCCGCCAGTTCCAGGCAGAGATGGCAGAGGGGGGTTCGTCTGGTCACGGCGCGCCAATTCTGAATCAATTGACGGGCTTCCGCTTCACAACCCTGTTGCAGGAGAAGCAGGGCGTGCATGGCCACAAAGGCGGGACGGTCTGGATTGTTTTCCAGGGAAACGGCTTGCAGTGCGTTGGACATTTCGTTCAGCAACAGGGCATCCCCACTGGTAAGCAGTACCAGCAGGTAAAAGACACCGTGGAAATTTTCAAAGACCACTTTTCGTTTGCGTAAGTGCTGACGCAACAGTTTGATGGCCTCCCGATAGGTAGTGATGGCCGCCTCATCCTCACCAGCCAGAAAGTGGATGCCTGCCTGGATGGCCTTTTGGTCGTAGGGTTCCACATGGGGCTGGCACCGTTGCAGGGAGGTGGTGTCTCCTTGCAACAGGTAAAGTTCAGCCATCCAATTGTTGAACAGAGAGCGTTCTGGAATATCCGGCGTTTGACGGTAATAGGAAAGCAGGGTGACAAATCCATTGGGCATGTAACCCAAAGCAGAGAAGGCATCCCATAGGATTAAAAAAATGGTGTAACGGATGAAAGGACTACGACTCAGCAACCAGTCATCTTCCAGGGGGCTGCTTAGTAAAATATCTTCCAGAACGTGTGAATTTTCGTCAGGTTGAGCTTTGTCATAGAGTTCGTAGAGTTTGAAAAAATTTTCCTCATCGTTAGTGTACATTGACAAGCGTAACTGACGAACATGATTGATATTTAAATAAAAAGGAAGTAATGGAGCCTTTGGTTGGGGAACAGGAAAAAGATGATTGAGTACCGAGTTGATTATGGTCAAACCATGTGGGGTAGCAGCCAAGTCCACGGTGGCCAGGTGGAGGATACCAGGGTGGATGGTGCCGTTGGGGTCCAGCAATTTTTTTTGTTGCAGGTGGGCGATGGCGACGGCCAGGGGTTGGGGAGTCCAGGTTTTTTTTGCATCATCGGTTAATTTATGGGAAAGGACAAAATCTTGGAAGGTTTTGCTGCCCACATAGTGAACCCCGATGGCGGCTTTAATGCCCAGCAGGGTTTTCAGGGCGGGGGAGAGGGCATGATAGCTTGCCAGCAGCGTAGGATTCATGGCGTTTTTTCAAAAAAAAGGTTGCAACCGGGCGAAAAAAAGGGGTGGGTTTCTTTTTTGCTTAGAGATAGAAGGGAGTATACCATTTGATCAATCCTTGCAAGGTCATATGGTTGCTGATGACATGGAAGGACCAGGGTTCACCACCTGGATAGGTGTAACAAGAAGCAATGGTCTGCACAGGATGATTTGTATACAACTTCTCGCCACTTCGTATGGACGGTCCCTTCTGTCTCTGGTAAACTCAGCCAAAAAGTTTAAGGAATGGGCGGAATGACTGGCAGAACGGATGATCAGGGGATAGCACTGGACCAGTCGTTCCTGCAGAAAAGGGCTTTCCTGGAGAACGAATTCGGCGGTCTGTGTCCTGACAATCGGAGGTGAGTGTGACAGGCGATGGTGTTGGTTTGGATATCTCTTCTTTCTCCAAGTCGGTGGAACGACTATCTGAGGGGTTAGAGGAGCTACGACAGCATCCAGAACTTTCTGTGGTTCGGGATGGTGTGATTCAGCGGTTTGAGTTTACTTATGAATTAGCGCACAAGACTTTGCGCCGCTATTTATCCGTTACCGCAGCCAGTAAAATGGTGATTGATGACATGGTGTTTTCAGATTTAATACGTACTGGGAACGAACAAGGGCTGCTGTTGAGTGATTGGCCAGTTTGGAAAGGGTATCGTCAATCCCGCAACCATACCAGCCGTACCTATGATGAAGAAAAGGCGCAGCAGGTTATGGAGAAAATTCCCGCCTTCCTGAAAGAGGTCCAATTTCTTTTGGAACAATTGCAAAAGAGAATCGGCAAGACGTGAACAATGAACCCCTGTTGGATATCCGCCCAGACCATTTGAAAATAGTTCAGGAAATTCTCAATAGACATGTTCCTGACCATGAGGTGTGGGCGTTTGGCTCCCGTGTCAAGGGCACGGCACGGGAATATTCAGACCTGGATTTGTGCGTGATTTCTGATAAGCCCCTGGATTTTGGTTTGCAGGGGGATTTGCTGGATGATTTTGCCGAGTCGGATTTGCCCTGGAAGGTGGATGTGGTGGATTGGGCAACCACCAGTGCCTCATTCAGAGAAAGAATCGCTCACCAGAAGGTCATCCTTCAAGCCGGGGTAACTGGCAAGCATTGATCCGATCCACCCTTTTTCAGCACCATTTTATCATGTTTTTTGCGATTTTTTGCCATTTTCCCCCATTTCCTCTCATAGGGTTGCAGAATAAATTCGTTCAAAAACAATGCAATGAGTGATGTTGGGTCGCCCTGTCCATGGGGGACCATTTTGCCGGCGTCGGCAAAATGGTCGGCATCTTCCAACGGGGTGTCCAGCCCGGATACCCAGGGGGGAATGGAAGGAGATAACCGATTAATCCTCCTTGTTTTTCATCCCCTTTTCCCCCAACAGTCCAGCGGCATGCTGGTTGGTCAGTTCCAGCTTGCGGCTTTTCTGCATCATGGAAAATTCCAAACATGCGACTTTGCACCCCAGCCTGCCGGGCCGCATTGGAAAGGGCCTTGAACTCCTCCGAAGCCTGATGGCGCAGTTCCAACCTCTCCTGGTCTGCCAAAAGATGATCACTTAGCTCTTGCCGCCGGGTTTGTACGGCAAAATATTTTTGGGCCTCCGCAATTTCCGGCTTGCGGGGATCCCCGTTCTGGGCAATCAAATAACAGGCAAAACGCGAAAGATGGAAGTCTGGAACCTCCCGTATGCTGCCGGATCCCAACTCCACCATTTTGCCAACGCCGGCAAAATGGTGGTCTGGATTATTTCCTGATTCGCGACAAGAAGTTACCGCACGCTCAATGGCCTGTTCAAAGCGTCTCCATTGGGAATATCCCAGCAAAAGTTGCAAATCACGGGCACTCCAATATTCAGCACCGTATTGATTAAACCGTTTCAATTCCTCAAAAAAGGCACTGCCCATAGTGGTCAATGATTGATCCATCCTCTTCCCTCCCCAAATGGCCCATTCCAAGGGACCATTTTGCCAACGCCGGCAAAATGGTCTTGTGTATATTTAATGTGTAAAAACAATAAGTTATATTGAATGTGGCGGCCTGTCCAAAGCTGTTTTCTAGAAAATTTCACCGCAATTTGGATTGCAGCGTATTCCTTCCCAACTTATTCAAAAGATCATTATAAGGATGATTATTCACTCCTCATAGGTTAGTTCACCTTCCAGCGAATGACAAACTGCTGTTTGAGGGTGGAGCTTTGTTTGAGACGTTGGTGAATGGTGGTGATAAACTCCTCCCGGCGGGCATCCACTTGATCCTGGGCATCAAACAAGGCGCGTCGTTTTTGATTGCGGGTGGCTTCCAGGGCCTTGATGCGTTTTTGCCCCGCCAGCTTTTCCTCCAATGTGGCGGCCTGGGTAGCCTCCCGGCGGGATTCCTTGATCTGTCGCTCCAACTCATTCAACTCCCGCTCCAGGGCCAATTTCATATCATCGGCCCAGCTTTCCAATTTGTCCGCCTCCTCGGCAAAAAAGCGGTTGTTGCGATCCAGAATTGCCGAGCCGATGGCCGCCTGATGGCGCAGCAGAATGGCGTTCAAGCCGGTGACAACCTCCGGCGGTGGCTCCACCGGGCGTCCCACCCGACCAGGTAACGTTAACATGCGAATGCATTGCTCATCATCCAGCAGGGTGCCATCCTTGGCCTGGGCGGCAAACAGGGCATAGTCTTCCCCCTGCTCCTGGTTTTCCACCGTAAGGGTGGCAAAGATCATCCAGCCGGTCTTACCCTGCAAGGATTCCAGAATGGAAATCTTGCCCGCATGGGCCGCATAATTGAACGTAATCTGCACCGGTGGCAACTGTCGCTCGGCTATCCTCGCCAGCAAGGCTTCCGCCAGGGGATGGCCAAGCCGGTACAGGTGGGAGTAATGCCGCCGCCGGGGCAATTCATAAAGTCCCATGGGAATGGGGGGTTTGCGACCTGGGAAGGGTTGTTTGGTAACCCGAAAGGCAGTGTCACCCACAAAATAGGCATGCTTCTTCAACTCATGCCGGGTCAGTTGCATGAGCATGTGTTCGTAGCGGTTCAAACAGGCTTTGGACCAGATATCCCGCACCCGCAACTTTTCCCGCACCTCATCATCAAAATTTTCCAGTAGTTGCTGGCGCACCCGCTGCATGGCCTCGAATATTTCCTCGCTCAACT
>JADFXB010000120.1 GCA_015233935.1 Magnetococcales bacterium | reverse complement strand
AATAGCGGGATGGATGACTACCTGGCAAAAGCTTTGGAGCGCATGAATAGTATGTCTCCACAAGAGTTGGACATGTTGCTTTATTATTTTGATCTGTCCATGTATTTTAATCTATCAATTTTTGGCAGGCATGCCTTCCGTAAATCATTATGGACGGATCAAGAAGATTACAAGTCACAATTTAATATGAGCTTGTTTGAGGTATGCTCGGTTCTTTTTTCTAGTGAACGCTGGAAAATTTATTTGGATGTAAATGAAGTCAAGAGTAAATTCAAGGAATTACTAAGTAATCAATTTTTTGTAAAATCTATTTCTAGTTCAACTCATAAATCGTATAATGTAAAACGCCGGTTTGAAATGGTGGAAAAGGCCTTTGGAGGTTTGGAATAAATGTTGACCAAACTGACTCTTGAAGGATTTAAATGCTATAAAAAATTTCATTTTCCCTTGAATCAGCTAACCTTGCTCACTGGTTTCAATGGAGGGGGCAAGTCCACTGCCTTGCAGGGAATTCTTCTGCTGGCACAAGGGTTGCGGGAGTATCAGGAAGCAGGGGTGCTAGCCCTCAACGGTCGTCTTGTTCAGCTTGGTACCCCAAGGGAGGTCATGCACACAGGGGTAGGGGCGACGGCCCTTACCCTGGAAGATGAACAATGCAAAATTCGTTGGCTCCTTCACCACGCCCGTGAACAGGAGTTGGGGGCGGTTTTGGGTGTTTCCAGTTTGGAAGTAAGCGAAGAGGGGCAAACACATCATTATGGGGGTGAGGAGGTCCATCACCTAGCCTGGTCCGATGGGGTGCACCATACCCACGGTAGAAAACTATTGCAAACCATTCGGGATACCCTGTATCTGAGTGCCGTTCGACATGGGGCCGCTGAAACTTTTCCCAACCCCGCCATTCATACCTTGGCCCATGCCGATGTGGGCAGTCAGGGAGAGTATGCCCCCTGGTGGTTTCAACGTTTCATGGACGAAGAAATTCCTTTGGAAAGGTGTCACCCTGGGGAAAAGGCCATCAATTTACGTCGTCAGTTCCAGGCCTGGGCCAGCCTCATGTTTCCCGGTGTGGAGGCTAATGCCGTGGCCATCCCGGAAATATCCCAGGTCCGCCTGGAATTGCGCATGAGTTCCACCGAACCCTGGCGCAGACCCGCCAATACCGGTTATGGCATCTCCTACGCTTTTCCCATTCTGGTCTCCTGCCTGTTGGCCAAGCCAGGGCAATTGGTGATCATCGACAGCCCGGAAGCCCATCTCCATCCCAAAGGGCAATCCCATATGGGTTATTTCCTGGCCAAGATGGCTGCTGCCGGGGTGCAGATTGCCATTGAGACCCATTCAGACCATGTGTTGAACGGGGTCCGTCTGGCGGTAAAAGATTGTGGGATTCCTGCGGAGAAGGTTATCCTGCACTTTTTTCATCACCACCCTGATAGAAATAGCCCCCTTGTTCCAGTGACAGCCATTCACCTGGATCAACAGGGACAGTTCAGTGATGCACCCGATGGATTTTTTGACCAATTGGAAAAAGATTTGAGCCATATTGCTGGCTGGGGGTGATTCAAGGATGGACTATTTTATGAACGAAATTTCCCTGCAAGGTCAATTTAATAATGAGAATGATCTTAAAAAGGTGATTATTCCCTTGCTGCACTTAAGAAAAAGTGGGGCTTTATCTAACGTAAGATTATTTGTTTCCCATTCCATTAAAGATCGCCCTGTTACCCCTGAATATTCTTTTGCCCAGTTGGTGAGAGTTAGCGGGGACCGTGACTTCCGCAACGCCCTATTGAATTGGTTAGGCAAAGATGGTCCGTTTTGGGAGGAGCATCGACAGGCCAATGCGGATGACTATTTTGAACATGACGGTGTGGATGTTACTGACAGTGGATTGGCGGAAGCAGCCAGGCGGCAGTTGGGGGGATTGGACAGTCACACCTTTAGCTTTAGTGGTGGAAATCACTCATTTGCTTTTTCTCCTCTGGTGGTCACCCAAGGCCTTTCTGAAGAGATTCTGAATAGATGTGAAATAATAAATTATTGGCGTGTGGAAGATCTAAAGGATTCCATGCAGCAGGCGATACCGTTTGCCAATTGGAAAAATATGCTGGATAAAGCTCGCACCACCTTACCAAACCTTATTTTCTCCCCCAATATACTGGATATTCTTGCTCCCCATCCTTGGAATCTCCGGGTGGGTCAGCGGGTGTTGGAATTATTGATCATACTCAATAATATAGTTAATGAGAGAAAACAAGATGATTCATTAACTCAAAATGGTTTGGAATTGAGGCGAAATTATTTTGAAGGGGAAAGGGCACCTTTTACCGATGAGTCGGATAGCAACAAAAGAGACTTTGAAAAAGAGTTAACCTTCTCCGATCCAGAAGCTCCCGGACGGCCAGACCTTTTTTGTCCATGGCACGGAAAAATTCATACCGCCCATTATCGAATTCACTTTCAGTGGCCCCTGCCTGCAGGGCAGAGAGTGATGAAAATTGTTTATATTGGGCCAAAAATTACAAAAAAATAATTTTAATAGAAAAATTTTAAAATTTTGATATAGATTAGTTCCGTAAGATAGGTAATCATAAAATCACCGATGTTCTATTTGTCTTGAGTCCATCCAATGATCGTTGGGTTGATATAATCTACTTATCAATCCCATACTCCCCCATCTTCCGATAGATGGTGGTGCGGCTGACGCCTAGTTCTTTGGCGGTGTCGGTGACGTTCCAGCGATTTTTTTCCAGGGCGCGAAGGAGGATGTCTTTGTTGATCTTGTAGGCGTCAAAAGATTCGGGGAGGGCTTGTTGGGGGGGTGGGGGTGGGTCGGATTTGATCGGGTTCTGGTCCAAGGTGATGGCATCAGGTTCCACCACCTCGCCACTGGTCAAAATGGCCGCTCGCTCCAATACATGCACCAACTCTCGAATATTTCCGGGCCAATCATAGGCCATGAATAACGCCATCACCTCCGGGGAGAGCCGGGTAATCCGCTTGTTAAACTTGCTGGAAAAATGGCCCAAATAATGGTCCACCAATAATCCCATATCCTCCCGCCGCTCCCGCAAAGGCGGTAAATGAATTTCCACCACCTTGAGCCGATAATATAAATCCTGGCGAAAGGCTCCCTCCTTCACCCGCTCCGCTAAATTCCGATTGGTGGCCGCGATGATTCGGGTGTTGACCTGAATATATCGCTCCTCCCCCAATCGCTGAATCTCCCGCTTTTCCAAATAACGCAACAAACGAACTTGCATGGCCGACGAGGTATCCCCAATCTCATCCAAAAACACCGTCCCCTTGTCCGCCTGCTGCAACTTGCCCGGATGATCCTTCACCGCACCCGTAAACGACCCCCGAACATGACCAAATAATTCACTCTCCAACAAAGTGTCCGGGATGGCCGCACAGTTCACCGCAATCATGGAATGCTGACTGCGATTGCCCAACTTGTGCAACGCCTCCGCTACCAACTCCTTGCCGGTGCCACTCTCCCCCGTGATCAAAACGGTGGTGTCCAAACCCGCCAACGTCTCCACCAAATGAAACACCCGCTGCATGGCGGCACACTGACCAATCATATTCACCAAGCGGGCCGCCGTACTGCTGGTTGCCTGATGCTCCTGCTGATGACTCTTCAATAAAACAATGGTCCCCAACGCATTCTGCCCATCATCCAGCAACGCCTCCCGACATAAAGAAATCACCTTTCCATGTCGTCCCGGCATGGCCGGTACCGTCACCGTCTGCAGAGTATCACTGGCCAGCAAAGCGGCAATACTTCCCCTCAACTGCGCTGCCGTCCGCTGCAACGCCTGCTCCAATCCAACCCCAACACATCCTTCCTCCAACTGACAAACCTGCCGCGCCGCATCGTTGGCAAACAATATCTTCCTCTGACCATCCAGAACAATGACCCCATCCCGCAACGAACGAATCACCGCCTCCATATTTTTTTCCAAAACAGAACGCTGCTTCTTCAATCGATAATGGCCAATGGCATTGTGACAAACCCGCAATAAATCTTCCTTGAAGACCGGCTTGGTCAAATAATCCATCGCCCCATGGCGCATGGCCTCACGCGCCGTATCCAACTCAGGATAGCCGGTAATCACCACCACCTCCGCCATCCCACCCCGCGCCCGCAACTCCTGGATAAAATCAATCCCACTCTTACCCGGCAAACGCAGGTCGGTAATGATTAAATGGAACTCCTTTTGATTAATCCAATGAATGGCCTCCTCCATGCTGCCAGCAGTTTCAACCTGGAAGGACTCTGCTGTAAGTAATGTTTTATAAATACGCAAGATTTGAGGTTCATCATCGATGATTAATATTGAACCACTTTGATGAGTCTTATTCATTTCAATGCTTCCAAGTTGACAACCCTGCCCTGTGCCAGGGTTGATGGAATTTCCGCCTCTGCAACGAGCAGTGTAGCATAGTGTTACAAATTGTTCAGTAACAAAGTGACTCAAACTAAAAATCTTTTCCTCCTGGCCGCGAAAGGGCATGAGGGTAAAGTATTCACAATCCTTTTGATTTTGTCACAACTGTTATGAAAGTTTAGATGTGGCGTAAATATTGCTCCAATAAAAATATAGACAGGCTGGCCCCTCAAAGGCGTGATGACCTGATAATCGGGAACGACCATGACCGCTCATCTTAAAGATATACCGCAGGACAGACCATTTTCAGGACGAATTCTGCTGGTGGATGATGAGAGGGAATTCCTCAGGGTCACCTGCCGTTTATTGGAAAAATTTGGCTATCACGTCACCGCTTTTGAAAATGGATTGGATGCCCTGATTTACTTCCAACAGTATCCTCTCCATTTTGATGCCGTGGTTACCGATCAAAGTATGCCCCAAATCGAAGGGGTGGATTTGTTCATTCGTCTGCGCAGTTGTAACAGTACAATCCCGGTGGTGGTCTGTTCCGGCAACTGTCGGATTATTCCCCTCGCCACCGTGTGCAATCTTGGCTTGGATGCCATTTTGCAGAAACCTGTGGATATTCTTACCCTGGACCAGTTGCTACAACAATTGATCCGGGGGCGGGAAGGGACTCCCGCTCTCCACGGGGATTATTTGTCACCAAAACCCCCACCTCCCGGCGTCTGAATACGAATGGCATCCCCCGCCGCCACCTGAACTTGACAGTGGCCTGGAAGAATTTCCTCTCGTCCATCAGCATGCAATAAACGGTTTTCTCCCCGTTGTCCCGCCTGGCCACCCGCCAAACCGAAAGGGGCAAGGGTGCGTCGTTGGGTGAGCAAGGAAACCGTCATGGGTTGCAAAAATCGCAAAATTCGCACCACCCCATCCCCACCTTTGTAACGCCCCTCTCCACCCGTGGATAAAGCCAGGTGAAAGGCTTCCAGCCTTACATGGGGCAGACGGGTTTCCAAAATTTCCGGATCGGTAATCCGGGTGTTGGTCATATGCACATGAACGCCAGAAGCTCCATCCCCTTCCGCCGTCGCCCCTGCACCACCGGCAATGGTCTCATAATAGGGCACCCCCAAACCATCCGGGCGACCAAAGAGAAAATTATTCATGGTCCCCTGAGAGGCCGCCGCTACCCCCAAGGCACCCAGCAAAACATCCACCAACCGCTGGGAGGTCTCCACATTGCCCGCTGCCACCGCTGCTTGGGGAGCAGGCTTCAGCAAACAACCTTCCGGTATGATCAGGGTAACCGGCTCCAAACAGCCATCGTTAAGGGGTATGGGGTGGGAGATCAAGGTGCGTAAACTGTACAACACCGCCGAGCGCACCACTGCCGACGGGGCGTTTAAATTATTCTCCTGCTGGGATGCCGTTCCCACAAAATCGATGGTCGCATGGGGCCTGCCCTCTTCATCACGCCTTAGAGTTATCTCACAGGCCACCCTTTCGCCGCCATCCAGACTGTCTTCAAAATGGCCATACCATTCTGACTTTTCGCCCAACATTTGGTTCAACACCGCTTCCATGGCTTGCCGTGCCGCCTGCCGCATATAATCCATATAGGCCGCCACCACCCGATCCCCGTGGCGTTGACAAAGAGTTATTAAATCATTGACCCCCTGTTGATTGGCCGCCGCCTGGGCGCGTAAATCCGAAAGTCGTTCCGGTAAATTGCGGGCCGGATAAGGAGGCACCGCCAGCAAAGCCGTCACCGCCTCCCCCAGAAAAACCCCACCCTGCACCAGAGGGACATTGCGCAACACCACCCCTTCCTCCTGCAATGTCTTGGCAAAGGGTGGCATGGAACCTGGGGTGATGCCTCCCATGTCTGCATGATGGCCCCGACTGGCCACAAAAAAGGCCACCTTGTCACCGCGAAAGACCGGGGAAATGGCGGTCACATCCGGCAAATGGGAGCCGCCTGCCACCGGATCGTTGCTGATATAAACATCACCCGGACGCAGCAACGCCCCCTTTTGCTGGTACAAGTCGGTGACACAGGCCCCCATGGCCCCCAGATGGACCGGAATATGGGGGGCGTTGGCGATCAAGCGTCCCTCTGCATCAAAAACAGCACAGGAAAAATCCAACCGCTCCTTGATGTTCACCGAATGGGCGGTACGGGCCAGGGTCTCCCCCATGTTGGTGGCGATGGCCATAAATCGATGGTTGAATAATTCCAACAAGACCGGATCCCGCTCTTCCCTGGCAGGCATGACCACGCCCTGCTGTTGGGGGGTAAGGGTAAGCATGCCAGTATTCTCCACGCCCACCACAAAATCCGGCTCCACCACCACCGTGGACCAGGGACCAACAATCAACGCTGCCCCCGCATGGCTCCAACCCGCTGGCAACTGGCTCCACTCGTAAACCGGGGTCTGCTGCTGGACCAAACAGCCGTCCCTCCCCAGAAAATAGACCCCTTGCCAACCCATGGGAGAAACCTTTTCCTGGGAATGCAGGATAGATCCTACAGGGGGAAAGCTATCCTCTTCCAAAGTGACCGTCACCCGCAGATGGACCATCTCTACCCCTTGTTCCACCGGGGCAAAGCCATAGTGGTTTTGGTGGGTGGTGGCAAAGCCCTGCACCATGTCCTGGTAGTTCCTCCCCAAGGGAAGGGGAAGGCAGGCATCGGTTCCTGGGGTGCGCAATTCAACCTGGACCGCAAAGGGGGCGGTGGGGTGGATTTCTTGCGCCATTTGGCCTGCCACCTGCCAGGCTTGTTGCAAAGTCCCGGCTGACAAAGGCAGCAGCAGACTGCGCATTTTCTGAATGGTTCTGGCAGCCAACCCCATTCCCACCGCAGAAAGCAGACCCGCCAAAGGAGGAATGCGGATGCAGGCCATCTCCAGATGGCGGGCCACCCCGCAGGCATGTTGACCACCAGCCCCGCCAAAGGAGAGCAGGCTGTGTTGCCGGGGATCGAAACCACGGGAGATGGAGAGGGTACGAATGGGAGCGGCCATGGTTTCATCGGCAATGGTGACAAAACCCATGGCCAGTTCTTGCAGCGAAGAAACCGCCACCCCAGCCGCTGCCATCTTGTGTTGCAGGGCGGTGAGAACCCGGTGGGAGGCCTGTTCATCCAAGGGTTGGTTTCTGTCGGGGCCAAAGGTTTTGGGCAAATGTTGGGCTGCCAGTCTGCCCAAGACCACGTTGGCATCGGTCAAGGTGGCAGGACCGCCCAAACCGTAACAGGCGGGACCCGGATCCGCTCCTGCCGAACCAGGACCCACGGTGAGTTTCTGCCCGTCAAAATCCAGGATGGAACCCCCACCGGCAGCCACCGTCTCCACCCGCAGACGGTCGGCCTGAAAGGTGATGCCAGCGGTGGTGGCGGTGAGATGGTGTTCCAACGTCTGGGCCACCCGGCACACATCGGTGGAGGTGCCTCCCATATCGAAACCGATTACCTGGGAATCTCCCACCAGGCGAGCCATGGCCGCAACTCCCAGAACACCCCCCGCTGGCCCGGAGAGGACCGCATCCTTGCCGGTAAATTGCTCCTCCTGCAACAAGCCGCCGTTGCTGCTCATGAAATAAACGGGAATCTCCCCCAAAAAAGGTTGCAAACTTTTCCTGTAATCCAACAAAACCGGGGTAAGATAGCCATCCACCAGGGTGGTTTGTCCCCTTTGGGTGGCATTAATCAAGGGCATACTGTCATGGGAGGGATAGACATGGTCAAAACCCTGCTGGCGGGCCAGTTGGGCGGCCAACGCTTCATGTCGGGGATTGAGCCAGGCATGCAAAAAGAGAATCACCACACTGCGGCATCCCTGCTGTCGCAAGTGGGCCAATCCCTCCTCTACCGATAACGAATTCAAGGGAACCAATACTTGCCCATTGTGATCCAGCCGTTCCTCCACCTCTGCCACCGCATGATAGAGGGGGTTGGCCTTCTGGACGGTGAGGGCGAATAATTGAGGACGGCGTTGGTCACCAATAGCCAACAAACCACGGAATCCCTGGGTGATCAACAGGCCGGTGGGTGCCCCTTTGCGCTCCAGCAGGGCGTTGGTGGCCACCGTGGTTCCCAGGCGAATCCAGGCGATTCGGTGGGCTGGCAGGGGTTGATCCGGGGGATGTCCCAATAATTGGGCGATGCCGGCGATGGTGGCGTCCGGGTAGAGGGGAGAGCGGGAGAGCAGTTTGCAGCAATGCCAGCAACCTTGTGGGTCCACCCCCACCACATCGGTAAATGTGCCGCCCCGATCCACGGCAAATCGCCAATGGTTTGGCAAAGGGTGTTTTTTTGTTTGCACCAGGTGTTGGTGTGCGGTATCCATATGGAGATAGATTCAGGTTTGCGTAGTCATTAGTGGAAGTTCTATCAATGAACCCATCGGATTGTTGCCATGCTCCAGGTTGAAGAACAAGAGTTGCAAGGGGTGGATCGCCTCTTTGTCAGCCGTTTGCTGGAGCAACTGGCCAAACAGTTGAACCTGAATCATGACCTATTGCAACAGTTGGAAGCCTCTGTTCTCACCCGTATTGTGGCCCCACGTCGTAGTGAAATCCAAGGACATTTGCACGGTGACCGGTTGCGACAAGAAAATCGCGACATGGTGATCGCCTTGCGTACCGCTTTGGGTTCGGTTCCCCGCCAATTGCTGGACGATGCCGTCCTCCGCTGGCGGGAGAGCCAGATCATGTTGACCATGCAGGCCATGCGGGAGGTCTTGCTGCGTTTGGAGCTGCGGTTGGGGGACAACCAGTTGGGGCAAGTCTATACCGGCTGTGTTAATCTACTGGATCGTGCCGTCATTAAATCTCAGGCCATTCCCATCAACTGGGAGGGCTTTCGTTATCGTCTCATCTTTGCGGCAGGGGATGATCTCACCCCGCGAGGTCATTTGAATTATTTTTGCAACTGCGCCGCCAAGGTGATGGAAGCTTTACTGCATCGTGGTTATGAGCAAAAAATATTGCGCAACCTGTTGGAAGCTTCGATACAACAAGGAGTTGAATTGGTTGCTATCCATCGCCAGGAATATTTCAGCCGCCAAATTCAGGGTGCGGTGCATGAAATGGGGGATGCCCTAAGCAATATCATGCGGGTGGTGGAAGAGGTGATCAAAAATGTGGCCGCTGCCGTGACCATTGAGGGGGAGCGCAAGGAGCGGCTGGTACATGGCATCAATGGATTTCGTACCCGGCGGGCCAAGTTGATTCGTAATCTGGCCCAGGTGGAATCTTCCGGGGTGCCCTTGCCCACCGGGTTGCGGGAGCGTTTGCAGGAGGTGGTGGTGTTGGCCAAAGATTTATTGTCCAATCGGGACACCTTGGCCGACCATCCCGAACGTTTTGTCTCCCTTGCCCAGGGGATCAAACACATCAAACGCAAGGCGCAGGCGGTTTCTTTTGAATTTCGGCGGGTGCGGCGCAAATCGGAGGCTTTGTTACGGCGTAACTTGATTCAATTGGGAGGGGAGGAGGCGGAAGATGCCCTTGGCTCCATTGAAGGCCATCAGCAGCGGGTTTTGGTGGAGGCTGCACAGGCCTTGATCTGGAGTTACCAGGATGCCTCCTACGCCTTGGAGTTGCACAATCTGGCCCAGCAGGTGGAATTGATGCGCATGAAGGCGGCCATGCTGGATGAAAAGGTGAGCAGTGGCGTCATCGGCCAACTGGAAGCCACCTTGCGACGCAATCCCTTTGATGTCTTTCGTTTTCGCATGGCGGGCAAGCGTATGTTGGCCATGGTCATGGATGTATTACGTCCGGTGCCTATTAACCTGATTGCCTCCCATGAGGAGGAGGAAATTTGGGCGGCGGTGGCCGATCTTTCCGATGCCTACCAGCGTTTTTCCCGCCTGATCGAGGGGGAGGAGGCGGAACGGTTGGAGGAGTTGCCGGAGGTTCTCCAGGAGTTGCAGCAATCGGTGGGGCGCATTCGCCAGGACAAGGTGTTGACCATTCCCATAACCCCGGCCCTGGATCGGGAAAAAAAGTGTCAGAATGGGGAGTTGCGTTTATCCATCGCCGAGAGATTGGATAATCTCAACGCCCCTTTGCGGGATTTGGTCCGGGTGAGTCTCACCATCGGGCGGGGGGACAGCCATTTTCTGGTGGCACGCCAACGGGCCATGCATACCTTGGGGGTGACCAGGGATTCGGAACCGGAGC
>JADFXB010000011.1 GCA_015233935.1 Magnetococcales bacterium | reverse complement strand
ATTTGATCACAGCCATTAATGAAAATAGAGAACGTGAGGTGGTGGGCCGGGTGCTGGATGAAATGCTCAGCTATACCTCCTGGCACTTTCGCCATGAAGAACGGCTGATGCAAACCTATCGCTATGAGGGTTTTACCAACCACAAGAATGAACATGCCGAATTGATCGGTCATGCCAGCAATCTGCGTCGGCAGTTTCATGAGGAGGGAGCGGGCATCACCCAAGAAGTGATCGATTTCCTGAAAAAATGGCTCACCCACCACATTCTGGAAACCGACATGCACATGGGACACTTCTTGAACCAAAAAATGGGGGCCAACACCAAGGCTTGAATGGGTAAACTTCCATAATAAGTGATGGAGTGCTGCGGTTTTGCCTGGTGCTCCTCGCTTAATCATTGCCCAAATAATGATGAGCGTGTATATTTATCTCCACTTATGACCAAATGATGGCAATAAGGACAACCTTGTTGATTTTTTTGATAGAGAAAAATTAATCAATAGCGTGAGGATGTCGTGAATACCACAGGATCCAATCCCCAGGGAAGTGGCCGCCAAGCCTTTCAACCAGACACAACCGAACTGGAATCTGGTGTCAGTAAAATCACCGAAACCTACACCATGCTGGAACAAATACTGACAGAAACCCTGCCAGGCATGGCATGGCGAGGTGGTCCCAAAGCCCTGTATGCACTTTCCCCCCTCCTTGTCCTGGATATTGCTATTCAGGTCGAACGGGACAAAGAGCGTTTCCGATATTTTCACGGCAATCAAAATCCCTCACCAGACAAGGTCGGCGGCATCATCATTTACTGGATCGCAAAAAGAAGACCTATAATTTTTTTAGAAAATAAAACAGCGCGCATTAATGAAAATGAATCTTATTTAAACGAAATTTTGGCCATCTATACGGGCATTAACCGCGTTATCTCCGAAACGCGGACCAATCCAACCGATGAAGAACTGGCAGATGTTATCAAACTCTTGAATCTGGGACCGGTATTACAGGACTGGCTCTATACCCTGGCTTATCGCAACTATTCCAGTGATGACATGGCTCTGGCTCTCAAACTTCTCTTTCAATCGGTTTAACAGGCAGAAATCTTTTAAAATTTTCCAAAATCCTGCCAGCTTCTGGTTGCACCTGAATCTGGTCAGTGGTATAGTTAATGACCGGATGGTGGGTATTTTCTTTAGCCTAAACACAGGATGACACTATGGACAATCGTGGGAGCAGTTTAGAAGTGATGGCACCCGCTGACGAGGCCGCCAGGGTCAAGACCATCGTCATGGAAAATATACGGGAAGGATGCTATTCCTTTCTAACGAAAGACATGCCCAACCACGGCACCCCTTGCCAGGATAATATGGAAGCCTTTCGGAGGACTTTGCCCGCAACCAAGGATTTGCTGGTCAGAGCGTTTCGTGAGGCACGCGCTATCGAAGAAAAGGAAGCCATGGCTGGCTAGTCCATTCTTTGCAGCACACCAACAATGTTATACAGTTAAGGACAGGGTCACCCCTGTCCTTTGTTTTTACACTGTTCCGCCGATCAACTATTCCCGAAAACCATGCTTTTTCATGCGATAAAGCAGGGCATCCCGGCTTAGATCCAACAGACGGGCTGCACGGGTGCGGTTGCCGCCGGTGATGGTGAGGGCTTGCAGGATGAGTTCCTTCTCCAGGGACTCCAGGCTGATGCCAGCAGGAGAGAGTAGAGGAATGGACGGAGATTGCACCGCCACCGGGGTGGTGAACTCCCGTGGCAGATGGTGGGGTTCAACGGTTTCGCCAGGGTGGAAAATGGCCAGCCGCTCACAAAAATTGCGTAACTCCCGCACATTGCCCGGCCAAGGATACTCCTGCACAAGTTTACGGGCGGAAGAAGAAAGACGCGGCTTGCCCCCGGTCTGACTGCTGGGGCTGTTGGCAAAAAAATAATCCATCAATAATTCCAAATCCCCCTGCCGCTGGCGCAAGGGAGGCAACTCCAAGGCCGCCACATTCAGACGGAAATACAGATCACTGCGAAAACTACCCTGCTCCACCAAAGCATGCAAATCCCGATTGGTGGCCGCAACAATGCGCACATCCACCCGACGGGGACGCTCCTCCCCCAAAGATTGGCACTCGCCACACTCCAGAAGACGCAATAATTTGGCCTGAATGGCCAGGGGGGTTTCACCGATCTCATCCAGAAAGAGGGTTCCTCCCTGGGCAGACTGCACCCGTCCATTGCGATGCTGCACCGCTCCGGTGAAGGCACCACGAGCGTGGCCGAACAGTTCACTTTCCACCAGGGCTTCCGGCAGAGCGGCACAGTTGATGGTGACAAAGGGGGCGTGACGGCGGCGGCTTTCCTTATGGATCACATGGGCCAACAGCTCCTTGCCAGTTCCCGATTCACCCGTCAGCAACACCGTGGCATCGGTAGCCGCTACCAGCCGGGCAGCACGTACCATGGCGGTAAATTCAGGGGAACGACCCTGCAAGACGGGGGAGTGAGACATGGCTAGCGATGATCCTGACAAAGGGTGACAGCATGGAAGCGATGGAGAAGATGGTGGTTGTGATGATCATGCTCATCTACTGGTTTTACCGCCAGATAAAGGCTGAACACCCCGACCACCACCAAGACCACGGCTATACTATCTTTGATCCAGGGAAAAATAGCAAGCCTGTTGACACTGTGGGCGGCCCAACCGGCAGGCAAGGTAAAGGGCAAAGTTCCCAGACCAAACAGGATCATGAGCAAGGCACTATCGGCAGGGGAGCAGGCGGAAGCACTCCACATCAAGACCACATAGACCATGGAGCAGGGCATCCATCCCCACACCGCCCCAAACAGAAAGGATTGTCGCCAGTTTTGTGCTGCAATCAACCGCCGCCCCACCGGCTCCAACCAATGCCACAGGGGACCACCCATTTTTTCCATCCAGCGTAAGGCAGGGAAACGTCCGCTGATGAACAGGCCGGAAAGAACCAAGATCACCCCTGCCAATACTTGTAACACCAAATGGCCGGTCTGGGGAGAAAAGGAGGCAAACAGGGTATGACCAAACTGGGAGGCCAACCAACCGGCCAGGGCGTAGCTGGATAGTCTGCCCAGATTGGCAGCGATTAAATAGGGCCAGACCCCACCCCTCTGCTGCCGTACATGGGCAGGAAGATTGACCGCCATGGCCCCAATGATGCCGCCACACATGCCCAGGCAATGCAAGCCACTGGAGAAGGCAATCAACAAAGGGATCAAAAAAGGTAGATTATCCACGGCATTCTTTCATAGGGGGACTGGTTACCAACTGGAAATGTACTTAGTCCGAAAAAAAATGCAAGGAAAAGGCACGTTCAATGGGTTGGAAACAAGGTTAAACCCCGCTCCATCAATGCGGCATAGCCATCCACCAATTGCTTTGCCTCTGCCCCGTAGGCAACCAGTCCATGACGAAACCAGCGATGCAGGATACCGTGGGCCAGCAATTGCATTTCCAGGGGATAAAAACGCTCATGGGGAAGTTTGCTGGGTAAAAAGCGGTAGGTGAACTCTTTGCCATCCTGGCCAACCACCTGCAAATGGACAGGTTCCTTGGCAAAGACCTGTTCTCGCCAACGGGGATCCCCATATTCGGCCACCATGAAGAGGGTAAAACTTTCAATCCCCACTCCCAGCGAGATCACCCTGCCTCCCACCTCTGCCAGGCGGGCAAAAGGAGAACTCTTGCCATAGGTCTCCCCCAAATGGTGATCTTTGAGAAGAAAATCCGCCTGGGGGCCAAGGCCACACACCGCATGAGTGGGATGCCAACTGCGCTTTACTTCCGGCATACGGCGAAAGACTTCACTCAACAGTCCCATGCGGGAGGGGGTACGAAAGGGTTGGAACACCTTATTTTCGGCCACATAGGCTGCCTCCCTGCCCCGAAAGGGAAAGCTGGGCATCAGCAGGGTTCCCTCCTCCCCCACCAGGTTTTTCATAATTTGGATCAACTGAAAAGGGGACAACTCCGGCACCACCTGTCCGATGGCATCCATGGCACTGTGCACCAGCAGGGTTGCCCCTGGCTGAAACCCCACCTCTTGCAAAAAGTGGGTCAACGCCTCAAGAGACAGGGTGGCGGGCCGCAGGGGTTGGCAAAGTTTTTCCCAACGCCTTTGCAAACGAATCCGGGTCAATCGCCATCTGGAGGTCAAAGAGGGAGACAAATCCAAACCATGATCACTCATGGGGGGGCCAGGCGATCCAGCAAGGCCACCACGGTTTTGACAGAAGAAAAATGTTCACGGGTGATCATGGCCGGGTCGATTTCCACCCCAAAACTCTCTTCCAGAAAGAGCACCAATTCCACCACCCCGCCAGAATCCAACTGTCCCACCTCGAATAAATCATCCTCCTCCCGCTCCACAGTGACATGGGCGGAGCGGAGATAATCAAGCAGGCGTTGGGCACGGGGAACAAGATTCATAAAAGGAGGCCAGCATCACAGGGGGTTGCGTCGGGTCAGAAGGTGGGCCGACAACAGGATGGCACAACGTTTGGCAGCGCGACGAAACTGCTCGTGCAGCGCACTTTGCCTTGGTTCAGGCAGCAAAGATAATAGATTTTTCTGAAGAAAGTCAAGAAAGACACCCACCATGGCCACAGCCTGACGACGATCCTCCTCCTGGTGCACCGGCCAGTGAAAACCCGGTTTTTCCTCTCGCCAACCCTCCAGAAACTTTAAAAAGGGTTGATGGGGAGGAAGAACCAGCTCCTGACACAGGTGCAACATGGCCTCTTTCATGGGCAACAACACCAACACCACCTTGGCAAACCGACGCAAGAGGGTGATCTCTTCCCTGGAAAAATCGTGGCTTGCCAACAGGGCGTAGGGAGGATGATCTTCATACACCAGACCATAGTGTTCTGCCTGCTGGCGATAGTGGGTGCCGGGTAACACCAACAGGTGGAGGATATCCAACTCCGGGGTAGCCAAGGCATAGACCCGGTCGAAGGTGGCGAGAAATCCGGCCAGAGAGTCTCCCGGCAGACCAAAAATAATCTGGGGCACGGCGATGATGCGGTTTTCTTTGGCCAGGTCAAAGGCGCGAAACAGTTTTTCCTCGTTGCGATAGCGTCGCATGGTGGCTACAGCGGTGGGGGTGAGGGATTGCACCCCCATTTCCAGTATCCCCATACCCGCCTCCCCGCACAGGCGCATCAATTCGGGGGTGAGGATATCCGGGATCATCTCTGCATTGACCTGCACCCGCATGCCCTGTTGGCGATGGTGGGCGATGACTTGCAATATTTGGGCGGCCCGTCGGCGATTGGAGTTGAAGGCGGGGTCCATGAGGTAGAGCTGCCGTGGGTGCTGCTGAAGTATCCACGCCAACTCCGCCATCACCCGTGGCAGGGCAAAATAACGCACATTTTTAAATCCCTTCTGATAGTTGCAGAAGGCACAGTCCAGAATGCATCCCCTCTGAGTCTCCAGGGGAGCCAATCCCTGCTGGATGGCCGCAGGAGGGATGAGACCCAGCAGGTAGGGGGAAGGAAGGGCGTCCAGCGGGTCGATCATGGGGGCAGGACCGTTATAATGAATCTCCCCCTCCCTTGATCGCCAAAAAAGCCCTTTGATGGTCCCATACCCACCCTCTTCCGGAGTGAGCAGGGTTTCCAGCAAAGTACGAAAGGTTATCTCCCCCTCCCCCACCACCATGAATTTCACTGCCGGATAGCGTTCCATCACCCATTGGGAGTCGGCGGAAATTTCCGGTCCTCCCAACACCACCAAAAGTTGGGGCCATTCCTGCTGCAACCCGTGGAGTAGTCGTTGCACCTGATTAAAATTCCACACATAGCAGGAGATGGCCAACAGATCGGGCTGACTCTCCCGCAAGGCCGCCTGGATGGTGGCATCGGTATGGTATTCATAAAAATTCAGGTGGGTGAAGGAGAGTCTTTCATAACAGGGAGAGGGGGTAAGGGCTGCTTGCAGATAGGCGAAAGCGAGAGAAAACCTCCACTGGGGCATGCCAGGATAGTTATCAGCGGAATGGATGGCCAGGCAGGTAAGGCGCATGGTGTCACTCAATCCCCATCTTCTGTCACCTCACCCCATTGCAGGGGGTGGACCGGGCGACGCAAGGGTAGCAGTCGATTATTTTCATCCGCCAGGTATTCCCAGGGGGTGGGGTGGGAGAGAAAAAGGCTGGGGCTGGCGGTGAATCCATAGGCCCCTGCCTGCAGAATGGCCAAGCGGTCTCCCACCTGTGGCTGGGGCAGTTCCACCTGCTGGGCCAGCACATCCAGGGTGGTACACAAAGGCCCCACCACGTTGACCTTGACCAGGGGGCGAGAATTTTCTGCATCCAGGTTGATCATGGGATAATTTTTGCGGATGAGCTGACCAAAACCACCGCTGGCCGCCATAAAATGGTGGATGCCTCCATCGGTGATACAAAAGGTCTCCCCCTTGGAATATTTGATGGCGGTCACCGTCACCACATACCAACCCATGGGGGCCACCAGATAGCGTCCCGGCTCCAGAATGGCCTGGCAGCCCGCATATTTTTGCCGGAAGGGCTGCCACAGACGGGAAAGGGAGGTTGCCAGTTGTTCCCCGTCCAGGGGTTGTTGCCCACTGTGGTAGGGAATGCCCAAACCACCACCAAAATTGATGAGCCGCAAGGGGAAGGGGATGGCCTGGATAAGGGTTTCCACCATGGCCAGGGTGGCAGCGAAATGCTCCTCCACCGCCTCCCCTTTGAGGCATTGGGTACCGGGATAGACATGAAATCCCAACAGGTCCAGCCACTCTCCCAGTTGCAACACCTCCTGCACCACCGAGGGCAATCCTTCCTCATCCACCCCGAAGGGAGAGGGTCGCCCAGCCATGCGAATGGCATAACCTGCAAACTCTCGCGCCGGATTGACCCGGATTACCACCCTTGCCTTGCTGCCCCGTGCCCGTGCCAGTTCCGCCACCTGGTGGGCTTCCGCCAGGGAGTCCAGGGAGAGAACCCCCAGTTGATGATCCAAAGCCTGTTGCAATTCATGCAAAGATTTACCGGGACCGGCAAAGCTCATGGCAGCGGGGGCAAACCCGGCCCGCCGCGCCTGTTCCATCTCTCCGCTGGAGGCGATATCCACCCCATCCACCAGGGGAAGCAGCCGTTTTAACAGGCCCAGGTTGGGATTGGCCTTGACGGCATAATAAAGGTGCATCCCTTCTGCCAGATGGTGACGCAATCCATTCACCTGTTGGACCAAAACATCCAGGTGATATAAAAAACAGGGGGTGGGCACCTGTCTGGCTAATTCCCGCTGTTGGTGGGTGATCTCCCCCATTTTGCCCTTCCTCTATTCGCTGGCCAATTGGGCACGGTCGATCTTGCCGTTGGCGGTCAAAGGGAAAGATTCCACCACCACCACTGAATCGGGAACCAGGTAGAAGGGTGCCCGTTGCTGACAGGCACGGCGGATCCAGGAGCCATCCTCCCCCTCCGACAAGCGGACGAAAGCCCGCACCCCAATCTCTTCCTGGGGAAGCTGGCAAGGGATCACCGCCGCCGCCAGGATACCTGGCAGACTGGTCAACAGGGCTTCCACCTCTTCGGGACTCACCCGATAACCTTTGGTTTTGATTAATTGATCCCGGCGACCCTGATAATAGAGAAACCCTTCCGCATCCCGCCACACCAGGTCACCGGAATAGACCACCCGTTGCAAGTGGGAATTGGTCACACCCAAGGCGGGATTGGCGCGAAAGACTTGGGCGGTTTTTTCCGGATTGTTCCAATAGCCCATGGTGATGAGGGCACCCCGATGGATCAACTCCCCCACCTCCCCCACGTCACAGGGGGAGCCATCCTCCCGCACCACCTGGATATCCACCTCTGGTATGGCCTTGCCCATGGAGTTGGGCCGTTGCTGGATCTCTTCCGGGGGCAGATAGGTGGAACGAAAGGCTTCGGTAAGCCCATACATGAGATACACCCGCGCCTTGCTGAAGCGTTCCACCAGACGGGAGACCGCAGCCACCGGCACCCGCCCTCCCGAATTGGTCACCACCCTTACCGAGGAAAGATCCCAACTGCGGCTCCAATCGGTGAGGGAGGGGTCCAACAGGCGACTCCACAGGGTGGGCATGCCTGCCAACACCGTCACTTTTTCCTTTTCCATGAGGGATAGCAGGTCGTTGGGAAACAAAAACCGGTGGATCCGGTAGGTGGAGCCGGTGTACAGGGCATTGAGCCACTGGTTGAGTCCATAATCAAAACTCAAGGGAAGCACCCCCAAAATCACCTCGTCACTGCCGAGACCAGTGTAGGAGGAGACGATGCGTGCCCCGTCCAGGGCGTTGCGATGGGAGACCACAATGCCTTTGGGCAGTCCGGTGGAGCCAGAGGTATAGATAATGTGGGAGGGATCTTCCCCGATGCCGGTGATGGTTCCGAGCCAGGGTGAGAGGGAGGATTCCTGCAACAACCGTGGCAATCCCGATAAGAATTGCGCCGTTTCCCCCAGCACCAGGGCCGCCTGAACTCCCAATGGGGTGAGGGAAGCTCCGTGCTGGTGCAGACGTTTGCCATCCAAAATCAGGGTGGTGATCCCGCAATCGGTGAGAATGTGGCTGACCTGGGAAAAATGGAGTATTTCGTTGACCACCACGCTGATGCCACCTGCCAGGTGGACGGCCAGAAAGGCCAGGCTTTGCTCCACCCCTTTGTCCAGCCAGATGGCCACCCGGTCCCCTGCCTTCACCCCCAATTCCCGCAAACCGGCGGCCATGCAGCGACAGCGATGGTCCACCTGCTGCCAGTTCAACCCCTGGTTGCCGTCGTGGATGGCCAGGCGATGACCGTGCAGGGCCAGACGCTCTTCCAGCAGATGGGGCAACAGGGAGGGGGGCATGCAATTCCTCTTCAGGGTTGAATCATTCTTTGACCAGTAAAAAGTTTACCACCCACCTCCTGAAGGGACAATCCATAATCGGGCGGTATTTTTGACTGTGTGAAAACACACAGTAAACCCGCTATTTCACCCGATTTCAGAGAGTGTCTTTAAGAACGATTGGAGCAGGTGATTGAAATACGTTGAAAAGATAAACTGGCACATCCCTTGATTCTAGGTACCCAGGATGTCCAATAGAAGGATCATTTTACCAATAGCATCGTCATGGGTGGCAATGATATTATGAACGCAGGGGTGGTCATAGAAGCACCGAATGCAAAGCCCTGGGGGTTGGCTTTGCTGATGGCGTGTGTGCTGCACGGAGCTGGGGTAGTTTGGGTTGCGCATCTGGGAGGAAGGCAACCTACTCTACCCATTCCCTATTTAAAAATGGTGGCCATGGAGTTAACCCACACTCCGGCCCAAGCCATACCAGTGGAAATTCCTTCGCCGGAACCCCCTCCGCCATCTCAACCGGTGGTGGAGGAGAGCAGCACCACGCCAACCCTCAAAACACCCCCCACCCCTCCCCAGGCTAAGGTGAAGGCCAAGGCCAAACCCCGTGTGGTCAACAAGAGCACCCCCTCTCCCGCTTCCGCTCCTGTGGAAGAACAGGTTCAAGAAACATCCCAGCAGGCACGACCATCGCCCCCTCCTCCTTTGCAACTGCCCCATACCCAGGCGGCCTATCTCAACAATCCCAAGCCCCTTTATCCCATGATGGCCCGTCGCCAGGGCTGGCAAGGGGTGGTGGTGTTGCGGGTGGTGGTGAGTGAAGCGGGGGAAACCCTGGCGGTTGAGGTGAAACGGGGATCGGGCTATGCCATGCTGGATGAATCCGCCAGTCAAACCGTGCGCCAATGGCGTTTTGTCCCCGCCCGCTTGGGGGATGCGGTAGTACGTGCGGAAGTGGAAGTTCCCATTCGCTTTAGCCTGCAAGATACTTAAAAAACATGAACAACGACTGGATGCACTGGTGGCAGGGAGCGGATTGGATCGTGCGGGGGGTTTTCATGGTCCTCCTGTTTTTGTCCATCCTGAGCTGGGCGGTGGTTTTCTTTAAAAGCTGGCAGTTGGGACGCGCTTTGCGGCAGACAAAAAGGGAGCGTCATCATTTATTGGAACAACCTGCAAGGGAAGATGCCGCCTCGGTTGGCCATATTGAACAAACTTTGCGGGAGTTGCGTCTTCATCTGGAAGGGGGACTGACCCTGTTGGCCACCATCGGGGCGACTACCCCTTTTCTGGGCTTGCTGGGTACGGTGTGGGGGATCATCCACGCCTTGCGGCAATTGGGCAGCAGCAATGCGGTATCCCTGGACTTGGTGGCGGGACCGGTGGCGGAGGCGTTGATTGCCACGGCTGTGGGCCTGTTTGTCGCCATCCCGGCGGTGGTGGCCTATAATTTACTGGTGCGCCGTCTGCGTGTTGTATTGGTCCTCAAACAAGGCAACCTGTTGCGCATGCCATTGGGAGGGGATCATGTCCTTCTCCCAACAAAGTGACGATGCAGACCAGCCCATGGCTGAAATCAACATTACCCCTCTGGTGGATGTGATGTTGATCCTGTTGGTTATTTTTATCATTGCCGCCCCCCTGATGGCCCAGGCCATGCGGGTGAGTTTGCCGGAGGTGAAGGCTGCGGCGGAAAAGGTGGAATCCCCCTTGACCCTGACGGTGCAAGCCGATGGTTCCATGCTTGCAGACGACCAATCCATAACCCAAGATCAACTCGCCCCCTTACTGGCCCAACGCTTAACCCAACAAGCCGACCTGGTGGTGCGGCTGGCGGCAGACTCCCAAACCCCCTATGGCACTTTAGCCAAAATTTTGAGCATTGCCCAAGAATCGGGTGCCCTGCGCATTGCCTTTGCCACCGCTCCCCTGCGCACACCAGCACCATAATATGAATATTTATTTGCAAAATAAATTCTATCAATCTTGCGGATAACAATTTCACCAAGTACCCTGACCTTTGCTACCGGGAAGCCGAGCTGTCCGGTGCCAAGGATGGCATGATCCAACTGGGGGTGAAGATCATGTGGTGGAAAAATTTGTCTTTGGGAAAAAAACTGCTGGGGGGAATTGGGCTGGTGCTGGTCCTGCTGGTGGGTGTGAGTTTGCGGTCTCTGTTGGGCATCGACACCATGTTGGGAGATGGTCAGCAGGTGGTGGAAGGAAACAAGTTAAGAGGTGAATTGCTACAACGGGAGGTAGACCATTTAAACTGGGCCAACAAGGTGAGCACCTTTATCACCAGCGATGGCAGTGGCTCTATCGGAGTTGAGCTGGACCACACCCGTTGTGGATTTGGCCAATGGTATTATGGGGAGGGGCGCAAGCATGCGGAGGGGGTATTACCCCAACTGGTTCCCATCTTCAAATCCATTGAAACCCCACACCAATTGTTGCATGCCTCTGCCCGCAAGATTGGGGAGGCGGCAAAGGAACCTCAGCAAGGGCAACAGCAGGCGCGTTCCATTTTTCTCAATGAAACCCAGCCGCAGCTTAAAGAGGTGCAGAAGCAATTACGGGAAGCGGTGAAAGTGGCCAAGGAAAACATCATGACCGAAGAGGTAATGGTGAAAAATGCCACCCGCACCCGTGATACGGTGTGGTTGCTTTCGGCTGTTGCCCTGTTTGTGGGCACCATCCTGGCGTGGGCCATCTCCCACAGCATCAAGACGCCTATTCGTCAGACCCAGCAGTTTATCGACCAGGTGGCCAAAGGTCGGCTGGATCGAGAATTGGTCATGGATCAGAGAGATGAAGTCGGTCAGATGGTAGCCAGCATGAACCATATGGTGGTACAGTTGCGCCAGGTGATGGATGGCATCCAAGATGCGACGTTTAATGTGAATGCGGGCAGTGAGGAGTTGTCTTCCACGGCGGAAGAGCTTTCCCGCCGGGCCAGCGAACAGGCGGCCTCCATTGAGGAGACCTCGGCTACCATGGAGCAGATCACCTCCAACATTCAATCCAACACCAACAACGCCTTGCAGACGGAAAAGATTGCTGCCCTGGCCTCCCAGTCCGCCAGCCAGGGTGGAGAGGCGGTGTTGGAAGCGGTTGTGGCCATGCGAGAGATTGCGGGCAAGATTACCATTATTGAGGAAATCGCCCGCCAGACCAATTTATTGGCCCTCAACGCTGCCATTGAAGCGGCCCGTGCCGGGGAGCATGGCAAGGGTTTTGCGGTGGTAGCGGCAGAGGTGCGTAAGTTGGCTGAACGCTCCCAGGTGGCGGCGGCGGATATTGGTCGTCTTTCCACTTCGTCGGTGGCAGTGGCGGAAAAGGCGGGGGGCATCATCAGCAAGCTGGTTCCTGATATTCAGCGCACGGCGGAATTGGTGCAGGAGATTGCCACTTCCAGCAGTGAGCAATCAAAAGGGGTTGACCAGATCAATACCGCCATTCAACAATTGGATCATATGATTCAGCAAAACAGTGGGGCCTCGGAAGAGATGGCCGCCACCTCACAGGAGCTGGCAGCCCAGGCTACCTTGCTCTCCCAGACCATCCGCTATTTTTCCACCCATGAAACCAGGGAGGTCAAATCTTAGTGCACCATCCATGGCAAAGGATTTTATTCCTGTGTTTTCTCCACCTCTTTCTGGGGTTCACCCTGGTGGAGGAAACCTTAAGTGCCAGCCTCACCTTTTCCCAACAGGTGATGAACCGTTATGTGGGGGTTGCGGGTATTCCCCCCCATGACAGTGAGGTGTTGTGGACCCATTTGCATGGTGCGTCGGAAAGTGGCTTCTATGGTGGTGTCTACTTTTTCACCGACTTGGGAGATGTTGCCAGCGGTGAATTTTCCTCCACCCGTGGGGATGAGGCGGACTGGTATCTGGGTTGGAAGGGCCAGGTGGTGGCGGGTTGGTCCCTGAAATTGCAGTTGGTCTATCTGGATTTATTGGAACTCATGGATGGCCGCAAGGGGGATACCTACCGCTTGATTATTGAGGGAGAAAAAACCTTCACCCTTTCCAACCACAAGCTCTCCCCTTATGGCGGGGTTTGGCTGCATCAGCCTGCCAAGGGTGAACGTCCTGAACGGGGTGTCCATCTGGTAACCGGCCTGCGCCATGCCTGGTCCATGGCGGAAGGGATCACCCTCAATCAGCAGGCAGAGATAAGGCGGGATGATGGCTTTTCCGGTTTACTCCCGGCCACCCTCTACCGCCATGAGGCCTCCTTCGCTTGGAAGATTAATGATCTGGTCACGTTCAGACCCCTCATCATCCAATACAGCACCCCCCTCACCACCACCCGTCAGCGAACCAATGAATGGGTTATTGGCGGCGGTTACGCACTGAATTTTTAATAACCATCTGCGGCGGGGTCAGGTCATGGTGCGGGACCACAGGCGGGCGATTTCCACCAGGCGGCAATTGTCGTGCATGGCGGCCTTGCGCATGGAGTGGTAAGCCTCCTCTTCCGAGAGACCACGGTTTTTCATCAACCATCCCTTGGCCCGTTCGATCACCTTGCGCTCTTCCAGGGCAGCCACCGCTTCATCCCGTTGCCGCCGTAATTGTTCCATGGCCTGAAAGCGCAGGATGGCGGTTGCCACGATGGAACCCAGTCGCTCCTTTTGTAGACCATCCACTACCAACGAGGCGACACCCGCTTCGATGGTCTGGGCCATCATCTGCCGCTCTGCATGATCCATAAAAACCACCACCGGACAATGCACCTCCCTGGCCATGCGACACAGGTGGGCCACCGCCACCGGATCCGACCTGCCCAGGTCCACTACGATGACATGGGGCTGTTCCAGGGCAATGGAATGTTGCAACCGGCTGAAGGAGGAGACAAAAATCACCCGCTCGAACCCTGCAGCCTGCAACCCCTCCTGCAAAATTCCCGTCCGTTCTGGATGCAGGTTGAGGACCAGCAGGGTGAGGCCGCGCTCCGCGCTCCAGGAAAACTCAAGCGGCGTCCCTTTTGCCTTGATGGCCATGTTCGTACTCGTCCAAAAAGGAGAGCAACTCCTCCCGATGGCACTCATCATCGGGATGAGCCAGTAAAAAATGCCGCCTCCCCCGTCACCAGCAGGCGGGAGGAGAAGGCGGCGTTGCCAGTTTAACCCAAACAGGACGTTGCATCAGCAAGGGGCCATCACGGCTCCTTAATGTTTAGACCAAATCAAAATTTGTGCCAGAAAAATAGTCCCATTTTTTCCTTCCTTACCAAAGATGGCGGCGCAAGCTGTTCAGAAAAATAGCAGTTCCCTGATAAAAAACAACAGAATATGCACATTTTTTCATCATCTCGAAGGTTTAATGGGGCGTTTTTAAGCCAATGCGGGTTGGCCTAACTCCTACCACGGACCACAGACAAGGATGGGAAATCACGGAGAAGATTTGTTTGAAATCCAAGGTTGCATGGGGATAAAAAATTGATTAACCTGGAATGATGCTTTTGTTCCTGGAGGAAAGGTCAGAGGTAAAAGGATGGTTTAAAGAGAATACGTCCCTCAACAGGGTGGGGTAATGATGAGGCCGGTCAGAGTGTTTATCTCCTACGCAAGCGTCGATTATGACTGGAAAGATCGCCTGCTGGGTCATTTGATGCAGATGGCATTACAGGGTTTAATATTGCCATGGGTTGACCGCTTTATTGAGACGGGAGAGGAGTGGGAAGAAGAAATTTTTCGGCAAATGGAACTAGCGGATGCGGCCATTCTTTTGGTTAGTGATGGATTTCTCAATTCCAGGTTTATCCAAGAAGAGGAGATTCCTCGCCTGCGCCAACGCTATGAAAAACGCGAACTCAAAATTTATCCCTTGATCATCAAACCCTGTGACTTTGAAAAACATGACTTGATTGGCAAAATCCATTTTCTTGGCAATAACCGCCTCCCCCTTTCCCAATATCACCACCCCCACCTTACCTACACCCATGTGGTGGCACACCTTAAAAATTTAATCCTCCCTCTCCATCAAACCATCAACCAGGGTCAAGACACCTCAACACTCGCTGCTCCCCCATCCCCCCATCCCCTCACCAAGGCCGCCCTGCTGGACAAGTTGCCCAAAACAAATCCCCGCCTCTTTGGCAGGGAGAGGGAGATGAGTATGTTGGACGGCATGCAGAAGGGGGTCATGGTGTGGGTGGCGGGAGGTGGGGCAGGCAAGTCGGCCTTGGTGCGGCACTGGTTGATCAATTCCGATTGGCCGAAGAAGACCCACTTTTTGGGTCACTCTTTTTACAGCCAGGGAAGCAAGGATCAAACATCCTCCTCTGCATCCTTTTTGCACCAGGCTTTACAGGATTTGGGGGTGAGCTATCCGCTTTTGGGAGATTACCAGCTTGGTGAACTCCTTGCCCAAACCTTGCGAGGCAAACCTACCGTATTGGTGTTGGATGGGGTTGAGCCTTTGCAACATGGGCCGGATGGTCACTACAAACTGGGAGGATTGTTCAAGGATCAGGGATTAGTGGGACTTTTGAGCGAATTGGCCCGCCAGCCGGGAGAGGTGGTTTGTCTGGTCTCCAGCCGGGTGCATCTGGCCGATCTTAGCTTGCAGGAGAAAAAAGGCCGGTTTATCTGGCAACATGATTTGAACATGTTGCCAGTGGCAGCGGCGGTGGAATTGTTAAAATATCGGGGTGTGAATGGTTTTCAGAAAGATTTAGAGGCTACAGCCCGGCGTTACAACTGCCATGCCCTGGCCCTGGTTCTAGTGAGTGAATATTTGCACACCTTTCACCAGGGACGGGTGGAAAGGGCGTTGAAAATTCGCATCCTGGATGAATCCATTCCTTCTGGCAGCCATGCCAAGTCGGTGATGCGGGCTTATGATCTTGCCTTGCAGAAGGCCGGGGAGGAGTTGGACCGGGAGATGGTGCGTCTGTTGGGACTTTTTGACCGCCCGGCGGAGTGGCATGCCTTGGAGGCTTTGCAAAAGGCGGACCCCATCCCCGGCCTGACCCAACATTTTCGCCACGCCAGCCAAACCCAGGTGGAAGAATCCCTCGCCCGGCTACGCCAATGGGGCCTGCTTAACCCCGGCAGCCCCACTGCCCCGCTGGATTCCCACCCCCTGGTGCGAGAATGGTTTGGCCAAGCCTTCCAAAAGGAGTTCCCTACCTTCTTCGCTCAAGCACACAAAATTCTCTTCCGCCACTACCAACAGGAACCAAAGAAACACCATCCCAACACCCTGGAAGAGATGGAACCCCTCTTCCGGGCCATCCGCCATGGTTGTCTGGCGGGTGAGTATGAGGAAGCTCTTCACAAGGTTTATCGGGATCGCATCCAAAGAGTTGATCAATATTACAGCACAAGAAACCTTGGCACCCACTCTTCCGACCTGTCCGCTCTTAGCGGCTTTTTTCCCCATGGTTTTGACCAGATGCCAGTAACAGGATTGTCAGAGCAGGTTCGAAGCTGGCTGGTTGCTCAAGCCTCCTTCCTGCTCATGTCCTTGGGCCGTTTGCGGGAAGCGGTGGGACCACGAAGGGTTGGCATGAAAATGGTTGAGCAATTGGAACATTGGACAGGTGCCGCAATCAGTGCCCAAGACCTGACAGACCTCCTCCTTTCCCTGGGGCAATTAGGGGAGGCGAGTAGGGTAGCGGAACAGGGGATTGCCTTTGCAAGCAGGATTGAGGAAAGGGGGAAAAATCTAGTTCAAAGACTGTATTGCCACGCCTTTCAGGGACGAGTGTTCCATAATCTGGGCCGCATGGCAGAGGCAGGGAGGGCTTTCCAGCAGGCTGAGGCTTTGCAAAAAAGACGTCAACCCTCTTCGCCTAGACTTTATTCCCTTGCTGGAACATCTTACGCCTTGTTTTTACTGGAACAGACTGATAGCCAGAGGGAGAGGGAGGAAATTTTTGATAGGGGGATAACTATTGGGGAACGATTCCTAAAGTCTCGGCCCATGGAAAACGCCTTTGGCAAACTAGTAACCGGTCTAGCCATGGAAAGCTTGGACTGTCCGACAGAAGGGGCCAGCCAGGTGCAGTCCGCTGTGGCGGACATGCGCCAAGCAAGTATGTATCATTATCTCCCCTGGCTTCTCCTCTCCCTCGCCGGAGTCTTGCACCGTCTGGGAGAACTGGAACAGGCCAAAACCCAACTGGCCCAAGCCATGGAAATTGCAGAGCGGGGGGAGATGGTTTTGTATCTTGCGGAAGGCCATCTTTTGACCGGCCTAATTGCCGTGGATGAAGGAAGGCGAGAAGAGGCGAGAGCCGCCCACCAACAGGCCAAGAGCATGATTGAGGAGATGGGTTACCTGCGCGTTCAAGGGGAACTCCTGCTGCTGGAAGGCCGTATAGAAAAAAGTAACGCCTTGCTGGGACAAGCCCGCAACCAATGGATCTCACTGGGCCAGTTGGGATTGCTGGAGAGATATAAAAAAATATTACCTGACTAACCCCAAGGCATCTGACGCAACCCCATAAGAATCAACACGAAAGAACCAGCCCACTGCAACCAGGGCTGGCGCAGGGAGGTTTGTAAGAACCAGGCGCGTCCCGCACCCGCCAATACCGGGATTAATATCAACAAGGGACTCACCATGGCCCCCACTCCGAATAGTCCAGCCAACATCGCCCCGGTGAACCCGTCACCTGATAATCCCGCCAAGGTAAGCAACCCCACCAACGGGGGACACGGGGTCATGGATTGGGCCAGGCCCAGTTGAAAAGGCGGCAGCAACGGATGACCCGCCCCGCAACCAGACGGTCTTTTTTGCAACATACGCAAACCCGCCACCACCAACAACACCCCGCCCAACCATCGCCAGCCAGGGGAGGTCAACCAGGCGGCAGAGCCTATCCCTACCATGGTTCCCATGAGCACATAACCGCTCCACCGGCCCAATAAAAACAGAAGGGCATCCCGCAATCCCCCTCCCCCATCCCGCTCCTGTCCCAACACCCAGGCCCCAATGGTGGGCAGGCAGGAGAGGGCGCAAACCGTCATGCCACTGGCCAACCCCAATCCCAACGCGGCCAGATAATCACCGGTCATCATCGGGGTAACCCTTCCGGCGTCTCACCCCGAAACCGCTGGCGGCAATACTCCCGTTGGGAGGCAAACCACACCCAAGGCCCCCATTTTAAGGTGATCACCGCCGGGCGCGGGCAATACTCGGCACACCGCCCGCACAAGATGCAATCCTCATGGAAGGCCGCTGCACCACTCTGACTGGCAATTTCAGGAATATCCATGGGACAAGCCTGGTAACAATTGGTGCAGGAGCCGCAACGATGGCGATCCGGCTTGCTCAACTGCATGGGAGCAAAACGACGAAACAGGGCATGCAACGACAGCATGGGACAAATGCGACAAAAAGGCTGTCTCACCACCATGGCGGTGGCCACCATAAAACCAAACAACACATTGCCCAGCCAACCAAACACCTCCTCCGGCAGGGAACGGGTAGCCAGGGAGAGTTGCTCCAGATCACCGGTAAACAGGGTGGTGACAATACGGGAGGGACAAATGCGACAAAAAGGATCCCCAAAGGCATGGGGCAGCAAGCCAAGACCGGTCAATAATGGCAGCACAAAGATGAACAAAAGCAGAATCAACCATTTCACAGGTCGCACCTTGCCCAACCAATCGGGGGTGATCCGGCGAAAGACCAAGCCCAGACGACGCCCCGCCATGAACAACCACTCCTGAAAGGTTCCCAAAGGACAAATCCAGCCACAAAAGGCCTTGTTCAACACCAGGAAAAACAGCAAAAAGCTGAACAGGGTGATACCCAACGGCTTCAGCAGGGTAAGCCCCACCTCTGCACCCTTGGCCAAACTCTCCCCCACCTGATGGTGGGTCTGATGCTGCAAAGAGATCAAGGCGCAATGGGTGCCGTGCAAACCATCGTAGACACAACTCAAAGAGGGAAAGGAGCGAGAAATTTTGTCCGCCAGATAGGGACCGGTATAGATCCCCCCATAAACCGTGAGCAAAAAGGCCAAGGCTTGGATCCAGCGACGCCAGGCGGTGAGTTGGCCAAAGGAAATGCCGGTCCAAAAATTCATGATGCAGGCCTCCGCCGATGCAAGAAGAAACTCCCCAGCACAAATCCCACCAGGCCCAGTCCCGCCCCATAGGGAAGATCCCGGCCATGGTGGGGGCCGTGGCTGTGGGCAAAGGTGGTGGCATAGCCCCGTTCCCCCTGCCGATGGGTCACCTCCAAAACAAAGGGAAACTGGGGACCATGCCGACCATGTTTGCCACCATGGCTGGCCTTCTCATCGGGTATGGGAAAAGTCACCCGCACCATCCCAGTTTGATCACTGCGAAAGGTCACTGGGGTTTGCCCCTGGCTGTACAGCACCACCCCCTTGTCCACCAACGGCTCTCCCGCAAAACGCAGCAAAAAGGGCCAGGTTTCCCCACCCCGATACCGTTGATGCTCCCTGGGCAACGGCTGGGGGATAATCTCCAGTGGGTTTTTGGCAGCCTTCAACAGGGAGACGGGGGAAGGCCCCGGCAGGGCAACAAAATGGGCCGTGGTGGCCACCCTTTCCACCTCCCCTTCCAGCCAGGAAGCCGCCAACCAATGGTAGCCCCCCTGTCCACCCGCCAGGGACACCTCCCCCGCCCCCTGGTTCAAGGGTTTTACGACAACTTCTTTTTCCATCACGGGGGAAAAAATGTGTACTTGAGAAGCCTCCCCACCCTTCAAGCTGAATCGTATTTTATCCCGTCCCTCGCCGGGAAAGGCCAGCAAATGGGGTGGCAAGGCGTTGGCTGCCACAGCGTGAGTGACAAACCACGCCCACAAAGCCATCCACAGGGTTATTCGCATTATCCTCACCACCTTGCCTGCACCCCCACCAGGGCCACCAAGGGCAAACCAACCGTATAGGTGGGTTGCGTACCAGACAGGCTGGAGGTTTCCGCATAACGTTTATCCAGCACATTATTGACGGAGCCATAAACTTCCAGGGTGGGGTTGATGGGATAGTTGCCCCGCAGGTTGATTAAATCGTGGCCCGGATATTGGCTGGTGTTGGCCGCATCCCGCCAATACTCGCCCAACCGAACCCACTCCAGTTGCAACCTGCCCTGGTTCATAAAGGAGGGCGACCAGGTGAGACGGGAGTTGGCCACCACACTGGGTGCGGTCTCCATCTCCTTGCCGCTGTAATCCACCGTGCCAGAGACCACCCACTGTTCATAGCGGTGTTGGGTATAGGAGAGGCTGGAATCCACCCGCCATTCCGGGGCCAACTGCAAGCCCAGGACAATTTCCGCCCCCTGATGACTGGTCTTGCCTGCATTCACCACCGTTCTCTGATTGGTGGCCGGATCCCGATAGGAGACCAGATCATCCTTCTTGCGCATTTCATAAAGGGCCAGCTCAAAATCCAGCTTGTCGATTTTCCCCCGCAGACCGGTTTCCAAATTATTCACCTTCACCGGTTTTAGATCCAACAAGGATTGGGCCGCCACCTGCGCCCGTCCTGCCAGGGTCTCCCGGGAGCCCCGAAAAACCTGATTTTGCGAAGGGGTGCGGAAGGCGTGGTTAAAGGCGATAAAGCCGTGCAAATCGGGATGAAAGGCGTAGGTAGCCCCCAATTTTGGGCTTAAATGGCTGTAGCTCACACTGCCATCTGGCACATGGCCATAAAAGCCCCCCGCCGGAAAGGGACCGGCTGCTCCCACAATCGCCCCATTCGCCATCTTGTTGTCATATTCATAGCGCATGGAGTCATAGCGCACCCCACCGGTCAAACGCAGCCCCTCCCAAGGAGAGATCTCCCCATGCAGATAAGGGGAGAGGCTGCTATAGGTCACCTCATAGTCATAGATGCGTTTGGTCTGGGTGTAACCGGTGTAAACTGTGCCTTGCTTGGTGACCGCAATGCTATCCTCCACAAAGGATCCAGGGCTGTAGTCACCATCCAACCCAATGATTAACCTCCCCCGCAACGGTTCAAAATCTTTCCTGTATTTACTGAGAAATCCAAAGGAGTCGTTCTTCACCGTGTACAAGCTGGGATCATAGCTCAACGACCAGTTGGGCAAAATTTCCATCACATTGTGCCGATAGTAAGGGGTGACGGAAATTAACGAATCCCTCCCCTCCTTTTCAAAATTAAGGGAGAGACGAAAGGCCTCCACCTGCCGATAAGACAGGGGGGTATTGTTTTTCTGTGGATTTTTCGCAAAGTCGGTGCCATCCATCTCCCCCACATGGCTTTGATCAATCTTGGCATAGGAGACCACCGTCTTCAGCATGGCATCCCCACCAAAATAATGATCCCAGCGGGCATTGGCTGCCTGCCGTTCATAATTGGAGTGATCATGCCAACCATCGGTGCGGGTTAAATTAACGCTGCCCCGGAAGCCATCATTGCCCACAGTGGTTCCCCCACTGGCCAACACCCTCCCCCAACCAAACAGGCCCGCCTCGCCGGTCAACTCCAGCTCCGGCTTGGCAGGCGGGGTGCGGGTTAAAACATTGACCGTACCGCCAATGGCATCGGAACCATACAGGGCACTCCCCGGCCCCTTCACCACCTCAATCCCCCCCGACTGGGGAACGTTGACCTCATACAAGGCGTTATGATTGAAAAATCCGGTGGAGCGGGTGGGAATGCCATCCTCCAGATAAAGATAAACCGGACTGGTGGTGAGGGGATGGCGAATGGAGGTGGAATGACCCTCCCCGGATAAATTACTCACCCACACCCCGGCAACCTGATTCAACACCTCCTTGGGATGGGTGGGACGCATTTTTTTCAGAGTCTCTTCCTTGACCACCGACACGGAAGCCGGGGTCTCCGCCTTCAACTCCCCCTCACGGGTGGCGGTGACGGTGATCTCCTGCAAAGGGGTCGCCGGGGAGGTGCTCCCCTCCTGCTCTGCCAAAACCTGGGAAACACCACCCATGAGGAATACCGCCGTCAGCGAATACTGACAAAATTTCATGCCTAAAGCTCCTGTTGTGGGGAATGAAAACCTCCCCTCCCTTTACAAGAGCCGGGCCAGAATAGGTTTCACCTTTATTCCGCATGCTTGCACCCATTTTTTTCAGGGATCATTCCTGAATCATGTGAAATGACACACCCACTGCGGAATTTTTCCTAATCCCCCCCGAAGGAACGACCGATAAATGGATCAGGTAAACTCTTTGATCGGGCACAAGGAAGCTGGTGATGGCCATTTTTGGGGTATTCCCGTTTGCAGATTATTTCCATCTGGCCCTCATGGGTCGGGAGGGCGCACGGGGTGTTACCGCCAATCAGGAAAGCTCCGCCACCCCCTCCACCTCCGATGCAGCTGAAGGGGAAGGCTCCCAACAAGATCGGGTAACCATCAGCGAAACTGCCAAAAAACTCTCCGAGGAGGAGAAAAAAGAGTTGCAGGAGATGAAAGAGCGGGAGCAGGAAGTAATGTCCCATGAACAGGCCCACCAGGCCGCCGGTGGACAATATGCCTCTGCCCCCAGCTACAGCTATCAACGTGGCCCGGATGGAGCCGCCTATGTGAGCGATGGAGAGGTTTCCATCGACCTTTCTCAAATTCCCAACGATCCGCAGGCCACTATCCAAAAGGCCAATCAGGTGCGGGCTGCCGCCCTGGCCCCTGCCAATCCCTCCCCCCAAGATTTACGGGTAGCCGCCGAAGCGGTACAAATGGCCAGCGAAGCCCAACGGGAGTTGAACAAGCAACAACAGGAAGCCAGCAGCAGCAAAACAGAGGAGTCAGCCTCTCCTTCCCCATATAGCAATCCTCCCCCAGCCAACGATGATTCCAACAGCCAAAAGGTTGCTCGCAATCCCTATTCCCGGATAGCCAACACCTGGAGCGAAGAAAACATCCGCCACTCGGTCAGTCTGACCGCCTGATATTCCGTGGATCCTTTTCCACGACACCAGCAAGATGATATAAGGATCGGTTTGGCACTATCTTGAACTATTGTGGGAGATCGGTTCATGGGGATGAAAGTTTTGGTGGTGGGCGGCGGTGGACGGGAACATGCCCTGGTTTGGAAAATTGCCCAGTCACCCCTGGTCAAACGTGTCTACTGCGCCCCCGGCAATGCAGGTATCGCCAGCCTGGCTGAGTGTTTGCCCATTGCCGCTGAAGATTTATCCGGCATCACCACCTTCGCCAGAGAAAAGAAAATCGACCTGGTGGTCATCGGCCCGGAAAATCCTCTGGTGGCAGGGCTGGCCGATCAACTGCGGGAAAAAGGCATCCCGGTTTTTGGTCCCTCCATGGCTGCTGCTGCCCTGGAAGGCTCCAAAGCCTTCATGAAGGATATCCTCACCCGCTACAACATTCCCACCGCCAAACATCAAGTCTTCCGCAACATTGAAGATGCCCGCAACCATCTGCGCTACCACGGCGCACCGGTGGTGGTGAAAGCCTCCGGCCTGGCCGCTGGCAAAGGAGCCATCGTCTGCCAATCCCTCGATGAAGCAGAAGAAGCCCTGGATCGCATCATGGTAAAACGCGAGTTCGGCATGGCAGGGGATCTGGTGGTGCTGGAAGACTTTCTGCAAGGGGAAGAGGCCTCCTTCATCGCCCTGGTGGATGGGGAAAATATCCTTCCCCTGGCAGGCAGCCAAGACCACAAAGCCATCTACGACGGCGACCAGGGACCCAATACCGGCGGCATGGGAGCCTACTCCCCCGCCCCCGTGTTGACCCCGGACATCCACAAACAAGTCATGAATCGCATCATGCATCCGGTGGTCAAAGCCATGGCCAAAGAGGGTCGCCCTTATCGGGGCGTACTCTACGCCGGTCTTATGATCCACAACGGCGAGGCCAAAACCCTGGAATTCAACACCCGCTTTGGCGACCCGGAAACCCAACCCATTCTCATGCGCATGACCTCCGACCTGGTCCCCCTGCTCATGGCCTGCGCCAACGGCTCCCTGGCCAAAGCCACCGTCACCTGGGATCCCCGTCCCAGCCTGTGCGTGGTGATGAGTGCGGGCGGCTATCCTGGCTCCTATGCCAAAGGCGCGGTCATTTCCGGACTGGAAGAGGCGGCGCGTCTGCCCGACGTGCAAGTCTTCCATGCGGGTACCCGCCTGGATGAAGGCAAGGTGGTCACTGCTGGCGGACGGGTGTTGGGTGTTACCGCCCTGGGTTCCGACGTTGCCGATGCCCAACAAAAGGCCTATGCCGCCGTGGATTGCATCCAATGGCAGGATGCCTATTGTCGGCGGGATATCGCTTATCGGGCCATCGCCCGGGTGTCTCATTAAGATTGGAGGAGATTTGGGATGTCTGAAGCACCGGTTGTGGGAATTTTAATGGGATCCGATTCCGACTGGCCCATCATGGGAGAAGCCGCCGCAGCCCTGAAAGAGCTGGGGATTCCCTTTGAAGCCATGGTCACTTCCGCCCACCGCACCCCTGCCCGCACCCATGATTATGTGAGTCAGGTGGAACAACGGGGCATCAAGGTGTTGATCGTCGGTGCTGGAGCCGCCGCCCACTTGGCAGGGGTGGTGGCCTCCGGGACCGTCCTGCCGGTGATCGGCGTTCCCCTCGCCGCCACCGATTTGAACGGACTGGATGCCCTGCTCTCTACCGTGCAAATGCCAGGCGGCATCCCGGTTGCCAGCATGGCCATTGGCAAAGCCGGTGCCCGCAACGCCGCCCTGTTCGCCGCCCAAATTTTGGCCGTAGAAGATCACGCCTTGCGGCAGCGGCTCCACCAGGAACGGCAAAAAATGGCTCAATCGGTGGTGGCCAAAGATGCCGCCCTGCAAGCCAAAATTTACCTTCCATGACCTTGCCGGAGGCGGAATGCTTTCACCAGGCGGTGACCGCCCTGCAACAAGGAAAGGTCATCGCCTACCCCACCGAAACCGTCTACGGTCTGGGGGTGGATCCCTTCAATGAACACGCCGTCAACCATCTCCTGCAACTCAAACAACGGGATGCCCAAAAAGGTTTGATCCTCCTGATCCCGGATCTCTCCTGGGTAAACCGTCTGGCCCTGGTCTCCCCCATTTCCAAACGGTTGATGGAACACTTCTGGCCCGGCCCCCTCACCCTGGTGCTGCCCGCCACCCCCCAACTTCCCCCCTGGCTGTTGACCCAACACCCCACCGTTGCCCTACGCCTCTCCCCCTCCCCAGTGGTGCAACATCTCCTATCCCTCTGGCCCTATCCCCTGGTCTCCACCAGTGCCAATCTCTCCGGGCAACAACAACTCTCCAGCCCGGAAGAAATTCAACACCTATGGCAAAACCAGATCGCCGCCATCATCCCCGGCCAAGCAGGCAATACCCCCTCCACCGTTGTACAAGTGGGAGAGCATGATAAGCCTTCTCTTCTACGCACAGGAGTCATTCCATTCGCCATGATTGAACACTTTATAGTCCATTGTTGAGTGTTAAATAAAAGTTGACTCTTTCAAATACCTGTGCTAGCCTTAATAACCTTTATCAATTTAAAAATTAGAAAACATCTAAATTTTTCTTTAGAGACACCGTAAGCATTTGTTATTTATTAATCTTATTAGCTGCAATAATAATATGGGGGAATCAATGGCAAAAAACATCGTGGTATGTTCTGATGGTACGGGTAACAAGGGTGGCTATGGCGCAGATAGCAATGTTTTTAAAATCTACCAAAGCCTGGACCTGACCGAAGATGCCAAAATTGAACAAGTGGCCATGTATGACCACGGGGTTGGGACCAGCAGCAACCCGATTTGGCGCACCCTGGGCGGAGCCATGGGGCTTGGTTTTAAACAAAATGTTATGGATGGGTATGATTTTCTTTGTCGTCACTACCAAGCTGGTGACAAAATTTTTCTCTTCGGTTTCAGTCGTGGAGCTGCAACAGTGCGTGCCTTGGCCTGTATGGTACAGGTTTGCGGTCTGATAAAATTTTCAGAATGCAATCAAGAAAATGAATATAACTATCTATTAAAGAAAGCCTGGTTACATTATCAGTATGTTATTGCAGGCTCTATCGGAAAGTTTTTTATGTTTATTTACGATCATGCGTCTTACTATACTTCCATACTTAAGCAAAAAATATTCGGCAATCAGCAGCAACCTAATACTTATATAGTTTCAGATTATATTCTACCCATAAACAAATGCCATCAATTCGACTCTACAAACGATAATAAAATTCATTTTCTTGGCATATGGGATACGGTTTCTGCTTTAGGTTTCCCAGAAAAAATGGGTCAGGGTATGGGGGTAATTTTTAACGTACTTAACTGGCTTCTAAAAATTCTCGGAATTATTAATCACAAATATCAGGCAGATTATGCGGTTAGACAAGTTTACCACGCCCTGGCCTTGGATGATAATCGGGTAGCCTTTCTTCCCAAGGTTTGGCAGGAGACCACGTCCCAAGGAGTGCAGGTTCATCAGGTATGGTTCGCCGGTGCTCATTCCAATGTGGGAGGAGGCTATCCCCGTGCCGGTATGTCCAACGTAGCCCTTGCGTGGATGATGAAGCATGCCAGCACCAACGGCTTATGTTTGGCCCCCAAAACGTTGCAGGAGGTTAAAGCAAAAGCCAATGTGGATGACCTTCTCTATAATCCAAGGGACGGGTTGGCTGCCCTTTTCCGTTATACAGCAAGGGATGTGGCTAAACTTTGCCACGATTTAGACCGCAACAAGGAGCGCAAAGTAGAGTTGGGAAATGTCTGCATTCACCATACGGTTTTCAAACGTATGCAGGATGAGATTAAACGAAAGAGCAGTGACTTGGTGGGCTATGCCCCGGCATTTTTACCCGCCCGGTTTAAAGAAGTCGATAAGGATGGGAACCCCTTTGAGAAAGAGGTCTCTTCTACGACAACTTATCAAAAATTGAGAACATCCATACTGAATGTGGAAGATTGGCGGAAAACAATCTTTTTCCTCTTCGGTTGGTTGTTGGGGTTTTTGGGTATTTTCTCCTGGTCATTCTGGCAAAATCCCCCCCTGGACTTCAGTATGCTTTCCCCTGATGGCAAAGGAACTCTGCATCACGTGGCCGAAATAATTGGCTACTTTTTCCCAGCCATGTTTCACGATCTGCTGCGTTACATCATCGCCGACAAGCCAGAATGGATTACCGGGATTGCTGTTTTAACAGGATTATTGTACATCTCCAACAAGGTTCTCACCAATAAAGCGGCCAACCTGGCTTTAAACATGCGCTCTCTCTACCTGAATCGTGTGGATGTACAACAGTCGTCAGGAGCAAATGACACAAAGGTGCCGTCCTGGATTCATCTGGACAAAACACCAACATCTGGAAAACTCCGCCAAGTTCTTGGTTGGATTTTCTTTATTTGCGCTGTAGGGTTGGTTTCCATGAACATTGCTTTCATGAAAACCGTTCATCAGAATATCAATCATACATCTCCGCAAAGTTTCAATAGTGTCCCTTGCTCACCAGTTAAAGTTGAAGTTTGTCCACTAGCATACTGGAACAGTTCAGGCTTCTATCTTGAGGAAGGGGCACGTTACCAGGTTGTGATGAAAAACAATGTCTGGGAAGATGCCAGCATAAAGGCGGATGCCTGGGGATGGAAAGACTGGGAAAGTTGGGAAAATATTCACATCAGACTGGGAAGCCGCCTGTGGGCACGGGCACCTGATCAACCCCTGTTCCAACTCATGGGTGCCGTGGATGCCAAATGTCCCAAGGGCAAACGGTGTCCGGTTCAGTTTTCTATTCCGCCCACCGATAAAAATTCCCGCAAGGAAAAACCCACCACCTTCACCTTTGTCGCCCCGGCCTCTGGTGAATTGCTCACCTTCGCCAACGACTGGCCCTTTATGTTGGAAAACAATATCTCACCGCCTTTGGTCTTCACTATCGAGCGGTTGCAGCACTGAATACGAAAGAAACCTCCAGCCTGGCTCACCCCCGGCTGGAGGTTATACCTTGGTTTGTAGCGGGTAAAGTCCCCTTTTCTGGTGAAACCCGGTCCACGTCACGATGACGGATAAACACCCGCTCACCCTTCTGCCGCAACGCCGCCGCCAGTTGCTCCACCAGATAGACCGAACGATGGCGTCCGCCGGTACAGCCGATATCCACCGTAAAATAACGTTTACCCTCCTTGCGATAGTTGGGCAACAGGTAGCCGAACAACTGGAGCAAATGATCCAGAAAAAGTCGTGAATCACCTTTCTCCTGCAAAAAGCGGATCACCTCTTCATCTCTGCCCGTCAAAGGACGCAACGCTGGATCATAATGAGGGTTGGCCAGAAAGCGGGCGTCCAATACCATGTCAGGATCGGTATTCACCCCATACTTAAAGCCAAAAGAACGCATAAAGACGATCATCTCATCGGTTTGCACATCCTTGAAGAGATAATCCAGCTTGGCTTTCAATTGGGAGACCGTGGTTAAGGTGGTATCCAGGCGCAAATCCGCCATGTCACGCAGAGGTACCAGCTGATTGGCCTCCAGATGCACCGCCTCATCCACCGTGCGAGAATCATTGGCCAAATGGTGACGTCGACGGGTTTCACGAAAACGGGTGATCAATAAATCGTGGTTGGCTTCCAGAAAAATCAAGTCCACCTTGCCACAAAGCATTTCCAACTCGGTACGCAACGAGCGAAAACGCTCCAGGCAGTTATGATCCCGAAAAGAAAGTCCAATGGCAATACGCCGATGGTGCTCCCCCTCAATGTTGAAATGGTTCAAAAAGGTGACTGCCAATCCCAAAGGCAGGTTATCCACCCAGGTAAACCCCAAATCTTCCAAATGATGCAAAACCGTGGACTTGCCAGCACCAGAAAGCCCGGCAACCAACACCAACTGTTCAACAACCTTGGCAGGGGTGGTCATGGTGAATGATTCCCTTGCAGAATGTTATTCATTTTATTCATCATTTCCCTCATGGTTTCCCAAGGCAACCGCCAACATAGTGGCAGCATCACGAGCTTGCAGCAACCGCTGACGTACCTCCTCATGACGCAATACCTGGGAGCAAATCGACAAAGCACGCAAATGATCTTCACGATTTTCGTTGGCAGAGATCAAGGCCATGACCAGGTGAACCGGCTGGCCATCCAGGGCCTCAAACGCCATGCCTTCCTTGCTCCTGGCCAACACTGCCATAGGGGTGGTGAGCCATTTCCCCCCCGGCTCCTGTAACGACAAACGAGCATGGGGGATCGCAATGCCCTGGCCTATTCCGGTGGAAGAGACCCCTTCCCGCTCCAGCAATCGCTCCTTGATCTGGCTGACCGAGGCACCCGGTAGATCTCTTGCAAATACTTCCGCAATCCGCTGCAATAAACGGCCTTTATCCACCTGGCCAACCATGGCCATCACCCTGGATTCCACCAACAACTGGGATAATTTCATGCCCTGGCCGCCAGGTATGAGTGAGAAAAAAGGTTCGTAGGGGGGATGCCCCCTGTTTGTCCATTAGGATGGTTTATTCATAACAGAAAGCGGGTTACGAAGAAAGTTTCTTTCTGCGTGAGGAGGGGGGAATTCCCAAGGCTTCCCGGTATTTGGCCACCGTTCGCCGGGCCACATCGATCCCCTGCTCTTTCAACAGAATGGCCAATTTTTCATCGGAATGAGGACGTTTGGCAGGTTCGCTGTCCACCAGCTTACGCAATTTAAATTTGACCGCTTCGGAAGAATGATTGTCACCACTGGTGGAAGCAAGTGAGGAGGTGAAAAAATATTTAAGCTCAAAGATACCCCGTGGCGTGTGCATATATTTATTATTGGTCACACGGGAGATGGTGGACTCATGCACCCCCACATCCTCAGCCACATCCTTAAGGATCAACGGTTTTAAATGTTCCTGACCATATTCAAAAAAATCTTTCTGCATATGAACAATGCTCTCCGCCACCTTGAGTATGGTACGGGTGCGTTGTTCCAAACTCTTAATCAACCATTGGGCAGAACGTGAATTGTCCGACAAATAACGCCGGTCCTGGGGGGACATTTGCTGGGAGAGAACACTTTGATAATAGGGATTAATCCGCAGCTTAGGAGCCGTATCCTGATTGACCTCCACCAGCCATTGCTCCCCCACCTTGCGAACAAAGACATCGGGCACCACATAGGAGGCGGATTCACTACCATAGGCCAGACCAGGCTTGGGATTGAGGGAGTGGATCACATCCATCACATCCGCCAAGCCGTCATCATCCAGCTTGAGAACTCTTTTGAGTTTGCGAAAATCCCGCTTGGCCAAATCTTCCAGATAGTCCAGAATCAGGGTATACGGCGGTTTGGTGTAGCCCATACTCCGCATTTGAAGCCGCAAACACTCCGCCAGATTACGCGCACCCACCCCCACTGGTTCGAAGGATTGAATCAGCACCAGGGCGTCTTCCATCTCATCCAGGGTGGCTTTGCAAATGGTGGCAAGATTGTTCAGGTCGGCGGTGAGATAGCCGTTTTCATCGATGGCATCGATAATGGCCAACCCCAACACCCGCTCCCGTTGATTCAGGGCGGAAAGTCCCAACTGCCAGTTGAGGTGATCGGCCAGGGTACTGCCACGGGTGAGAACGTTTTCCAGAGAGAGACCTTCGCCTGAATGGCTGTTGTTGCTCTCATGGTTGCCACCGCTCACCCCGTCGCCGTAGATGTCCGACCAGTTGGCATCCACCGGCAACTCCCGTTCGTAATCATCCTCCCGATCCCCCCGATCACCGGAGTCATCCCGACTGCTCTCCGGGATGGGGTTGGAAGATTCAAAATTTTCCGAGTAGGACTCTTCTTCCCGATTGTTGGAAGAAAGACTGGTGGATGCTTCCCGATAGTAGTCTTCGGAAATTTCCAGGAGAGGATTTTTCTCCAGCTCTTCCTGCAAATATTCGCTCAGTTCCAAGGTGGACATCTGCAACAGACGGATGGCCAATTGCAACTGGGGCGTCATCACCAGTTGCATTCCCATTCGTAGTTTCAGATCCAATCCCAGGGCCATACATTCTCCCCATATACATTAGTATACAGCGTTTTCCACCGTTGGAAGGTCACATGGTATAGTCGTGACCTAAATACATTTCCCGAACCTGTTGATTGTTGACGATGGTCTGACCATCCCCATGGGCCAGTACCCGTCCATCTGCCAGGATATAGGCTCTCTGACAAATATCCAAGGTTTCCTTTACATTATGGTCGGTAATCAAGATACCGATGCCTTTCGCCTGCAATCGTCGGATGATGGATTGTATCTCACCCACTGCCAGTGGGTCTACCCCGGCAAAGGGTTCATCCAGTAATAAAAACCGTGGATTGATGGCAAGAGCACGGGCCACCTCCACCCGACGCCGTTCGCCACCAGAGAGGGAATATCCCATGGTGGACGCCAAATGGGCAACACCCAACTCCTCCATCAAGCTTTCCAACCGCTCTGTACGTTCGCTGCGGGAAAGGGGCATGGTCTCCAGAATGGCCAAAATGTTATCGGCCACCGATAGTTTGCGAAAGACCGAAGCTTCCTGGGGCAGATAAGCCACCCCGGCACGTGCCCTCTGATACATGGGGGTGCGGGTGATCTCCTGACCATCCAGCATAACGGTCCCTCTGTCCGGGATAACCAGCCCCACCAGCATATAAAAGGTGGTGGTTTTACCTGCCCCGTTGGGTCCCAGCAAGCCGACCACTTCACCAGTTTGCAGGTGGATGGAGACATCCGACACCACATCTCGCCGCTGATAGTGCTTGGCAATATTGACCGCTTCCAACCTGCTCACCGGGAAATCACTCCTTGTCGGAGGTTTTACCGCGCCCGCCCCCCGATTCTGGTGGGGTAATGCGTGCCGATACCCGTCCCTCACCGCCTTGGACCGATACCCGTTCAATCTTGCGATCTTTGGTCAAATACAGGACGATGCGTTTGCCTTCCAGCCGGTCATCCCCACGTAAAATGGTGGCCTTGCCACGGTTGGAGGTCAACTCCATGGTATTTTCCTGGACTTTGTAAAAGGCGGAATCACCCCGCCCCTCTCGGTCACCCACCCGGATCACCACATTGCCTTCGGCTTTTACATCCCGGACGCCTTTATTGGCCTGATTGTCGTCACCAAAATAGCGAACCACCATTTTTTCAGCCGAAAGTTTCATCTCCTGGTCATGGGCCTGCACATTTCCACTAAAGGTGGCAACCCGGCTGCGTTCATCCATGTCCAGCTTGTCGGCGGCAATTTCCAGTTTGGAGGCGGCTCCCAGATAAGCAGGAACCAACAAAGCCATCAACAAAGCCAGCAAGCGGGTGGAATGGAACATGTCATTTACCTGTGGTAAAAACGTCACCAAAATTGGCCTGGACACCCTGCATCACTCTGAGCTTCCTGTCTTTTTGATCCATGCGGAAGCCCGTACCCTGCAAGGTTACCTCTTTATCCTGCCACTGGAAAGATTCCATAGAGGAGAGAATGCCCAACTCCGGTTGATAGCGCAAGTCTTGGGTTGTCAAGCGGCGTTGGCGATTGTCTTCCATGATGACATTCTCACGAAAGATGGTCAAATCTCCCTGTTGGGAAACCCAGCCGCTACCAGCCCGCAAACGGGTTTCTTCCCCCCGACTGGAAAGCAACAAGAGGCGGGGTTGCTCCACATCGATGGTACCATCCAAATGGCTGATGGCCTTGGGGGCTTCCAAGGTCCAGGCGATGCGTTCTCCCTGGTAGTGCCAAATGCGTAAATCCTGAATGGTGGACCCCTCCTCACCCACGCCACCCTTGGGACGGTTGCTGGCGGAAAAATGGCTCAACTGCCATCCCACCAAAAACAGGATGAGGAGTGGCAGGCTTAGAAAAAAGTAGGGCCAAACCTGTTGACGATTCATCCCCCCTCCTCTGGAGCAGGCAGGAAGGATTGCACCAGGTTGGACCATTCGCCACGGGCCTTTAGAATTTGTTCGGCCAGCTCCCGCACCGCCCCCCAACCACCCTTGTGGCTGGCAATCCAATCCACCCGCTCCATCACCTCCGGTTGACCATCGGCAGGGGTTGCCGAAAGTCCCACCCGAGACAGCAGGTCCAAATCCACCAGGTCATCCCCCATATAGGCACACTGCCAGGCGACCAGGTTGCGCTGGTTCATCTCCCCTTGCAGGGCGGCCCATTTGTTTTTGATACCCTGATGAACAAAGGCCAGATTCAACTCCTGCCCCCTTCTGACCACCAGTTGGGAGTGACGGGCAGTGATCAAACCCACGGTAATCCCAGCCCGCGCCAACAGACGAATGCCCAGACCATCCCGCACATAAAACCGTTTGCTCTCGCTACCGGTTTCATGCAAGACAATGCCTCCGTCGGTCAACACACCGTCCACATCCAGGGCGACCAGTTTAATTTTTTGGGCCTTTTCTGTGGGAAACTGTTTGATCATCATACCAATCCCGCTGCCAGCAAATGATGGAGATGGAGAACACCCGTCAAGGCCTGGTTTTCATCCACCACAAACAGGCTGGTAATCTTGTGGGTTTCCATTCGGTGCAGGGCCTCCATGGCCAGGGCATCCTGCCGGATGGTGCGGGGATGCAGGGTCATGATCTCACTGGCTTGGCGGCGGGTCAATTCCTGGTCTTTTTCCAACAAACGGCGCAAATCTCCATCAGTGATGATGCCGATCAATTGACCATTTTCATCACAGACACCGGTCATGCCCATACGTTTGGCGGTCATTTCCAGAATGGTTTCATGAAAAGAAGCACTCCGGGCCACCAGAGGAATTTCACTCTGTTTAAGCATTAAATCGCCCACCCGCAGCAACAATTTTTTTCCCAGACTTCCCCCTGGATGGAGCAGAGCAAAATCATCGGGATCAAAGTTGCGTTTTTCCAACAGGGCCACCGCCAAGGCATCCCCCATGGCCAGGGCTGCCGTGGTGGACGAAGTGGGGGCCAAATTCATGGGACAAGCCTCCCGACTGACGGAAACATCCAATACCACGTCACTCATGCGGGCCAAGGTGGAGGTCACATTGCCCACCAGGGAGAGCAAACCAATTCCCATGCGCTTGATCACCGGCAACAAGGCAACAACCTCCTGGGTCTCCCCACTGTTGGAGAGGGCAACCACCACATCCTTGGGGGTGACCATGCCAATATCCCCATGACTCCCTTCTGCCGGATGCAGAAAAAAAGCGGGTGTTCCAGTGCTGGCCAAGGTAGCGGCAATCTTGCGGGCAATGAGTCCCGACTTGCCCATACCGGTGATCACCACACGACCGTGACAGTTAAACAACAGATCGGTGGCTTTTTCAAACTGCTCATCCAAACGGGCCGCCATCTGTTGCAAAGAATCGGCTTCCATGGCCAAAGTACGGCGGGCGGATTCCAAAGCGGAAAAGGGAAGAGATTCCTTGGACAAGGCCATGTTTGTTCCTTTGATTCAGAAGAGCAAGCGAATATCATTCTGCCAACTGGTGAAAACTTTACCAACCCGCACCATTGGGTGCATTCCTGCCATCTTCCCTGGTGGACCGATCCATGACCATCGTTCGTGATTGCATGTTTCGCAACATTACCACCCTCTCTCCCAACAGTACCCTGTGGGAGGCCATGACCGCCATTACCCGCCAGGCTCCCGGCTTCGCCGTGGTCCTGGAGCGCATGGAACTGGTGGGACTGGTCACTGAATATGACATGATCCAGTGGATTGACAAGGGTTTGGATTTAGACAACACCCCGCTCTCCACCCTTTCCCTCTCCACCCCACAGGTGATCCACGAGAGTGCCGCCTGCCAGGAATTTTTACGCCTGTTCAACCAGCGACGCATCCGCCGGTTTCCCGTCCTCAACGAGGATGGCATTTTAAGCGGTGGCGTGATGGAAAAACAGATCCTTTCTTCACTGCCCCGCTCTAATCTTTTGGCCCACTATCGGGTATCGGACCTGATCCCTTCCCCGCCTCCCATCCTGCCTCCCAGCCAGAACTATCAGGAGGTCACCAAAAAAATGGTACGCTGGCATCGGGGATGTGTCCTGGTGGTGGAAAACGAACAATTGACAGGAATTGTCACGGAAGGCGACTTGGTACGCGCCCGTCTGAAAGAGGGATGGTCCCCACAGTGGCCGGTGGTAAACTTCATGAATCCCCATCCGGTGACTATTGAAATGGATCGGGATCTGCTCTATGCCATGGACTTTTTCCGCCTGAAAGGCCATCGACGGCTGGCGGTGATCGACAATCAGGGCAAGGTGCGGGGATTGCTTACCCAAACCGATCTGCTCAAGCAAATGGTCCATTCCGCCCGCTCCCGTCAGGCCATTCTCAACCCGGAAGATATCGCAGAACCTGCCTTCTGGTTCGACCCCCTACCCGATCACCCCTTGTTGGCCTACAATGAAAAGGGTGGGCAAACTCTGGGTTTGGACCAACAACACATTGGACAATCCATCCGCTCCCTGGCAGAGGATCCCGAATTGTGGGATGCCATCTCCATTGTCTTACGCAACAGCGGCACGGTGGGTCCTTTGCAACTGCCCTTGCGTACCACCTCCGGGGCACGTTTGTGTCTGCGCTGTCGCTTCAGTCTGATTCCCACCCCAACGGGAGAAGATCGCATTTTTTGTACCGTGCTGCCGGTGGAGGGCAGCGGTTTAGAGTGTCGCTAACCCATCCATTTCAATAGGTGAATCCATGTCTGTGACCGACCAGGAATTGATCCAACTGTTACAAGAGTGCAAAACCATCGCCGTGGTGGGCCTCTCCCCCAAGGAAGATCGCCCGGCCTACCGGGTTACCGCCTATATGCAATCCAAGGGCTATCGCATTATTCCTGTCAATCCGGCCTTTCCTGAAATATTAGGTGAAAAAGCCTACCCCTCCCTTGAAGAAATTCCTGCTGATCTAAAAGTGGATTTGGTGGATGTGTTTCGTCGTGGCGAAGACACCCCTCCCATCGCCCAAAGCGCGGTGGCTATCAAGGCCAAGGCCATCTGGTTGCAGAGCGGCATCACCAACGAAGAGAGCATGGCCATCGCCCGTCAGGCTGGCCTGCAGGCCATTCAGGATAAATGCCTGATGGTGGAGCATCGGCGGTTGTTGGGGTAAGGGTTTATGGACGGCCTCTGCCAGGAAAATCCGTACTTTTCCTGGCAGACTGGGAAGTGTGAAGCAGGTTCACAGGAATGTTAGCTTGAGGAACAAAAAGTTGTCATTGTTTGGAGCTAATCATAATGAAAAAATAGTCCTGACCATGAGTACCACCTCAATTTGGCAGTGTCTCTGGAACCGTGCCAACGGCTGACCAGGAGACCTGATTGACCCATTCCAGGCGAATATCACACAACCCACTCTCCAGCATCAACGCTTCAACCTCATCGCGTCGCCAATAGTTGGAAATTCGTGGCAACATTTGGTCAAAAACTATATGATGCAGATGAATAAAAGAAAATTTACGCAATAATTTTAAGTAATCTACCTGACCAAACCCTAAACGTAGCAGCAGCCACAACACCGCTGCTGGCGGAAACGCCAACCAGCGAACCAACCCAACCGGCAAACGGGAAAACAACAGCTTGCGCAATGGGTTGATCACCCTTGCCATGAAACGCATATTTTCGTATCCATAAACCCAAATCAGAACTTTGCCTCCAGGTTTGGCTGCCTTGACCATGCAACGAATGGCCTCTAAAGGATTATCCAGATGGTGGATCACCCCAATACTGAAAACAATATCATAGTCTCCAGACTCCAGGGAAAACACACTCCGAAATACCACGTCAACGGTTGGGTAAACAGCCAAATTCCGCCGCGCAGCCTCCAGCGAGGTTTCGGCAATATCCATGGCGCATCCGCTCACGGCACCGTGTTTCATGGCCCAATAACTGTTGCGACCCGCACCACATCCCACATCCAGAAAACGCTTGCCATGCCATGGTTGATCTGGCCCCAGTACTGCGGTCCACCGTATAAACTGCTCCTCCTGCTCCGGCGTCAAGGTGCTGAAATGCTCCCAAGAGTAGCCAAACCGATCGGAAGAACCCAACCACTGCTCATCCGAAACACTCTTGCCAATTCCCATATACCCTCCAGATTCGGTTTTATTCAACGAAAAAAGGCTTTTAACCAAGAGGTCCGGCATCCTCCCTTCGACCCCATCGAGGCTCCGACCAAAAGAAAATTATCACATGTTTTCATTATGATGGATAACACCCAGACATGGCAACAGCCGGAGAAATTTCGAACACTCCATGACACAGAAGCACCCCATAAATGGGGTTATTCAAAGGTGCGGCATTGGGAGTGCTTAGTCAACTGATTGTACTGGATTTCAATGGAGCAAAGCAGAATTAAAATCTGGAAAAACAAAACAATTTGTGCCAACATGAAAGGCCACTGTTTGGTAAGGATCTTAGGTCAAACGACACACTTTGCATCCAACTTCTTTTTCATGTAAATGATGATTTTCATTTTTCATGATGGATGTTGGTGGGGAAGCGCACAACAATGCTTCAGGCAAACATTAGAGACATAGCCGGGTTCTCAATCATTACCTCAATCGAGAATGAAAACCCAGATCAGTCGCTAGACATTTCTCTGGCCATCCCCATAAAGGATGAGGAGGCCAACATACAGAGTCTTTACGAAGAGCTTACCCAGGTTATGAATAACCTTGGATGTGAGTTCGAGATTATATTTGTGGACGATGGGAGTCGCGATGGCAGTTTTGCCAAGATGGATGCCATCCGACAACAGGACAAACGGGTCAAGATCATTTGTTTCTCCCGTAACTTTGGCCAAACCGCAGCACTGATGGCAGCCTTTCGATTCTCCTGCGGCAAGGTGGTGGTCGCCCTGGATGGAGACCTGCAAAACGATCCAGCAGACATTCCCCTAATGCTGAATAAACTGGCCGAGGGCTATGACCTTGTGAACGGATGGCGAAAAGACCGCCAGGACGCTTATTTGACTCGCATTCTACCATCCAAAATCGCCAACGCCATCATCAGTTGGCTCATTTCCGGTACCCATGTACGATTGCACGATTATGGTTGCACCCTCAAAGTCTATAAAAGAGATATTGTAAAAAATCTTGATCTTTACGGGGAGATGCATCGATTCATTCCAGTATTTGCGGCTTGGCTGGGAGCCAAGATCACCGAAATGCCTGTTCACCATCGTTCCCGCAAATATGGAAAGCCAAAATATAATTTAAGCCGTATCGTTCGGGTCATTTTTGATCTGTTGGTCATCCGCTTTTTTGGTGACTTTCTGACCTGTCCCATGCAGTTTTTTGGGAAAATCTCCCTTTTCACTTTTTTCCTGGGGAGCATTTATCTGCTGTTGGTCTTTGCTCTGGATTACTTCCAAGGTTGGAACACCATGGCACCCAGCCAACTGTTACTTTGGTTGGGAGGGGTGGGCCTTTTCAGTCTGCAACTTGCTTTTCTAGGATTGCTGGCAGAGATCAACATCCGCTCCTACTTCCAGTCATTGCGTAAAGCACCCTTTGTTGTTGAAAAAATTCTGGCAAGCAAGAATGTGGTTTGATGTGCGGCATTGCTGGCACCCTCTCCTTTTCAGGCTATCCGCTGACCAGGGAAAAATTGTTGGCCATGGGAGATCGCCTGTATCACCGTGGTCCCGACCACGCTGGACTGTACCTGGAAAATTCTGAGGGCAAACTCCCTGGCCCCAGTATCGGACTGGTTCACCGACGTCTTTCCATCATCGACCTGTCGGAACGCGCCAATCAGCCCATGTCCAACGAAACTGCAACCATCTGGCTGGTGTTTAATGGTGAGATATATAATTTTATAGAGTTGCGTGCCGAGTTACTGAATCTTGGCCATGAGTTTCGCTGCGACTCCGACGGAGAAACCATTATCCATGGTTATGAAAGCCATGGTGAAGCGTTTTTTTCCCGCCTCAATGGTATGTTTGCTCTGGCCTTGTGGGATAGCCCGCGTCAAACACTCTATCTGGCACGGGATCGTTTTGGTAAGAAACCCCTCTACTTCCATTATAATGAACAGCGGCTTCATTTTGCCTCCGAACTCAAGGCCCTGATCGTTAATCCTGACGTGCCCAGAATGGTGGATCCCAAGGGGTTGGCACGCTATCTGTACTATGAATACCTTCCAAGTTCTTCCACCATTCTGATGGGTGTGAGCAAAGTTGCTCCTGGTTCCTTTGTACGATTCACACGGACAGGGGCGCGGGAAACCCACTACTGGACTCCCCAATTTTGTGCTGAACCCACCATAGAGAACAGTTCCGACAAAGCGGTTTGCGAAAAACTGGATGCCCTCCTCCATAAGGCAGTAGCCCGTCGACTGATCAGCGATGTACCCCTTGGCCTGTTTCTCAGCGGTGGACTGGACTCCTCCGCCATACTTGCTTACATGCGTAAGATTATGCCGGACCAGGAAATTTCCAGTTTTTCGGTGGCATTTCGGGAACGCTCTTTTGATGAATCCCAATACGCACGTCAGGTTGCCAAACATTTTCGTACCCATCACCACGAACTAACTCTGATGGCAGGAGATTTGGTACACCTGTTGCCTGATCTATGGCGCATTATGGACGAACCCTATGCTGATCCTTCCCTGGCTCCCACCTATGCCCTGGCGCGTTTTGCCAAGCAAAACGTGACCGTGATCATGGGAGGGGACGGTGGGGATGAAATGTTTATGGGATACGATCCCTTTTTGGCCCACGGTGTGGCCCAATGGTATGAACATCTGCCCCTTTTTCTCCATCGTGGCATCGTCTGCCCTTTGGTGCGACAAATGCCGGTTTCCCTGGAAAACATGAGCCTGGATTTTAAGGCAAAGCAATTTATACTGGGACTCTATCAGCCACCCATTGTTCGCAACCAATTTTGGGTGGCCGCTTTCCTGCCAGCAGACTACGGAGAACTCATGGAAGATTCCACCTTTCTGCAAAAGCATGGGGTGGATCTGGTAGAAGAAACCAATAGCTTACTGCATGGTATGGAATGTCGTGATTGGGGAGATGAAGTTACCCTCCATTTTCTTCGCAACTATCTTGCAGGAGACATATTGCCCAAATTGGACATGGCAGGCATGTCCATCTCTTTGGAAATGCGCTCTCCTTTTCTTGATCCAGATTTGGCCGACTTTGCCATTGCCTTGCCCTCCCGCTACAAAATGCGTTGGTTCAGGCAAAAATATTGCTTGAAACGAGTCCTTGCCCATAAACTGCCTCCTTCCATCCTCCATCGTCGCAAAAAAGGATTTGGCATTCCCGTAGCCCAATGGGTGCGCAATGAACTGAAGGAACAGTTCCTGGATTCTTCATTTTTTGAAAGCTTACGTTCTTATGGAATTCGGACCGATACCGTGCGCCGCCTGGTGCAGGAACATTTGGTGGGACAGTACGATCACCGCAAAAAATTGTGGTCCCTGTTCGTGTTGAGTCAATGGCACCAGCATGGCTGGCCAACCCACGATGGGATTCATAATTCTTAATCTTATGGGAAACGGGACTATGAAGGTTCTTCTCATCAATCCACCGGACGACCTGGCGGCCTTCCTTGGCGAAGGCAAAAATCTAGTGCATCCCTATGAACCGCTGGGGTTGCTCTATGTAGCTGCGGTGGCGCGAGAGGCTGGTTTTTCCGTGACTGTTCTGGATGCCAATGCCGAAGGGCTTGACCTGGAACAAACATTGACAAACATTCTGGCCCAACAACCGGATGTGGTTGGATTCACCACCTTCACCTCCAATGGCGGTATCGTGTATCACCTGGGCAAAAGACTCAAGCAAGCCTTGCCATCAGCTTGGGTTGTATTTGGTAACGTTCATGCGGGGGTGTATGCCGAACAATATTTAAAATGTCAATGTTGCGACTTTGTCATCCATGGTGAGGGTGAATGGAGTTTTCTGGCTCTGCTGAAAGCCTTGCAACAGGAAAAACCTGATTTTTCTGCCATTCCCAACCTCTCTTATCTGCAAAATGGAACTCACGTAAGTACATCCACCTTCGGGTTTGTGGATCGACTGGATGAGATTCCTATGCCTGCACGAGACTTGGTGAAAAGAGAATTATACAAGACCCCGCTCTTCAATAACCTGGCAGCCGATGGCAAGGTCATCGCCAAACACATGTTTACTTCCCGTGGGTGCCCGTTCCGCTGCACCTTTTGTGTGGTTCACCATGGTGCCAAGCCGCGCTACAACGGGGTGACACAGGTGGTGGATGAAATGGAGATGCTGATACGCGAGTACCAGGCTAATTATATTTTTTTTATGGATTCCTTGTTTATCAGCAACAAACAACGGGTTATGGCAATATGTGATGAAATAAGAAGGCGCAACATTCAGGTAAGGTGGGGATGTGAGGGGCACGTCCGGTTCATTGATGAAGAGTTGGTACGCGCCATGGATCTCGCCGGGTGTCACGACATGGCCTTTGGCATCGAATCCGGAGTACAACGCTTGCTGGACAACATACGAAAAGGGATAAAACTAGAACGCGTTGAAGAGGCCATCCGCATTGTGCGAGCCTGTTCAGACATCCAACTTTCCGGGTTGTTCATTCTGGGGTTACCAGGAGAGACAGAAGAGGATACGTTGCAAACCATCGCCTTTGCCAAACGACTGCCTCTGGATACTGCACAGTTCAGTTTACTGGTACCCTATCCTGGATCCCCATTATTCAGGGAACTGGCACAGAAAGGGGAGTTGGATACCGCCATACGTGAGAATGATACGCTGGCCCCTGAAGTATGGATGCGTTATTGCGGATATATTTCTTATACAGATCGCCAACCAATATGGGTGACCCCCTCTATGACGGGCCCCCAATTAAAGCGTCTGCAAAAAAGAGCGGTGCGGGAATTTTATTTTCGCCCGCGACAATTCTGGCACCAGGCAAAACGACTTCGACTGTCACAACTACCTGTGATTATTCGCACATTTTTAAAGACTTTTTTCTGAACGTTGCTACACCAGGACAGCCAATCAAATTCCAGGTCGTCTGGCAGCAAAATCTGCCAGTTTTTCTTTTAACCAAAAAGGGAGTACTCTTATTAAGTGTTTACGTATACGGTAATGCAGTGGAGAGATATCCACAGGAGACACATCCCGTTCCAGCAAATGTTTTCGCCACCCATCGGGCATTTGCGGCAATAAATCTTCTCGTAGAAAAATAAACAGGTTGTAGCGATACCAAGCATTTACCTCTCTGTGTTCCAGGAGAGCCGGTCGCACCACATCCACCAGTCTGTAATTATGGCTCTGGAATTTTTGCTGCCAATAGCTGTAGGGCTGTTCATTGATATGATAGCATCCCCCTTGGCCTGGAGGAGCTGCAGAGAACAAAATCAACGATGAATGCCGTACCAGGTTTGCAACCAAGGTGTCAGAACTTTCCGGCGGCAGGTGCTCTGCAACCTCCAGACATTGTGTCAAGACAAAACTGCGTCCTAGATTTACCGGCTGTGCCAGGTCTCCACATTTGAATCGATGAGGGGCAATCCTTAGTTTATCCAGTTGGACATACTCACCGTCGAACCCGATGACATCTTCAACCCCGTGCTGCTGCCAGGTTTCCAACCACATTCCTTGAGCACACCCAAAATCTACCACGCTGGTGATGGGCAACTGTTTCAATAACCAGGAGACAATGACCTGAGCGGATGCACGATTGAGCCGCGACGAATAATCATAGAATTCTGGATCGTAGGTGTGCACTATTTCCCCTTTAAACCGAACCCTTTGTGGTTTTCACGAGGCTCCGATTCGGTACAAAGCACCCAGGTTATCATGGTAGAGAGGTTCACCAAACAGGGCGTTGAGCTTATCCTGATGGTTCTGTACCCTATCCCATACGTGGCGTGAGATAATAAAATACTCTGCTCCCAGCTCCGTGGCAATCTGTTTCACACCTGCAATTTGTTGGAAGGGATCTGGATTATTTTCCACCAACTGAATACGCTGCAAAAGTCTAAATCCTTCCACCATCTTTTTCTTGGAAATATAATATTGGAGCTGTACATCTTTTTTTGAAAAAACCATAGGGCGATGCAACATGACTTTGAGCCGATAGGTATGACCATAAGCAAAAATGCGCCCTTTATAGGGAATACGTTGCTGTAGTGCTTTTACAAAATCAATTTCGTTGTCCTCCCTCGGTAGACAAACCAAATGGAGTTCTTTTAGACACTGGGTATATTCGCCCATGTTTGCAATAGGGTAAATTTGTCCCTGATGAATTCCTGCACTCCACCAAGCCCCTGTCAAGAGTGCTGCGACTAACAGAGCGAGGTGTGGACGGGTATAACGCTCCCCCAGTCGATGGATCGTTACAAAGGCACTCACCAACATGATTGGTAGCAAATACACCAAATTGCGAGGACCATCCTTTAAAACAGGCAATTTTTCATGCATATCCATCCAGTATCGTTCTGCCAAGGGTACCGCACCAGATACAAACACCAAGCCCAAAGATAACAACACCATCCCGACACCAAAGCGACGCTCCCCCAAATATCCCAACAAATTGGCTATGACTCCAGCCATGCCAATCAGCAGGGTGACAATTAATCCTGGGGTTGTCAAAATGGCAAGAACGGTTTGTTTAATGACGCCCCATGGCTGGAGGTATACTGGAACATTTTTGCCATAGAGAAAAGTGAAAGCCGCCATGGCATCCTGATAGTTTACTGCTTCTTCCCCAGAGGCCATACTATCCATAATAATCTTTATCTCAAAAGGGATCATGCCTGCCAAAAAGGCCAGCCCGACAAGGGTTAACATCCCCAAAAAGGGAATCCACCGCCAATTTGGCGGGCGGAAGGCAAACAAACTGCACCAAAGGGCAAAACCAACAAAAGGAACGGATATTTGATGCACAAAGGAACTGGCTCCCAAAAGCATGAAAAGCCAGGGCCAACGCGCAGGCTGATGAATGAAGCGGACAAACAACAAAAGAAAAAACGGCAATAAAGCAGTGAATAGCCCCAAAGAGCGTGGATAAAGATGAAAGGCCCAATATTCAACGGGCAGGTTTATAGTTGCAAAACTGGCAAAGCTTAATAGTATTCCCCACTCTGCCCGTCCACCAAGGATTCTTCCCAACAAATAGAACCCTGATAAGTGGAAAAATGTCATGGGCACTCCCAGAAAGAAGTGGGCATGCGAAAAACTCGGGAAAAAGCTTCCCATGGTTTCCAGATAGAAAACGAGGAAATTATTAAAAAAATGACCTTTTGAATCGGACAATGTATAGTCCCCCGCAAAAGAGCCGGGGTGCGCCATGGCCATTGCCTGCGCTATGTGTGTCAAAGCGTCAGAATAGCCCTTGTAACTGTCTCCTGGCAGGTTTCTGACGTTTACCAAATATCCTGAGATGACAGCCAGGAAAAAAAATACCCATACAATACCAATCAATACAATCTTCATTGGTATGGCAATACCATAAAAACGCGACATTTTTCAACCTCATCGTCAGATCCACGAAGCAACAGAACCTCTTACTTATCCTTTCCAGAGCAGCCTAAGTTCTTCTATGACAACCGAAAGGGCGATCCTTTGTTGCAGATATCAACTTGGTAGGCTCTGAGAAAAACGTTGTCCATGAGAAGGTCATCTCACCCGGATTGGAAAGACGGTGAATGATTGTCTCGGAATAGGTTATAAGGGGGCCAATACTTGTCATGGTCAATACGGCAATCCACAACATCCTTGATGTTTTGGCATATTGAAGAGTTATGATATACATTGAGACGGCCAGAGCAAGCATACCCCAGGTATAACCAGGCATTAAAAATCGGGACATGGAAAATTTCGCAGCGTAGGTATCGCCAGGTGAAATTACAAAAGTTAATACATATCCCCCCAGCAAATACAGTAACGCACACACCGCAAGCAATGCTTGAGGGGTTGGGGCATCGGTATTTGATTTCTGAGTTTTAGGGTGCAAGGTCAGAAACAGGAGCAGTAGAATACCCACAAATGGAAAGAAAATATAACGTAAAGACTCCCAAAACCGTTGCTCCAGTTGCCAGATTTCTTCGGAAAAGGACATAATAGGCGAGTCATTATGCGCAGGTCTGATTTGAATGTTCTTATTTTCTGATTCATTATCCCATGGGAGGGTGCGCACATAGACAAGCAAGCCGGGAGAAAATTTATACTTGATGAATTTATTACCATATATTGGGAAAAACTGATTACTATCCAACAATGTCCTGGGGGTCAAAGCACCACCTTGAGTTAACCCAACCAACGAACCAACGATCATGCCCATGATCGCATACAGGTATACCCTCCTGGTCAAGCAGGAACCTACCATCCGCCAGTAGAGTAGAATGATCATAGCTGGGATAATGATAGAGAGCCAGTGTTCGGAAGTAAAACAAAGAAAGATAGAGGCGACTGCGGGAAAGAGGATGGTACTGGTTTTGTTTGTACCATCCAATTCGTTCATCCAAATAAAGAAGAGAACCGAAGTTCCTGCACCAAGAATGGCATCAGTATAAGAAATTGAAAGATAAGGAAAAAAATTATCCGTAGAGACAACAGGTAAGATGGATAATGTGGTTTGTCCTACATATAGCAGAATCGTCCCCCACCACGAATAGGCTCTCCCCAACCCGATATATTGAAAAAGTCCAATAAAAGTAAGAAATAACATACCAGAGGAAAAAGAGAGCCAGAGGGAAAGGATTAAATATACTTTACCAAAACCCAGTAGCATCAATGCCGCTGTCAACATACTTTGCGTGGAGTGAACATCCACCACTTGAACCCAATTCATTTGGGTAAAGGCAAGTGCCATATTTCCATAAAAACCACTGTGTCCGCTACCGATGTGGTTGGAACATGCGAGTGACTCAAAGGGAAAAAGCCAGAAAATCGGAGGGAACAACAAGAGGATGACGGCAACAACCCCATACATGAATCCTGATAGTAAACTCAGATGGCTAAGCACTTGGCGCGCCAAGGCAAGGGCTTCCCTGATACCAGGCAGTAGGATAAAGCATTCCAACACAAGGATGGCAATGAAGATCTCCCTTGCATGTTGTGGCAATAGATAGTTTCCCAGTTTGAAGAGCACCATGCTCAACATCACGCCGAGAAAATACCCACCGCCGATACGCAAAGAAACGGGCAGTACGTTTCTGACAATCCAGAAACGTGAAATGGCAATACCAGTTAAGCTCCAGAAAATGACCAGGGAAAAGACAGCGAAGATGGAAGATAGTATTACGATCATGCCTTTTCTTGGGAAACTTGATGCGATGTGGCAGAATGACCTGCACAGACGTTCAACTCGCCCTAATCATTTGCACGGCAAGTCTGGCCAGGCTATCCCTTGGAGGATTACCAACCCATAGTGTCAACCTGCACTTCAACAAACTCTCGATCCTCCTCCTTTATACAGAAAATGTCAACGATTAGATATCGTTGGCTTCACTTTATGGAAACAGACAATAATCGATTAAAGGTTTTTCTGGGGACCGTTATTGTGGGCGTTGAAACATACCCGGTGAAAGAAATGTGTAAGCCCTACCTATCCGTAAAATACCAAAAATTGGGATTGGTCTCCAACTCCTCTTTCAGACGAAAGACGGTCATGTGGGTGAGGATATAACGCAATTCGCCTTTGGGATCCAATAAATTGCCAAAGATGCGGGCACCGGTGGGACAGGCTTCCTGGCAAGCGGGTTGGCGACCCTCACGGGTGCGCTGGACACAGAAGGTGCACTTTTCCATCACCCCGGCGGTGCGGGGGCGATTGCCCAGATAGTGCATTTGCGGGTTGATCTCTTCCGCCTTCAGTTGGGGTTCCTGCCAGTTAAAACGACGCGCCCAGTAAGGACAGGCCACCGCACAATAACGACAGCCGATGCACCAGTCATAGTCAATGACCACAATGCCATCTTTTTCCTTCCAGGTGGCCTGCACCGGGCAGGCTTTGACACAAGGGGGATCCTCGCATTGCTGGCATTGCACCGGAATATACCATTGACCCGGCTGGGGAACCGTCTGGGGGGCAAAATAGTGGTCTCCACCCTCCAAGGCCAACTTGCCCTTGGGTTGGGCAATCACCCGAATATTTTGGGTATGGCCATCCCGTGGACAGTTATTCTCCTGGATGCAAGCCTCTACACAACGACGGGCACCGATACAACGGGAAAGATTCAAGGCATAACCAAAGGCCACCCCCTCTTGGGGCGAGGTGGCGGCACAGGTGGCGTCCACCCCAAAACGACGCTTGACCCGCCGTTCCACCCGTCTTAACGCCTCCTCCACCTCCTCTTTGGACATGCGACGATAATGGCTTTGCAACAAAGAGGACAAAGAATCCTGCCACCCTTCCGGCACCACACCGGCAGCCGCCGGAGCAACCGTCATGCTGCCTGCTGCCGCTGCCCCTTGCAGGAATTGACGACGGGAAACCCCTTTTTTCATGGCGTGCCTCGCGGCTGGGCAGGTGGTGGGGAGGGCACCAGAGCAATAAAACGGGGAGAATGGGGATTGTGACAGGTGGGACAACGGGCCACACTCCGCTCCTCCTGCCAACCAGACAATCGCTTGCCATGCACCCCCACACCCCAATCCCTGGCCTGGCGGTTATGACAGGTCAAACAGTTTTCTTCCACCCGAGCAAAAGGCACGCCCTCCCCCTCCCTGCCTTTTAGCAGGGCGGGGTTGGAGCTTTGATGGCAATCCAGACACCACAACCCGGCCCCGGCCCCATGGGTCAGGTTCACCTTGTTGTGGGGAGGATTGAGCTTGCGTCGTTCTTCCACCGGCTTACGCCAGCCGTGGCAACCGTTGCAGTTGGCAACCGCCACCTTGCCTTCACTTTTCACCTGTCCCTGGCCGGAGGAAACCGCAGTCACGGCCAGGAGCAGAATGGGAAGAAGCAACCAACGATTACAACAGGGCATCGGCTTGCCCCACCACCGCCGGTTTTTTCAAATCTTCAGGGATGGTGGCACCAATTTTTTCAATCATGGGCTTGGTCATCAGGTTAAAGAGGACCACCGCCTTCACACTTTTCACTCCGGGCGCCGGAATGGTATAGGTGATCTGCCGCTGTTCACCCGGTTGCAAACGGCTATCCCCACCAATTTTGGTGGCCTGGGGGGGCATTACCGGCTGTCCTTCATCGTTGACCAATTTCAGCATCAACACCGACTGGGGATCCTCCTGCATGGGGTTTTCCTTGAAGTTGCTCCACACCACTTCGCCCTTGTCGTTCAACGCCGTCACCTTCACCACCATGTTGCGGAAGGGGGCACCGTTGGGCAGGGTATGCAGCAGGGTGTTTTTCAGGGTCACCACCGCTTGCACCTTGTCCCCTTCAGCCTTGGCCGCCACGGTGGTAGCCAGGGATTTTTTCACCCGATTGGTGTCGTGACCACCCGCCATCTCATGACTTACAAATCCGTTGACCACCGGCATATGGCAGGATTGGCAAGTGGGGGCCGGGGTGTTTTTACCCAACAAATTTTCACCAATGTTACACACGGCCACCTTCTGCGGGTTGGCCATCATTTGGTGACAGCCCAGACAGGCATCCGATCCCTTGAACAGCATGGGATTGGCCTGTTGCGGAAACGGATTGACCGTGGGTTCGCCACCACCGCTGCCAGGGGCAAAGGTGGGCTTGCTGCCATGGGGACCGCCATCCGGGCCTTGCAGGCTGTCATTGGCAAACTCATAGGCGGCTGCACCCATGCGCATTTTGCCATCCTCACCATGAATTCCCTTATAATTTTTCATGGTATGGCAGACAACACAGTTGACCCCTTCGCTATAAGCGGGATTGGCATCCAGCTTGGTGCTCTTATCCCGGGCCGCATTGGGGGCATGACATTGCAAACAAGGGGGATAGGCACCGGTGGCCTTGTGGGTTACCCCCTCCTGGGTGGGATCCCCAGCTTCCAACCGATAGACCGCTCCATGAATGGGATCATTCAATGCGGTGCTCTTGGCATGCATGGAGTCGGACCATTGCAAATAAATTTCCTTGTGACACTCACCGCAATTGGCGGAAGGCACATGGTGCAGGGGTGGTTTTTCCTCCTCACCACTCCAGGCGGTTGCCGACAACAACAACCAGGCCGCTGCACCCATCAGGGGCATAACACGAAAAAATCCTTGCATTTCAATCTCCTCCCAATTATGAGTCACCATCTTCCTTGTCGGTGCATGACATGACTTGCCAGAGAATTTCTTCTCCACCATCGTCAAGAATATCTTGCGCCAGGGCACGCCCAAGAGCTACCGGATCCCCTGCCGGTCCACTTCTTTCTTTGCGCACCATGGTTGCTCCGTCCACTCCGGCCACCAGACCGGTCATCTCCAGGGTTTCCCCGTTCAACCGGGCATGGCCGGCTATAGGAACCTGACATCCCCCCTCCAACCTGGTCAGAAAGGCCCGTTCTGCCAGGACACATTTCCAGGTGGGATCATGGTTCAAGGGGGCGATGAGCCGTTTGGTCTCTTCGTCCGCCAAATTATATTCAATCCCAATGGCCCCCTGCCCCACCGCAGGCAGCATCAACCCTGGATCCAATTGGGCGCGCACCCATTGGTTCAATCCCAAGCGATTGACCCCGGCAGCAGCCAGCAGAATGGCCTCAAAATCCCCATTCTGCAAACGGGCGATCCGGGTATTCACATTGCCACGCAAGGGAACCACCTGCAAATCAGCCCGCCAATGCAACAACTGGCTCTGCCGCCGCAAGGAGGAACTTCCCACCCTGGCCCCAGGAGGCAGTTCTGCCAGACTGGAATAGTTGACCGAGAGCAGGGCATCCCTGGGATCTTCCCGCTCCAGAATCGCCCCCAAACCCAACCCTTCAGGAAAATCGGCGGGCACATCTTTCATGGAATGGACCGCCAACTGGGTGCGCCCGTCCAGAATCGCCTCTTCCAACTCCTTGACGAACAATCCCTTTCCCCCCACCTTGGCGAGAGGGACATCCAATATTTTATCTCCCTTGGTCTTGATGGTCACCAGTTCAATGGTAAGACCAGGATGCAATGCCTCCAGACGGGATTTGACCCATTCAGCCTGCCAAAGGGCGAGTGCACTGCCACGGGTGCCAATACGAATTGTGGTCACGTTTTGTCCTCTTCATCGGCAAATTTGTCGGTGATTTGATGCCACATGCGTCCGATCATCTGTTTTTCCGCCAATCCCAATCCTTCATCCCGGCGTCGTTCCGGGATATGATGGTGGGGCTGGGCGTGTTCCTCTGGGAACATCCCTTCTTCCGTCATCTCCAGTGTGTCCAGCAAAGGCGATGGGGGCAAGGGCTTTTCCAGCTCCGATTCCAAGGCGTTCAACAGATCGTCCATGGAGGGCGGCGGAGTGGGTTCCTGCTGGGAAGGGGGCGGTCGCCTTTTTTTTCCCACGGTTCCTCCTCTTTTTTTCTGGTATTCCAAACGGGGATGATGAACACTTTTCCCCTACAGGGTAAGCAATCTCCTCCCCTTTTGCCAAGGAGTTATCATTGCGCGTTTTGGGAATTGAAACCAGTTGCGACGAAACCTCTGCTGCGGTACTCACAGGAGAGGGTGAGGATTTTCGTCTACTCTCCAGTGTGATACACTCCCAGATTGAGGTTCACGCCCCCTTTGGCGGGGTGGTACCGGAGCTGGCCAGCCGCCAACATATTCGCAATATTCAGCCGGTGGTGGAAGAGGCCCTGGATCGCGCTGGCATCACTGCAAGAGAATTGCACGGGATTGCCGTCACAGCGGGTCCCGGTTTGGTGGGTGCCCTTTTGGTGGGGGTGGTTACCGCCAAGGCCATGGCCTTGGCCCTGGAGATCCCTTTGGTGGGCATTCACCACCTGGAAGGTCATCTCATGACCCCCTTTCTCACCACCCCCCTGGAGTATCCTTTTATTGCCTTGCTGGTCTCCGGCGGACACAGCCAAATCCTGTTGGCCCGTGGTTTTGGCGACTATCGATTGCTGGGGCAGACCAGGGATGATGCAGCGGGGGAAGCCTTTGACAAGGGGGCCAAAATGTTGGGCCTGGGTTATCCAGGAGGACCGGCGGTGGCCAGACAGGCCGAAGGGGGTAACCCCCGTGCCATTCCCTTTCCCCGTGCCATGATGGAAAAGGGCAACCATGATTTTTCCTTTTCCGGGTTAAAAACCGCCTTGCGCAACCATCTCCACCAACACCCCTCTTTGCAGGGGGAAGCCCTGGCAGATGTGGCGGCCTCCTATCAGGAGGCCATCGTGGAGGCTTTGGCAGTGAAGGCCATTCTGGCCTGTCGGCAGTTCGGCTGTCACAATTTGGCGGTGGCAGGGGGAGTGGGGGCCAATGGACGTTTGCGTCAACTGTTGGCAGAAATGGCCCAGAAGGCCAACCTGACCCTCACCTTTCCACCCCTGGCCTTTTGCACCGATAATGCGGCCATGATTGCTCTTGCTGGTTGGCAACGACTGCGGCGGGGGGAACACCATGGCAGTGACCTGGATGCCCGCGCCCGCTGGCCCTTTGCTCAACCCAATCCCACCCCTTGATGGAGACTGTCCATGCTGCCTGCCCTGCCTCGTGTTACCGTTGTGGGAGCCGGTTCCTGGGGAACCGCCCTTGCCCATGTGCTGGCGGAAAAATTGCCCCAGGTGACCCTGTGGTGCCGGGAAGAAGAAGTCGCAGCAGGCATTCGGGAACAACGACGCAATCCTCTGTTTCTACCGGATTTGCCCGTTTCTCCCCATATTATCCCAGAGACCGATCTGGTCCAGGCGGTACAAGGGGCAGACTTGCTGGTGATGGTGGTTCCCACCCAATTCACCCGCACCATGGTGAAGGATTTGGCCCCTCATATTTCCCCCAACACCTGTTTTGTCTCCGCCAGCAAAGGGGTGGAGATCGACTCCATGACCCTGCTCTCCCACATTTATCAGGAAGTTTTGGGGGATGACCGGCGGGTTTGTTTTCTATCCGGCCCCTCCTTTGCACGGGAGGTGTTGGAAGGACGCCCCACGGCGGTTGCCATTGCCGGGGTGGACCCTCAACTGGTAGCGGCGGTCCAATCCCTCTTTCACACCCGGTATTTTCGCACCTACGCCAGTGATGATGTGGTCGGGGTGGAGTTGGGCGGTGCCTTGAAAAATGTCATCGCCCTGGCGGCGGGCATCTCCGACGGGCTGGCCTATGGTTTCAACGCCCGTGCCGCCTTGATCACCCGTGGTCTGGTGGAAATGATTCGTTTGGGGGTGGTACTGGGTGCCCGTAAGGAAACTTTTGCCGGGTTGTCCGGTCTGGGAGACCTTTTATTGACCGCAACATCGGATCTCTCCCGTAACCGCAGCCTGGGTGTACGACTGGGACGGGGTGAAACCCTGCAACAAATTCTCGGCAGCTCCCGCGAAGTGGCGGAAGGGGTGAAAACCGTGGTGGCGGTTCAGCAATTGGCAGCCAAGCATGCCATCGATATGCCCATTACCAACGGGGTCTATGAGATTCTCTACAACCACCGCAATCCACGCACGGTGGTGACCCAACTCATGGAACGCACCTTAAAATCTGAAGTGGAATAATTATTGCAAATATCTTGTCCAAGTCGGTGTGCTCTTCTTTAATTTCTCCTTACCCTTGGACATTTTTCACCATGGTCAAAATCTCCCTCACCTTGGACAAGCTGGCCAAAATTATCGAGCGCAACCCATGGGCCAAGTTTTTTGAATGGTCGGAGATCGAAACATTTGCCAAATTTTTGGATGCCTTCCAAACCGAAAAAAATGAAACCATTTTTGTGGAAGGTGAACAAAAACCCTTCATGATCATGCTGTTAAAAGGTTCCGTGCGGGTGTTCAAAGAGGACTCTGGCGGCCATATGCAGATCATCTCGGTGGTAAAGGCCGGTAAAATTTTGGGGGAAATGTCCCTGGTGGATGGCTCACCCCGCTCCGCCTCCGCAGTCACCATCGAAGAATCCATCTTTTTGCGTTTGACCAACGACAGTTTTCAACGAATTATCGACACCTATCCCCGCCTGGGGGTCAAAATTTACGCAGAAATCGCCCGTCTGCTAAGCCAGCGGTTGCGTCATACCAGTGGCAGTCTGGTGGAATTCATGCAGTCCAAACAGGGTGAAGAAGAGGACAACGCCCCCATGTTGGGTGAAAACACCATCCTCAACTTTGGGACCAGCTTATCCAAACCTCAACCGGAGCCGGAAGCCCGTCCGGTCAGTCCTCCCCCTCCCCCGCCACCGCCTCCCATGCGTACCTCCGACCCCGACGATGGCATTCCCAAGGATATCCACGTCCGCTCCTATATCCTCCACCCGGATAAGACTCCCGATCCCCAGGAGGTGGTACAGGTCATCAACCTGATTCACCGCCGGATCAATCGCCTGGATCAATGGATGCGCCTGCAAAGGGCCGCTACCGATGCCAACAAAGAGGAACGTCCCCAAGATCCCCATCAAGGCAGCTTTCTTAAGGGATTGTTCAGATAATCCCCTTTATGCTATCCTCCATTGCATAACCTCCCCTCGCTTTCGGCCGCTAAGCCCAACCGAAAGACGCTCCGCTTTATTAGGGCCACAACCCTATCTCTTTGACGACTAAACCAACATGAGTACACATCTCGAAATGGATCCCAAGGATTCAAACTATGCCATGTCCCAACGTGTCAACAAAGTAGGCGCGTTTTGGGATACCATTCTCACCCTTTCCAAACTGACCATCGGCATTCTGTCCGGGTCAGCCGCCCTGGTGGCAGAAGGGGTCCACTCGGCGGCGGATCTGCTTTTTGACCTGGTGGTCATCGTCGGCATGTACATCGCCAAACGGGCACCCGACGAAGATCATCCCTACGGACATGGTAAGTTCGAGGGCATCACCTCCATGATTCTGGCCATCATCCTGTTGGGATTGGCGGCAGGAATCGTGGTGGATGGTATCAGCAAGGCCCAGAAAACCGACCTGGTCGCCCCGGAATCCATGGCCTTGTGGGTGGCCTTTGGCTCCATGCTGATCAAGGAAGCCCTCTACCACTACACCATGCGGGTGGGTAAAAAAATCAACTCCCAGATTGTCATTGGCAATGCCTGGCACCACCGGGCAGATGCGGTGGGATCCCTGGCGGCTTTCATCGGTATCGGCGGTGCCCTTATGGGCTGGCCCTTCCTGGATCCCATTGCCGCCATTACCGTCGCCCTCTTCGTGGGCAAGGTGGGCCTGGACATTGCCAACAACTCCCTCAAAGAGTTGACCGATGCCGCATCCGCCATCGACGAAGATGTACGGAACCGGATTACCGAGCAGGTGCAAAACTTTCCCCAGGTACGCTCTGCCCACTTTCTCAAAGCACGGCGCATGGGACAAGACATTCTGGTGGATGTGCATGTGGAGGTGAATCACCGCTTGTCGGTAACCGAGGGTCACCAGATTGCCGATAAGTTGCAGGTGAATATCTTCAATGAAGTGCCGGGGGTTACGGAAGTTCTGGTCCATGTGGATACCGAAGATGACCAGTATAAGTCGGTCATGCCCTTCTATCCCGACCGTCAGGAAATTGGGGGCTGGATTGCACCTTTGGTGGAAGGTCGGCGGGAGTGGAAATCCGTTCGCGAGGTGATGCCTCACTACACCCCGGAAGGAATTGAGGTGGTAATTTCCCTGCAACCTTCCCAGGAACTCACCCTGGCCGAGGCGCGACAGGCTGGTGAAGCCTTGCGCCAAAGATTAATGGCCGCCCACCACCAGATCATCGCCGTGCGTTTGGATCTCTTTTTGGGAGAGAGCACCCGCACCTAAGCAACTTTTGCTTGTGATGGGGGAGGAAGATGCCGATACTAAACCGGTGGAAGTCATTTCCACCGGTTTTTTTGTCTTGGTCAGGGGAGTTGAACCGCCATGTCGGCTACCAGTCAGCTTGGAATCATTGGAGCCATGGCCTACCACACCATTATGGTGGAGAAGGTGGGTCAAATGCGGGAGAGTTCCCGACTGTCAGAAATTGCCAACCGCGCCACCCCCTATGTCTCCCCCAACAAACCACCCGGTGCCTTGACCGCCAAACAGGAAGAGGCCAACGAAGATCGTCTGCGGGTAAAAGAGATCATCTCCCAAAATGGCAAACGCGCCTTCCACGAACACTTCCCACCGGTGCCCAGTGTGCAGGAGATGACTGGATTGCAAAAATTGGGGGCGGAAGTGGCGGATCGAATCTATGAGCAAAAACCGGTGAAGAGCGTCCCCTTTGCCAGCCAGGTGGCCCAAGCTTATCGGCAGGCGCAAAGCGAAGAAGGACTCTATGTAAGCCAGACCAAACTCAGTGCGGTCTATTCTTGATCAAGAGGGCAACGCCCATTGCCATTGGGTTGTTCTTTTGTCCGACAGACCACCTGATTACGCCCTCCTTCCTTGGCACAGTAGAGCATGCGATCGGCCTGGGCCATGGTTTCGTCCAGGGTTTCTTCCAGCATCACAGTTACACCGATACTGGCCGTAATGTGGAGGCTCCCCTCTTTCCACACCACCTCTTCCTGTTGAATGCGTTGCCGCAAGCTGTCAAACAACTCCGCCACCTTGTCGGCAGCCAGATCGACGCACAAAACAACAAACTCTTCGCCACCAGTGCGTGCCACCACATCGGTTTCCCGGAAAAAGCCGGCCAAAAGCCGGGAAATGCTCTTCAAGACTTCATCCCCGGCATCATGGCCGTAGGTGTCATTGACTTTTTTAAAGAAGTCCAGATCCAAAATGGCGATGGTCAAGGTTATCTGCCCACGTCTGGCACTGGAATGAAGCTGTCTGCCCACATCGAATAAATAACGCCGATTGTGCAAACCGGTGAGAAAATCCCGGATGGCGGCATTTTTCAAAGCTTGCACATATTCGATGGTATCCAGATTTTGGGAGATGCGGCAAAAAAATTCCTCGTTGAGAAAGGGCTTGTTGATAAAATCGTTGGCCCCATTCTTGATAAATTTCGCGGAGAGCAGGTTGTTTCCGTAAGAGGAGACCCCGATAATCGCCTTGGAACTTTTATCAAACTTGGAACGCACTTTTTTGGTTAACTGAAAGCCATCCATCACCGGCATGTTGTAATCGACGATGAGGAGTTTAATATCCGGGTTGTTGTCCAGGGTATTCAAGGCTTCCTGACCATCAGAGGCTTCCACCACATGAAACATGTATCGTTTCAATAATTTGGAAATCACATTGCGGGCACTGGTGGAATCATCTGCCACCAGAACTTTAATCTTTTGGTTGCGATAAAGGCGCATCACCAACTCCACCACATAATCGATGGAGGAGGCACTTTCCTTCAAGACGTAGTCGATCACCCCTTTGTTGAGAATATCCTCCCGCAACGATTCTTCAAAATCACCGGTAAAGATGATGGCGGGCACACCGTGGGAGATGACCAAATCCACCACCTCTCCTCGTCCGGCATCGGGCAGATTGAGGTCCAGCAGGGCACAAAAGATTTCTGAGGCGGGGTAGCGTTGCAGAATTTCCTGCGCTTCCTGGAGGGAGCCTGCGGGTAAAATGCTGAAAGGTGTATCCTTGGCAATACGCTCGGAGAGCACCTTTAAAAACATTTTGGAATCTTCAACTACTAATAAATATTCTTTATTCACCAATACCCCCACATTTATTTCACTAAAACCAGTTCGGAATGATATCACAAGCATGCATCGGGGATGAAAGGCAAATCTTGCATCTATTCCCGAATAGCATGTTTATCAAAAACCGTTGCGCCATCCCCTTGGATAACCAAGCGTTCTTCATGGGGAATATCTTCAGGTGGTGGCCACAAGTGTAGGAGGGGCTGACTTCCTTCCTGGCCCACGCTGGTAGCTGGAAAGTCGGCAATCAGTGGATTTTTCCGTACATCCATGCCAGGAACCGCCGCGCTAAACTCAATAGGAATTCCGTTGGGGTCATAGGTATAGATGGAGTGGATGAACCCGTGGTTGGTGACATCAGACAGGGGGCAATCAGCGGCCAGCAGTCGTCCGGCCAGGGTCCACAGGCTTTCCAGATCGGGCAGACCAAAGGAGACGTGGTCAAAGGCAAACGGTCCTGTGACGGGATCCCCATGGCGATGGATGGCCACTTTTTCCACCTGGGGCCATTCAAAAAAGGAGATCAGATTATTGGGGGAAATTTCAAAGAAATATTGGCGATATCCTTCTTCGCCATGGGAAAATACCAAGCGCATACCCAATAAATCCCGCCAAAAGCGGGTGGTTTTTTCCATATTTTTGGTGGCAAAGGCCACGTGGTGTATACCGGTAAATTGGAACATATTCTCCTCCATGGAAGCTTTCTATATTTTAGACTAAGTATAGAAATAAAGGTTCAAGCCTAAATACTGGACGTATCCTATAAAAAAAGATTGGTTCACGGAGCTTTGCATAGCTGTTTTAACCCCTCCTTCGCTGCTGCCAGTTGGCGGAACTCCTCCTTTTGCAATACTTTTTCCGCTATCTGGCAGTGCTTGGGAATGGGTGTTCCCCCATTGGTGAGATAATCCCGCCATTGGACAAGGGCCTGTTTTTCATCACCCTCCATCCACCAGGTAAGCCCTAAAAATAAGCGACCATCTTGCTGGTAGGTATACCAGGAAGGACGTTGCAGGGTAGCCAATTTCTGGAAAAATTTTCTTGCTTTGGCTGTTTCCCCCCGTTTGAGCCAATTCATACCAATAGTCAGCAAAGGTTGAGGAATTTCAGTAGGTAAAGACAAAAGCTGCATGTATAAGTCTTCTGCCAGTGGTTGTTGCCCTTGCTGTTCATAAAGATTGGCCAACACCAGGATGGTAGAAAAATCCTTTGGATTTAATCGATTAGACTCTCTCACTTGTTCAAGTGCCTCTGGAACTTTTCCCTGGTCCTGATAATGCAACCCCAGCAACAGATGGATGGGAGCAGCATCCTCCTGAGGGACCACCTTCAGGGTTGCCTTCCACAGGGTTTCACTGTTTTGCCAATAGGTGGTCTGTTGCCAGGCAAGAGCTGCAAAAACAAGCAGAACACCCACAAACCCCGCCTTTACCGTGGAAGATAACAGGGAGGGAAGCAGGGCGGCAAACAGGATCAACAGTAGACCCAGATGGGAAAAATAACTCCAACGATCGGTCATGGCCACCACCTGACCGGCATTGACCAAACCGGAAACCGGCACCAGACTTCCCAAAAACCACAACCATCCCACCGCCAGGGCCGGTCGACTGCTGCGCCAACCCCATGCCAGGAGGGAGACGGCCAACAAAAAAAAGGCCGACAGTAAAATAAGAGCATCCCCATGCCCTGCTGACGGTACGGGATAATAGGGAGCAAGTGCCAAGGGAAAGAGGCTCTTCCAGATAAACAAACCATAGGCTACCAGGGCATTATTGAACCGATTGGCCAGGGAGACTTCCTGCAAGGAGGTGAGATTGTCCTGCAACAGATAGACCACAATGGTTAAAGAAGCAAACAACAGGATCACCAGCCAGTAGGGCCATTTTTCCCCCACCAACCGCCAACTCCAGGGACGCTGCAAAGGCCATTGGTCCAGAAGCAGCAAAATGAAGGGCAAGGTCACCCACAAAGGTTTGGCCAACAGGCTTAACAGCAGACAGAACACACTGGCCAGAAAATAGTCACCATGCAATCGGCCATGCAGGCGCAAAGCGGTCAGATAGGCCAACAAGGAGAGCATGCCAAAAAACATGCTCAACAGCTCCTTGCGCTCCGCAATCCACACCACCGCCTCCACATGTTGGGGATGGACGGCAAACAAAAAGGCGGCCAGCAGACTGTGCTCATGGGGTAATCGCAAGCGGAGCATCAGGAAAAAGACCAACACAGAATTGGCCCCATGCAAAAGGGTGTTCACCACATGCATGGGACCCGGTGTCAGGTCGAAAAGGGTGATATCTATCAGGTAGGAAAGGCGGGAGAGGGGTGAAAAAAAGGCCCGCTCCGGCATGGCAAAGATCCAACGCCAGGAATCAGCGGTCCAACCCTGTTGCAGGCCCGGTTCCAGGTAGACAAATAAATTGTCGTCCCAATTGACAAACTCAAAACCGGCTGTCTGACCATAGATCAACCCTACAGCCAGCAGGATCAGGAATATGGAAGGGACAGGGAATGGACGATGGACAGGGCTACTCAAGAATACCTCATGAAGAAGAGGGCCTTAAAGCGGCCAGCCTCTGCACATACCAACTGCGGGTTCCCCCCACAATGGCAATGGCCGTGGAATAGTGTCCGTCGGAGAAGGCTTTGCGCCAGTTGGCCAGACGCTCCAAAAAAGCCTGTCCCTCCTGACGCAGTTTATCAGAAGTTGAGGCGGCCACCACCTGGGCCACCGCTTGTTGAAGCTGGTCAATGAGCTTTTCCAAACCTTGGCCATCCATATGACGCACCATGGCCTGATGCAGTTGGCCAATGGCTTCCACCAAACGGGCATGGGATTCATCCAATTGGGGTTGACCCAAACGATCCTGGGGTTGGAAGGAGATAAACCCCATATCCCCCATGGGATTATCCCCCAAGGCCAAATCATCCAGCAAACGAAAGAGTTGCCGACGCAACGCCCGTACCTGCTCCACATTTTGAAAAACCGCTTCCTTGTTCCCGCCCTGCATGGAAACCAGAGACTGGGCCTTTTCATGCAATTGATCGTGGAGAGCCACCACCTGGGAGATCATCTTGTCCGCCACCTGTTGAGCACGGGCAACCTCTGGCCAACGATCAAAACCGCAACGGGAGCTTTTGGCAACCTGGCTTAAATCGGTATTGCGACCATGGGCTGCCTGTAACAACAATCCTTCCAGATTGAGATGGTGTTCCTTGAACTGGCGGTTGGCCATGGGGGAGAGGGTAAAGCGGGCAGAGGTCTGCACCGCATAGAGGGCATTGTTGGCCGATTGAATCAAATCGGTGATCTCTTGCAAATGGCTCACCGTCCCTTGCAGATTCCACACCAAATGGGCCGTGGCATCCATGCCCTGGCGCAACTGACCGGAGATCACCTCCCCTTCATCCACCGACTGCTGTACCCCATCGGCCATGGAGCGGGTTTCGCTGTTGAGGCTCACCAGTTCAGTGGCGGCCATCACCGATTCTGCCGCCGCACGGGCCACGTCGGTAGCCCCCTGGGCTGCTTCCATCATGGCCCGCGCCACCTCTTCCGCCGCCCTGGTCACCTCCACTGCGCTTCGAGTCACCTCCTGGGAGGCGTCGGAAATCCCGCCCATGGCATTGGAAATATCCACAACGGTCCTGGACTGATGGTCCATGGTGGTGGCAATTTCCTGGTTGGCATTGGAAATGCGGTCGATACTGCCCACAATATCCTTGGCCGACAAGGCTGCCTCACGGGCATTGTTTTGAATTTCCGCCACTTTGGCAGCGATGAGATCGGTGGTATCCGCTGTCTGACGGGCCAGGGCCTTGATTTCGCTGGCCACCACTGCAAATCCCCGCCCGGCATCCCCGGCACCTGCCGCCTCGATGGCGGCGTTGAGGGAGAGCATGTTGGTCTGTTCGGCAATCTGGTTGATCATTTCCACCATATTGCCAATATCCTGGGCAGAGGTGATCAACTTGTCCATCACCTGCTGGGTGCCCTGGGTGCGTTGGTTGGCCGCCATGGATTCGGCACTGGCGGCCTGACACTTGGCCCGTACCAGAGCGAGAGAATCGGAAATTCCCTGCACATGGTGGGCCGTCCGTTGCACCTGTTCGTTGACCTCCCCCAAGCGGGAGTTCACCCCGGATATGTTGGCATTGATCTCTTCGGCTGCCGCCGCCACCCCGGTAATGTTGGCACTGGCCTGTTCAGCGGAAGCAGCGATACTGGTGATTTTTTCCGAAACAAATTCGGCGGCTGAACTGGAAATTTCCATGGTTTCCGTGGTATCGGCCATGGCCTGTCGCACAGCCACAAATTTTTCGGCCAACCGCATATTGCCTTCCACCACCTCTGCCACTTTGCCGTTGACCCCCTGGGCATCCCCGGTCAGAGTACGGTGGATGGTCAATAGATCATTGGCATAGGCGGTAATACCCCCACCATGCAAACCCAAGGTGCGCAATAACCGTTCCACCACGGTGGATACCTGATTCAGCCCGACAGCCAAACCTCCCAGCTCATCCCGACGGTCGGTTTCCGGCAGACGTTGGGTAAAATCCCCTTGAGTTAAACGTTGCAGAGCCTGGTGAATATTTTGCAGCCGTTGGTAGAGATGGTAGAGAAACAAACCAAACGGAATGGCCATTCCCACTAACACCAGACCAATGGCCCACAACCGTTTGCCCTGGGCTGCCTGCAAGGCGGTCAGACTGGAGGCCAACAGGGAGCCATCTTCCACTTTGGCCGCCTGAATTTGACGAATTAATTCCTGTTCTCCGCCACTGAGCCACAGATTAGCCAATAAGGCCAACACCATGTAAACCCCCAGCAACAGAAGACCTTTTTCCCATAATTTAAGATCGGGCACTCTCATATTGTGTGAGTCCATAAGAGGGATGAGAGAATAAACAGTAGGATATTGTGGGCCAGACGCCAGCCGTGATCAACCCCAATCTGGAAGAGCATAAAAGAATTCCTGGAAAGCTAAGGCGTTTTGCCATTAAATATCGGGGTTTGGACGAA